>NZ_BAAHCB010000031.1:11784-78099 GCF_054776215.1 Glycomyces tarimensis
CCCGCGGTCGGTTCTCGCTCAGCCGCGGACGAAACCGAGCAGGGCCTTGTTGACCTCGGCGGCGTGCGTCCACAGCAGGCCGTGCGGGGCGCCTTCGACCTCGACGTACTCCGCCTCAGGGAAGGCATTGTGGAAGCGCCGGCCGGTGACGTCGATCGGCAGGATGTTGTCCTTGGTGCCGTGCAGGATGAGCGAGGGCTTGCCCGAGGCGCGGACCGCGGCGACGTCGTCGCGGAAGTCCTCGATCCAGCTGGACACCACCGCGTACGCGGCGACGGGCGCCGAGACGGTGGCGGTGTTCCAGTTCGCGGTGACGACCTCCTGGCTGATCCTGCTGCCAAGGGTTTCGTCAAGGTTGTAGAAGTCCTGGTAGAACTGGGTGAACCAGGCGTAGCGGTCGCTTCGGGCCGCCTGCTCGATGCCGTCGAAGACCTCGCGCGGGACGCCTTCGGGGTTGTCCTCGCGCCGGACGAGGAAGGGCTCGAGCGAGGCGAGGAAGGCGAGCTTGGCGACGCGCTCGTGGCCGTGGTTCTTGACATAGCGGGCGAGTTCGCCGGTGCCCATGGAGAAGCCGACCAGGATGACATCGCGCAGGTCGAGGGTCTCCAGCAGCGTGTTGAGATCGGCGGCGAAGGTGTCGTAGTCGTAGCCCTCGCCGACCTTGCTCGACTGGCCGAAGCCGCGGCGGTCGTAGGTGATGACGCGGTAGCCGGCGTCGATGAGTTCCCGGGACTGGAGTTCCCAGCTGTGGCCGGTGAGCGGGTAGCCGTGAATGAGGACGACCGGCTGCCCGGCGCCGTGGTCTTCGTAGTAGAGCTCGACGGGAGTGCTGTTCTCGGCTCCGACGGTGATGGCGGCCATGACGATGATCCTTTCAGTTAGGAGAACGATCGTTCTCCGGTGTATGGTCTACGATAGAGAACGATCGTTCTCAGCGCAAGGAGTTTGACTATGATGGACGCCACGGAAGCCCGGAGCCGGGTCGTGGGCGCCGCTGACCGGTTGTTCTACACACGAGGCGTCCAGGCGGTGGGAATGGACGCGGTGCGCGGCGAGGCCGGGGTCTCGCTCAAGCGCATCTATTCGTTGTTCCCCTCGAAGGACGACCTCATCGTCGCGGTACTGGAGCACCGTCGGGAACAGTGGAACACGGGCATAGCCGCCAGCGCTGAGAATGCGCGAACGGCGCGTGAAAAGCTGCTGTCGATCTTCGACTTCCTGGACGCCTGGTTCCGCGAACCCGACTTCCACGGCTGCGCGTTCATCAACGTCTTCGGCGAGCTCAGCGCGGCCTCGTCGGGCGTGACGCGGGCCGTGCGCGAGCAGAAGCAGGCGTTCGCCGACTACGTCGCCGACCTGGTGCGCGAGATCGGCGCTCCGGAGGCGGTCGCCGAGCAGATCACGATCCTCGTCGAGGGCGCCCAGACGGCGGCCGCGATCGCGGGCGGCCCGCAGACCGCCGCGCAAGCGCGCGCGGCGGCGGAGACGCTGCTCGACGCTTCCGGCGAGCAGCGGGCGTCCGCGTGAGCCGGTCCGGCCCACGCGGACGGATCAAGCCTCGAGCAGCGTTGCGATCTCCTTGACCTGCTCTCGGGTGAGCGGTCCCTTCTGGAGCGAGCCGGCGTTCTCCTCGACCTGGGTGACGGTGCGGCAGCCGGGGATCGGGATCGTCGCGTCGCTGACGGCCCACAGCCAGCCGAGTGCGCCCTGAGCGAGGGTGCGCCCGTCGGCGGTGAGGACCTCGCGGACGGCCTCGAGGCGGGCGAGGTATTCGGGCGCGGGCCTGCCGTCCTTGAACAGCACCATCCACGGCACGCCGCTGCCGCGCACGTCCTTCGGCCCGACACGGGTGTCCGCGCCGTACTTGCCGGTCAAGAGGCCCATGGCGAGCGGCCCGCGGTTGACGCTCGCGAGCCCGAGGCGCTCGCAGACCTCCAGGACCTCGGGCCTTTCGCCGCGCATCAGGGAGAAGTCGTGCTGGATCGCGGTGCAGTGCTCGCCGCCGGTCCCCCACGCCTCGGCCCGGTCGGGGAAGTCGGTGCTCCAGCCGTACCAGCGGATCTTGCCCTCCGCGACCAGTTCCTCAAGGACGCCGAGCAGTTCGGCGGCCTTGTCGATGGCGAGGTCGCCCAGGTGGAGCTGGTAGAGGTCGATGTAGTCGGTGTCGAGTCGTCGCAGCGAGGCGGTCACGGCCTCGCGCAGGTGATCGGGGTCGTCACCGGCACCGGTGATGGTCTTGGTGCCCTCGTCGAAGCGGTTGCCCCACTTGGTCGCGATGACGACCTGCTCGCGGCGACCGGCCAGGGCGCGGGCGAGGACGCGCTCGCTGTGGCCGGCGCCGTAGACGTCGGCGGTGTCGAAGAAGTCCACGCCGAGTTCGAGCGCGCGGTGGACGGCGCGGATCGACTCCTCGTCGTCGACCTCGCCCCAGCCGACCGGCTCGTCCCCGGCGTAGAAGGGCCCGCCGATCGCCCAGCAGCCCATGCCGACGGCGCTGACTTCGATCCCGGACTTTCCTAGTGTTCGTCGCATCATGGGACCCACGCTAAGACTTGGAGCGCACTCCAGGTCAAGGCGCTACGCCGACACATCGGTTGGCTGGAGCATCAGGGGCCACCAGTTCGTCACGCGCTCGGCCGCCAGCGGCTCCGAGCACATCCACAGCCCGGTCGACGGCCACGACGTGCCCCTCCCCCACTTCAAACTGACCCCGACCGTTCGGGACTTCCACACGATGTCCCTGCTCGATGCGACCGGGAACGCCCTGGAGTTCAAGGCTCTCGCCGAGGACGGCCAGGTCTCCAGGTCGTCGCCGTCTGACCGCGTCAATCCTGGACGAACAGGCAGAACGGGTGGCCGACCGGATCGAACATGACGCGGACGTCGTCCTGCGGCTGGAACGGCGCCAGCCGCGCGCCCGCAGCGAGGGCCTGCTCGACGGCCGCCTCGAGATCCCGCACGCGGATGTCGAGGTGCTGCGTGGCCGTCTGCCGTCCCGGCTCCGCCGGCCATGCCGGCGGCCGCCATTCGCGCTCGTACTCGAAGTTCAGCGTCGTCTCGCCGCTGCCTTCGGGGGCGCGGACCAGCACCCAGCCGGCCTCTTCGGGTTCGCCCGGTGCCGGGCCCTCGACCGCACTGATCGGCCGGTCGAGCAGCCGCGAATAGAAAGCGGCCGTGGCTCGCGGATCGGGGGTCATGACGGTCACCGCTGTCACTGTGAGGTTCGGTGTGTCCATTTCCCGAGCATAATCTTGTGCGGCATGGAAGCGCAGACGATCAAGGCATTGCAGGAACGGGCGGCCAGGGCCATGCCGGCCGAGCGCGTGGAGACCGCCGGAGGGTGGTTGCTGCGCCACGCGCCGCGCTGCTCGTGGTGGGTCGGCACGGTGCTCCCCCACGGCGGCGTCGAAGACTTGGAGTCGAGCGTCGCTGCGGCCGAACGGTTCTACGCCGACCGCGGCGAGCGCACCCGCTTCCAGATCACGCCGGGGGTGTGCGCCGAGGGGCTCGACGCGCTGCTCGACGATCGCGGCTATCGCCGATCCGGGCCGATCTCCTTGCGGGCGTCGCCGACGGCAGCGGTCCGGGAACGACTCGGGCCGAGCCCGTTGCGCGCTACGGTGGAGGACCGCTTGCGCCGCGAATGGTTCGACACGTGGCTCGGCGTGCACGGCACGAGCGGCGATGTCGGAGCCGAGTGGGATCTCCTCGGGCGCGTCGCGGCGCCGTCAGGCTACGCCAGGGCGTTCGCCGGCGACCAGGCCGTCGCGGTGGGTCGCGCGGTGGCCGACGACGGTTGGGCGGGCGTGTACGGCATGGCGACGCCACCACCGGCACGAGGGAAGGGCGCGGCGCGCAGTGTGCTTGCGGCGCTGGCCGACTGGGCCGGCGCAAACGGGGCGGAATGGATGTTCCTCCAGGTGGAGAGCGACAACTTCGCCGCGATGCGCCTGTACGAGCGGGCGGGTTTCGCCGAGGTCGGCGCCTACCACTACCGGCTGCGGCCGGGCTGAGGACCCCAGCGCCAGGTCGTTGTGTCGACCTTCCGACAGCTCCAGCATCCTGAATCCGGCCACGCCGACTTCCGCATCCCTCAGACTTCGATGTGAACGACTCTGCGGATCGCCCAGAGTCCGCCATCCATCACGGGGGTAGAAGATGGCAATTTCACAGCAGAAGCCGATAGCCGAGGAAGAGTACACCTTTCCGGCGCCGAACCTCAATGAGGTGACGCCTGACTACGGCAAGGCCGGTGACACCATCACCATCAGGGGCGGTCACCTGGCATCGGTGGCCAAATGCACCATTACGGTCGGGCACGATTCCGAAACCGCCGAGATCGTCCACCACTCGGACGACAACGGCCTGAAGGTGCGCGTCCCTAGGCGACTTCCCACCGGCAACGGACAGATCCGGGTGTCCAACGACGGCGGGGAGAGCAACGCGCTCAGCTTCACCGTCCAGTCCTGAACTGGGACTCCAACGGCCACAGCCACTCATGTCCGATGGGACGCGGGTGGCTGTGTCTGCTCGTCCCGCCGAGGGGCCGCGGGAGTCCTGGGAGCGTATCGGAGCAAGCGGGTGTCGCGGGCGCTCGAGGCGTAGAGGAACACGGTTGACCTCGGGCGTTGACGGTGGTTGGATGCGAGCATGCCTTCCGGTGGTCAACTGCTGGCGTTCATCGTCGCCTCGCTCGTCATCATTCTCATTCCCGGCCCGAGCGTCATGTTCATCGTCGGCCGCGCGCTCGCCTACGGGCGCCGCAAGGCCGTGCTCACCGCGCTCGGAAACTGCGTCGGGGCATTCACCGCCGCCGCGCTGGTCGCCGTCGGCCTCGGCGCGGTCATCCAGCAGTCGACGCTGGCCTACGGCATCGTGAAGTACGCCGGTGCGGCGTATCTGATCTATCTGGGCGTCAAGGCCTTGCGCGACCGCAAGGGCATGCTGCGGGTGCCCGAGGCGGCGGAGACGGGGCCGCGGCGCACGGCGCTGCCGCTGTTCGAGGGCTTCCTGGTGGGCGTGCTCAACCCCAAGGCGATCCTGTTCTTCCTGGCGATCCTGCCGCAGTTCGTGAACCCCGAAACCGGCTCGGCCATGCTCCAGATGCTCGTGCTCGGCGGGATCTTCGCGGCGCTGGCCGCGGTGTGCGACTCGACGTGGGGCCTGGCGGCCTCCGCCGCACGCGACATGCTCAACGCGCCTCGGCCCAAGCGAGTGCTCGCCCGGGTCGGCGGCGGTTCGCTCATCGGGCTCGGCATCGCTGCGGCCGCCGGCGAGCGAGCCTAAGCTAGGCGGGAACAGGATCGGAGCGCTTGACATGAGCAACATTCCACGCGGCAGCATCTTCTCCCCCGAGGTCCTCGAGGAGTTCGCCGGGCTCGGCATCGACCTCGAAGCGCTGTTCTCGGGCGGCACGCTGGGCGACCGGATGGGGATCGAGATCCTCCACGCCGAGCCCGATCGCGTCACCGGGACGATGCCGGTCGAGGGCAACACACAGCCGTACGGGCTCCTCCACGGCGGTGCCTCCGCCGTCCTGGCCGAGACACTCGGCACGATCGGCGCGATGCTCCACGGCGGGCCGCGGAGGATCGCCGTCGGCGTGGACCTGAACGCGACCCACCATCGGGCCGTCCGGTCGGGCGCGGTCACCGGCGAGGCCGTCCCGCTCCACCGGGGCCGCTCCACGGCCACATACGAGATCACCGTCTCCGACGAGGACGGCCGCCGCGTGTGCACCGCGCGGCTCACCTGCATGCTGCGCGACGCACCGCCGCAGAACGCCTCGATCGAGTCGACATAGGGGATGAAGCCGGTCTCCATCATCACGGCGGAGGCGATCCAGAAGCGGGGTCTGGACATCGCCGGCACATCGCGGGCGCCTCGCACCGGTTCCCCCACTCGGAGCGTCGCGGCCGGACGTTCGCGGGCTCGATACGGCTTCATGCCGCCAGTGTCGAAGCGATCGCCCGGCCGTACCTCCCTGGGCGGGGCGAGTGCGGTCCCCCGGCGGAGGGGGCCTAGGCGCGGAGCATGCCGTTCATGGTGCCGTAGTCGACGCCGTCGCCCAACGCGTCGTACGAGTCGTCTTCGAGCAGGCCGATCGTCGCGCGCCGCGCCAGCGCATAGGCGGCCGCGGTGACGCCCGGGCCGGTGCTGATCCGGGCCACACCAAGTTTGTCCAGTTCGGACGGTGCGAGGGATCCAGGTCCGGCCATGACGTTGAGCGGTGCCGCAATGGCCTCGACGAGCGCGGCGATGGTCCCGGCGTCGGTCACGCCCGGCACGAAGATGCCGCTCGCTCCGGCCTCCAGGTAGGCCTTGGCCCGCGCGACGGTCGCCTCGAGCCGACCGGCCTCCTCGCCGACGCCGAGGAGATAGGTGTCGACGCGCGCGTTGATGTACAGCTCGGATCCGGTCGCGGCGCGGACGGCGGCGATCCGCTCGGCCTGGTCGGCGGTCTCGCGCAGCGGTGCCGCGTCGGTCTCGGCGGCGTCCTCGATGTTGACGCCGACGACGCCCGCCTCGACCACGGCCGCCGCGGTCTCGGCGACGTCGCTCGGGGTCTCGCCGTAGCCGGATTCGATGTCGGCGGTGACCGGCACGCTCACCGCCCTGGCGATGCGCGCGATCGCCGCGAGCGCGGCGGCGCGGTCGACCGCGCCGCCGTCGGGGTATCCGAGGCTCCAGTTGACGCCGGCGCTCGCGGTGGCGACTGCCGGGGCGCCCGCCGCTTCGATGACCGCCGCGCTGCCGGCGTCCCAGCAGTTGACGAGCCTGAGAGCGGGAGTCGTGTGGAGCGCCCGGAATCGGGCGGCTTTCTCGTTGATCGTCATGCCGCCCACTCAACCAGATGCGGCGGGCCGCGACTGGCCAGAATGCGACAAGAACGGGGTCATCAGGTGCGGGCGACGATCGCGGCCAGGATCGCCTCGCCGAGCTCGGCGGGCCGGGTGAACTGGGGCCAGTGGCCGGTGGGCAGGTCGATGTACTCGATGTCCTTCATCGCGGCGAGTTCGCGGACGAACGGAGCCTCTTGCTCGATCCACTCGCGGATCATCTTGCTGGGGAACTCGCAGCAGATGACCGTGCTCGGCACTTCGCGGCGCCGCTCGGAGGTGAAGACGCTGCGGTCGTAGGCGACGCCCTTGGGCTCGGGGATCGCGCGGGAGCGGAACTGCTCGCGCAGTTCGTCGTCGAGGTCGACCAGATCCCCCTCCTCGAAGAAGCCCCAGTCCGGCAGCGGGAGCTCGCCGTCGACCTCGGGGATCTCGTCGTTGACGACCGATCCCTCGGGCATCGGCGCGCTGTCGACGTAGACGACGCGGGCGATCTTGTCGGGCCTGGCGTCGCTGGCCATCTGCGCGATCATGCCGCCGCCGGAGTGGCCGACGAGGACGACCGGTTCGGCGGCCTCGTCGATCGCGGCGATCACGAAGTCCACGTGGTCGCGCAGGCCGATGCCGCTGCGGTCGGCGTCTTTCGATTCCTTGCCCGGCAAGGTCAGCGACCGGACGCGGTGGCCCGCCTGCTCGAGGGGAGGCGTGACCGCGCTCCAGGAGGAGCCGTCGAGCCAGAAGCCGGGGATCATGATGATGTCCATGCCCACGACGGTAGAGGACGGCACCGACATTCGCCGGGAGTCGGCGCTCTCGGGGCTCACGCTTCAGGCGAGCGCAGGGTCATCACGGTGATGTCCGAGCTCGCGCCGACGCGCAGCGGGGGGCCGTTCGTGCCGGCGCCGTTGGTGACGTACAGCCGCGTGCCGCCGTAGCGCTCCATGCCGCCGAGCTGGATATTGCGCATCCGGCTGAGGAGGTGGATCGGCCACATCTGGCCGCCGTGGGTGTGGCCGGACAGTTGGAGGTCGACGTCCCAGTCCACGGCCTGCTCGATGATGTTGGGCTGGTGGGCCATGAGGACCGATGCGCGCTCGGGGTCGCGGTCGCCCAGCGCGGCCTCGAGGTCGGGGCCGGTCTCGCCCGCGATGTCCAGCTCGTCGACGATGAGGTCGTTGACGCCGGCGAGGTCGAAGCCGGGCAGTTCGACGCGGGTGTTCGGCAGCGGGGTCATGCCGAGTTCTTCGACGCGTTCGTACCATTCGTCGGCGCCGAAGTAGTGCTCGCCGTTGCCGGCCACGAAGTAGGCGCCGTCGCGGGCGGTGAGTCCGGCGAGCGGCTCGGTGGCCTCCCGCAGCCGGTCGGGCTCGCCGCTGGCGAGGTCGCCGACGAAGGCGATGAGGTCGGGCTGGGCGCGGTCGATCTGGTCGACGACGCTGCGGCAGTAGCCGCTCCCGCGGAGGGGCGAGAAGTGGGTGTCGCCGATGACGGCGATGCGGTAGCCGTCGAATGCGCGGCCGAGCCGCGGGAGGGGCACCGAGACGGGCTTCAAGGCGGGCGTGCGGTAGGACTCGGCGAGGCCGTAGCCGACGGTCGCGCCGGTCAGCGCCGCCGCGCCGATGCCGATCGCACGGGAGACGACGACGCGGCGGGTCGGCCCGGCTTCGTCCGGCTCAGGATGTTCCGGCTCCGGTTCGTCCGAGCCCGCCTTGGCGCGCCGCCGCAGCAGCCACCATCGCAGCGGTTCGGCGACGGCCAGGAGTCCGAAGAGGTAGGTGAACACGCCGAACCAGATCCACCCCGGCCAGCCGATCGCCTGCTGGATCCACAGCGGCATGTCGGAGGGGACGAGGAACCTGGCCGCGAGCCCGAGCGCGGCCATTACGGCCAGCGCCACGGCGCCGACGGGCCGCCGGCGCGAGCCCGGCGCGGTGGTGCCGTGCACCAGCCGCCACCACACGTAGGCGTGGAGCGCGGTGAAGCCGACGGTGACGGCGAGCAGACGGACGGCGAACCAGAAGACCTCCATCTATCGGCCGGCCAAGGCGCCACCGTTGACCTGGACGATCTGGGCGGTGACGTGGCCGGCCTCGGGCGCGGCGAGCCAGTGCGCGAGCGCGGCGACGTCGGCCGGGGTGCCCGCGCGCGCGTTGTCGGTCTGGGCGATCAGGGCCGTGCGGCGCTGCTCGGTCATGAGGTCGGCGAAGAACTCGGTGGCCTCGATGTAGCCCGGCGCGATCACGTTGGCGGTGACGCCGCGAGAGCCGAGCTGCGACGACAGGTCGATCGCGTAGGGGTGCAGCGCGGCCTTGGAGGCGGCATAGCTGCCCGAGCCGGAGCCGCGGTAGGCCGCGATGGAGCTGAACAGCAGGACGCGTCCGTCGTCGGCGATGATCGGCCTGACCGCCTCGACGAGGTGGACCGCGGTCATGACGTTGAGCTTGAAGTTCTCGGTCCAATTCCAGGAGGTGCCATCGAGGCCCTCGTTGGACTGCTGTGGCGCCTGGATCTCGATGTTGCCGCCGGCGCAGGCGGCGACGATGTCCACGCCGCCGTACTCGTCGGCGAGGAAGTCGGCCACGCGGCGCCCGCCGTCCGGCTCGGTGAGGTCGGCCGCGATGTAGGCGGCGCCTTCGCCGAGGCTCTCGGCCGAGGCGCGCAGGACGTCCGCTCGGCGGCCGGTGATGACGACCCGGTCGCCGTCGGCGACGAGCCGTTCGGCGACGGCGTAGCCGATGCCGGTCCCTCCGCCGCTGATCACCGCTGTGCGGGTCATGGTCGAACCTCCCTCTCGGACGATCGCTCGGGCCGACTCTAGCGCGGCCCGTCGGTCGCCGCTCACGGGGACGATCGTGGAAGGCGGGGCGTGCGGACGACTCGACCTGCTCGGCCACGGGCGGCGGTCTTAGGACCTGCGGACCAGGCGGACCGCGACCGCGGTCCGATGCGATCGCGCCCGCAAGTCCATAAGCTCGTGGACATGACTGTTCTGGTAACCGGCGAAGCAGGAAACGTAGGCCGCGGTCTCGTCGGGCGACTCGCCGAGGATGACTTCCGCTGAAACACCCACGGCCCGCGAGGGTCCGCTCTCGCGGGCCGGCGTCCTTTGCGGCGTTCAGGCGTCGACGCCGTTCAGGCCCGCTGCGATCGAGTCGACGGCTACCCCTCCCGGGTCGAATACCGCCTCACCGGAATGGGCGCCGAGACCACCAAGCTGCTCTACCGCCTCGTCGACCACCTCCAGGACCATATGCCCGAGGTGCTCAAGGCCCGCGCCGCCTACGACGAGCGGCGCCCGGGCGAGTCCTGATGGGCGAACGCCCAGGTGATCGTCCCGGACCCGCCTAGACTCGGTGCATGAGTCCGCGGGTCCTCAGCGATGAAGCCCTGACGCCCGGCACGGTCGTGCCCGGATGGGTGCGCCTGCTGCCGATCGCCGCGCTGCTGTTGACGGCGCTCTTCCAGGTGTCGGCGCCCGACCCGGTCCACGTCGGATTCGCGACGGCGATCGTGCCGCTGCTGGCGGCGTTCGTGCTCGGCCCGGTCTGGACCGGCGTCATCGCCGTCGTGGTGGCCGCGCTGGTCGCCGCGCCCATCCCCCAGTCCGACCGGGTCGACGGCGAGGACGTCTTCGCCGTCGTGGTCGTCTGCGCCGTCAGTGTCGGACTCGCCTGGGTCCGCCAGCGCTTCCAGTCCCGGCTGGTCACCGTCGAGAGCGTCGCCGAGGCCGCCCAGCGCGCGGTCCTGCCCGAGCTGCCCGATCAGGTCGGCGGTCTGGCGTGCGCGGGGCTGTACCACTCGGCGCAGCGCGGGGCGCGCGTCGGTGGAGACCTGTTCGACATCCGCAACAGCCCCTTCGGCACTCGGTTGATCCTCGGGGACGTCCAGGGCCACGGGCTGCCCGCGGTGAGCACCGCGGCGACGCTGCTGTCGGCGTTCCACGAGGCGATCCTCGACGAGCCGGATCTCGAGGGCATCGCGGCGCGGCTGGAGCGGCGCATCGTGATCGACGCCGACGAGGGCTACATCCCTGAGCTGTTCGCCTCAGTGCTGCTGGCCGAGTTCAGCGACGAGTCCGACGATGTGCGGCTGCTCTCGTGCGGGCACCCGTCGCCGCTGCTGCTGCGCGGCGAGCGGGTCGAGGAGGTCGACCTCAAGCCGAGCTCGGTGCTGGGACTGCGCCTCGAGGCGAACGAGCGACCGCCGCGTGCGACCGCGATGCCGTTCCGGCCCGGCGAGATGCTGCTGGCCTATTCGGACGGCCTGAGCGAGGCGCGCGACGGCGACGGGCGTTACTACCAGCTCGTCGAGCATCTCAACGGCCTGGTCGTGCCGCCCACGCCGGGAGACCTGATCGCGTTCGTGTGGGACGACCTGATGCGCTTCGCGGTCAGGCTGGACGACGACGTGAGCCTGCTGGCGGTCACCCGCGCCGGCCGCCCGCGGGCCGATCGGGGCTCGGAGTGAGAGGCGGCGTTCAACGCCGGTGCGGCGCCTCGAGGTACCCGGATTCGGGGACCTTCCCGTCGTCGTACCAGCCGTGCTGCCAGTCCGGGGGGTCACGCACCTCGATCTCCGGTTCGCTGGGGACCTGCTGGAGGGCGTACGCGATCGTGAACACTCCTTCGTCGAGCGCGTCGTCGTCGGCGACGACGCGCCCATGCCAGCCGTCGGAGGTCACCAGATACCAGACGTCCGACGCCTGGCCTCCTTCATCGACGACGGCGCGCGTACCCAGATCGCGGCAGAGCATCGTGGCGACCTCCAATTCGGTCGGTCGCCCGATCTCCTCGGCGAATGCCTTCCCCGCGTTGAACTCGGTGTCGAACTGCGAGGCGGGTCGGTCGCCCGCGACGATCCATACGGTCGGCCAGGCATCGGAGTACGCGCGCCACTCCGCCCGGTCTCCGGCGAACACCGACGCCGGATCGAGGTTCCACCGCGCGACGGCCGCTTGCTTGACCTGCGCGGGAGCCATCGAAGAGTCAAAGTTGATCACATAATCCATATTCAGCTCTTCCCTCGGGCGTTCTGTGGATGGTACCGATGAACCGAGGCCGCGCGGGTCCAATCGGCGGCCGAAATACGCGGATCGCGCGCCAGCTCCTTCGGTCGTCGCTCCATGTCTCCCCCGCACTCGACCAGCGCCTTGAGTGCCTTGTACTGGTTCCGTGTGAGGCGCTCGAATCCCTCGCCGGATTCGGGAAAGACGGTGCCATTGGCCTTGACGCCCCAGAAGCGTCCGTTGATCTCATAGCGACCGGTGGACGGGTGCCATCGGGCCCGACCGTTCCGGATGGATTCGAGATCGGCGTCCACATCGACCGCCGGCAGGATCACCGTGTTCTGGGCTTTGGCCCTCGATTGGTCCGAAATCCTCGTCAGCAGGTGTCGGTTCGCGTGAGGCGGCCGGATTCCATTGCCGGCGGGGCCCTGGACCACCACGGGGACCGCGGGAGCGGGACCGGCGCTTCCAATGGCGCCTGTGGCCTCGCCGCGACGCAGCGCGTCGGCTTGCGCTTGGGCCGTCTCGGCGTCCCTGACGATCTGGGCGACTCGGGCCTGCTGCTCCTCCACTTGGAGGTCGATCTTCGCGACCTGACCGCTCTTGTCCTCCGCTCCCAGGGCCTTGAACTGCCGCTGCAATTCGGCGGCCTTGGATCGGGAGTGGGCGAGGCCGCCACCGACTTCGCCGATCGTTTCTCGGGCAGCGCGAATCCGCGCTGCCAAGTCTTCGATCGAGGCCACGGCGGCTCCATTCCTGGAGGGGCGATGAACGGAATGGTAAGCGCCGGGACGCCTTTCAGAAAGCATTGTGTCGGCATGGCGACGCATGCTCGGCATGCCGGGCAATGGCGCGAGGAGACACATCGGCCACTCGACCGAACAGCGGTTCCGGACGTCGGTTCGCGACGGCAGCGCACCGTGCAGCGGCGAAGCGCGATGCGGGCGTCCGCGCGGGCGAGGGGTGGACCGTCGGCCGGGCGACGGCGCACCGACGTTCCACTTTGACATCCATCTATTGACATCTGTGCATCTCTTGTCGAGAATGTGTGAAAACGTTCGACCACGTGGAGTACACATGCGCAACACACCCTTCAACCGCCGGCGGCTCTTCCAGGCCGCGGGGGCGTCAGCAGTCGTCGCCACCGGCATCGGCCTCGGCTCCCCCGCCGCCGCCGCGCCCGGGGCCCTGTTCACCAATCCCCTCGTGCGCCAGCGCGCCGACCCGCACATCGTCCGCCACTCCGACGGCTACTACTACTTCACCGCCAGCGTCCCGGCCTACGACCGCATCGTCATGCGCCGCTCGGCGAGCCTCCAGGGCCTGGCCACCGCTTCCGAGACGACCATCTGGAGCAAGCACTCCAGCGGACCGATGAGCCACCACATCTGGGCGCCGGAGATCCACCGCGTCGACGGCAAGTGGTACATCTACTTCGCCGCCGGGCGCGCCGAGGACATCTGGGCCATCCGCATGTACGTCCTCGAGAACGCCAGCGCGAACCCGATGAGCGGCACCTGGACCGAACGCGGCCAGATCACCACTCCCCGCGACTCCTTCTCACTCGACGCCACCACGTTCACCCAGGGCAGCACCCGGTACCTGTGCTGGGCACAGAGCGATCCCGACTTGGGCAGCGGCACCAGCCTCTACCTCGCGGCGATGTCGAGCCCGTGGACGATCAGCGGCAGCCCCGTGCGGATCAGCATGCCGACCCACGCCTGGGAGCGCGTCGGGCACCATGTGAACGAGGGCGCGGCCGTCATCAAACGCGGCGGCCGGATCTTCATGACGTTCTCGGCGAGCGCCACCGACGCCAATTACGCGATCGGACTGCTCACCGCCTCCGAGAGCGCCAATCTGCTCAGTCCCTCGTCGTGGGCGAAGCATCCGCAGCCGGTCCTGCGCAGCAACGACGCCACGAGTCAGTACGGACCCGGACACAACTCCTTCACCGTCTCCGAGGACGGCCAGAGCGACATCCTGGTCTACCACGCCAGGCCCTACAGGGACATCGACGGCGATCCGCTGTACGACCCGAACCGGCACACCAGGCTCCAGAAGGTCTACTGGAACGCCGACGGCACGCCGAACTTCGGCATCCCGATCGCCGACGGCCCGAGCCCGTACCGCTTCGCCGCGCACGGCGAGTCGGGCGTGTTCCTGCACCACTACGACTTCCGCGTCAGAGTCGACGCGAGCCCGGCGATGCTGGCCGACTCGCAGTTCCGGATCGTGCCGGGCCTGGCCGGCTCGGGCACGGTCTCGCTGGAGTCGGCGAACTATCCGGGTCGCTACCTGCGGCACAAGAACTACGAGCTGTGGGTGGAGACCGACGACGGCTCCTCGGCGTTCCGCTCCGACGCCAGCTTCCACCGGCGCGCCGGGCTGGCCGACGCGGCGGCCGAGTCGTTCGAGTCCTACAACTTCTCCGGCCGGTACATCAGGCAGGTCGGCGGCTACGCCGACCTCCAGACGGCGACGACGGCGTCCGAGCGGTCCGACGCGACGTTCCGCTTGGAGTAGTAAGGGTTCCCGGCGGCCGGGCGTGCCGGGCCCGGTCGCCGGACCGTCCGACCGCGGCGCGGTTCTTCAGATGGTTAGACGAAGGGTGTTCACAAACGTTCGATCTTGTGGAAACATCGACTGTGTTCGATCATGAACCCCGAGAAGGAGACAATGATGTCATCCCCACGCCCGAGAAGAACGCGCGTGCTCGCCCTCGCCGGCGCCGCGGGACTGGCGGCGGCGACCCTGCCGGTGCTCGCCCAGCCCGACGAGGCCGCCGCGCAGGAGCCGGCCGCCTCCTCCGTCGTCCTCGGCATCGACCCCTCGTACCAGCACCCCGAATTCGAAGGATGGGGCACGAGTCTCGTCTGGATGGCCAACGCCACCGGCGGCTACCCCGACGAGATCCGCGAGCGGCTGGTCGACATGGTCTTCGGCGAGGACGGGCTCAACCTCAACATCGCCCGCTACAACATCGGCGGCGGCAACGCCCCGAACATCGACTCGTCCTACATGAAGGACGGCGCCGACATGCCCGCCTTCTGGGCCGCCCCCGAAGGCATCACGCACGAGGACAAGGACTGGTGGGACCCCGAGAACCCCGAGCACTGGAACTGGGACGCCGACGCCGACCAGCGCTGGTGGATCGACCAGATCAAGGACGATGTCACCCACTGGGAGGCCTTCTCCAACTCCCCGCCGTACTTCCAGACCGTCTCCGGTTACGTCTCCGGCGGATTCGACGCCGGCGAGGACCAGATCCGCACCGACACCGTCGACGAGTTCGCGGTCTACATGACCGAGGTCATGGAGCGCCTCGAGGGCGAGCACGGCATCGAGTTCGACACCGTCAATCCACTCAACGAGCCGAACACGAACTACTGGGGCACCACGCTCGGACCCGACGGCGTGCAGCCGGTCGGCGGACGCCAGGAGGGCGCGCACGCGGGCCCCGAGCTCCAGCAACTGGTGCTGCTCGCGCTGGCCGAGCAGCTTGCGAACGCCGACACCGAAGCGGTGATCTCGGCGATGGACGAGACGAACCCGGGCACGTTCACCGCCAACTGGAACGCCTACTCCGCCGAGGCCCGCGCCATTGTGGAGCAGATGAACGTCCACACCTACGGCACCGGCGGTCGCACCAGCGTGCGCGATCTCGCCAAGGGCGGCGACAAGCCGCTGTGGATGAGCGAGGTCGAAGGCAGCTGGTACTCCCCGACCGACTACGAGACCATGGAGAACGGCCTGGGCATCGCCGGCCGCATCACCGACGACCTGCGCGAGCTCGAACCTTCGGCGTGGGTGTTCTGGCAGCCGATCGAGGACACCAACCCGCAGCAGGAGGGCGGCGGCAACTGGGGCAGCATCCACATCCCGTTCGACTGCACCGCCGAGGACACCCTCGAGACCTGCCGGATCCAGACCAACACCAAGTACGACACGATCCGCAACTTCACGCACTACATCGAGCCGGGCGACCACATGGTCGGCGTCGACGACCTCGACACGGTGGCGGCGGTCAAGGACTCCGAGGACGCGGCGACCGTGGTGTACACCAACAACGCCGAGGACGCGCGCACGGTGACGATCGACCTGTCGAAATTCGGCAGTGTGGACTCCGGTGCGACCGTGACGCCCGTGGTCACCAGTTCGGCCGGGGCGCTGGTCGAGGGCGAGCCGGTCCGCGTCGACGGGACCTCGGCGACACTGGTCGTCCCGGGCAAGTCGGTGACGACGTTCCTGATCGACGGCGTCGCCGGCATCGCCGAGGACGCGGCGCTCGTCCAGGACGGGCACGTCTACCGCCTCTCGGGCGTCCAGAGCGGCAAGTCGCTGGCCCCGGACGCCGAGGGCACGGGCACGGTCATCCGCACCACCGATCCGGCGAGCCTCGAACAGCTGTGGGACGTCCGCAAGCTGACCGACGGCCACACCAACCGCGAGCACTTCGCGGTGGTCAACATGGACACCGGCGGGCGGCTCGCGGTGCGCGGCGACAACGATCTCGTGCTCGAGGACGCCGACGCCGAATCGGACGAGCGCGCGCGGTGGATGATGTCCTCGACCGGCGACGGCACGTGGACGTTCGTGAACGTGGGCACCGGCCGCCTGATCGACGTCGGCGGCCAGGCCACCGACGACGGCTCGCCCGTGGCGACGTACACGCCGACCTCGGGCGCGAACCAGCGCTGGGCGGTCATCGACGAGACGGTGCAGGGCATCGAGGACATCGCGACCTACACGGTGCCGGGGCTCAGGCCCGAACTGCCCGAGACCGTCACGCCGGTCTACCCGGGCGGCGCGCGCGGCGAGCTGGCGGTCACCTGGGACTATCCGTCGAAATCGGAGTGGAAGAAGCCCGGCGTGATCAAAATCCGGGGCAAGGCCGTCGACGTGCTCGGCGACAAGCACCAGGCGACCGCCTTCGTCACCGTCGACACCTTCGGCGCGACCGAGACCGCCGAGGCGAAGACCTATGTGGGCGGCGTACCGGTGCTGCCGGGGACGGTGACGGCCGTCGGCGACAACGGCAGCCGGGTCTCCATGCCGGTGACGTGGGACGAGGCGCCGGAGGGCGCGTTCGACGAGCTCGGCACGGTGGCGCTCACCGGCAACGCCCACGTCGTCGACGGCGGCACCATCGACGCGACGGTCGAGGTCCGTGTGACCGAGCCGATCGAGGTGAACGCGGCCGTCGAGGACGGCGTCACGACGGCGGCGACGTTCACCGAGGGCGGCTACTCCACCGAGCGGCTGCGCAACGGGATCCTCACCGACAAGGCGTGGTCGAACTGGGTGTCGGGTGACAAGCGCACCGAGGACACGATCACCTTCACGCTCGCCGCCGAGCGGGACGTGACGCGCGTGGTGGCCCACTTCTACAGCGACGGCGGCCGCGCCAGCTACGCCGAGACGATGCAGGTGCAGTACCTGGCCGAGGACGGCACGTGGGTGGACGCCGGCGAACCGGTCACGGTCGGCACCGATCCCTCGCCGGTCATCGACGTCGCGGTCGACGCGAGGACCTCGGCGGTCCGGATCCAGATGGCGGTCGGCGACGTCGGCTGGATCACGATGAGCGAGATCGAGGTCTACGTCAAGGCGCCGAGCGCTTAAGCGAGGGGCGGACATCGGCCCGCCGTTCCCATGGGGACCGGCGGGCCACCTCCTTGCCTCAATCGGCGCTGCGGACGGCGACGGCCGCGCGGAGGGCGCCTCCGGCGGCGTCGACGGCCGCGCCGACTCCGGGGCGGCGCGCTGGGGCCGGTCAGTCCTTCCAGTCCAGTCGGGACTCCGGCACGCCGATCTCGCGTGCCAGCGCCTCGGCCTTCGCGCGTCCGATCTCGTCACCGAGCTCGTAGCGGATGGCCTGCCCGGGGAATACGACGAACACCTCGGTGGCGGTGGAGTAGTTGACGTACCAGGCGCCGATCGGATCGAGCGATTCCGAGAGCGCCAGGGCGATCGGTTCGGCGAGGGCCTCTTCGGATTCGAAGTCGATGAGCGTCCAGACCTCCGGCTGCCCGGGCACCGCGTTGTCCACCTCGACGCGCCGGAGCCTCGCCAGCCGCAGCCCGAGCCCTTCGAGCTCAGTTCCGCGCCGCAGGCTCTCCGCGATCAACACTCCTCGAATCACTGTTCCCCCGTTTGTTCGCTTGTTCCAACCGTAACGCGTCGGGTGTACGTTCCTGGGCGATTGCCTCTCATCCGGACGTCGCCGTTCGCCGCTGAGGCCCGCGCCCGAGCACCCGGCGTCTCGACCCGGTTCAATCGGTGTGCCCGCGCGCCTCCCGCACCGTCATCAGATCGCCGGGTTGGCAGTGCAGCTCCGCGCACAGGGCGCTGAGGGTGCTGAACCGGATGGCACGGGCCCGACCGTTCTTGAGTACGGAGAGGTTCGCCAATGTCAGGCCGATCCGATCGGCCAGCTCGGTGAGCGTCATCCCCCGTTCCGCCAGGAGCCTGTCGAGGTGCAGTTCGACCTGGTGTTCTCCTTCGGGCGGCATCAGACCACCGTCTCTAGCTCGGCGCGCATCGCGCAGCCCCGATTCACCACCTCCGCGATCGCGAACAGCCCGAAGCCGATCAGCAGCCAGTGCACCGGCAGATGCGCGACTCCGGCCGAGCCGCCGACGAGCATGGTGCTCGACAGGTACATCGCGGCGGTCAATTCCAGGATGAATCCGAGGTATCCACCCGCGATCGCGACCACCCCGGCCAGCCGCAACCGCCGCACCGTCGAGATGGTGAACGGGTCCTCGCGCCGGGCGTGCCGCACCAGCCACAGCAGCAGCGCCAGCAATGCCGCGACCACCGCGTTGCCGGGCAGCTCGGTGGAGGCCCATACCGCCCGTTGCCACGGGTCGGGGTCGGCCAGCGTGACGGTCACGTGCTGATCGTCGGCGATCGCGACGTTCTCGCGCAGTTCGAAGTCGATGGTGCCGGCGATCGCCGCGCCGGGCAGTTCCAGCGGCAGTCGGTCACCGGCCACCGCCGTTGCGGCGGGGGCGATGAGCCCCAGGCCGGCGACGGCCACCAGTGCGAGCACGAGGACGGCCCGCACTTCCTTGAGCCAATCCGGTCGACGAATGCCTTCTGGCAGGCGCATGCATCCTCCTTATCGAAAAACGATATATCGATTATCGATAAGCCATAGGACGTTGTCAAGTTTTCGACCACGCCGGCCAGGATGCCCTCCGACGACGGTCGGCATCGGACTCGAGCCTGGCCGTCCTCAGTCGGCGTCGCTGCTGCGGCGATAGACCATCCAGCTCTCGCATTCATCGACGTGCGCGAGGCCCAGGTCGGCCGCCGCCCACGTGATGAATCCGGCGGCGTCGACCAGGGCCGCCAGGTCGAAGGCGACCGGGAGCAGTTCGCGCTCGTCGTCGCCGAGCGGGCGGACGCGCTCGTATCCCCTCACGACGGCGTAGGCGTGCTCGGGCGGCAGCCGCCGGTCGGGGCCGTCCACGGCCAGGTAGCACCAGGCCCTGGCGAGGTCGATGACGAGCGGCCCGCGGTTGACCTCGTCGAAGTCGAGCACGGCGGTGAGTTCGCCGTCCTCCACCAGGAGGTTCTGCCGGTGCAGGTCGTGGTGGAGCGGTCCGGCGGGGAGGGCGCCGATCCGGGCGAGGTCGTCCTCGTGGCGTTCGAGGAACTTCCGCAGCGACTCGTGCCACTCCTCGACCCCGTCGAGGTCGGGGCGGGCCTCGATCGCCTGGCGCAGGAGGCCGATCCGGTCGAGTTCGGGGAGGGCCTCGTCGTCCCAGTCCGCGGTCAGGGCGTGCATGCGGGCCAGCGCCTCCCCGCAGCGTTCGGCCAGCGGCACCGTCAGTTCGGCGGGGACGTCGCCGGGAACGAACGGGAAGACCGCGATCGGCCGCTCGTCGTCGATGAGCGGCTCGCCGGTGTCGGCGATGAGCGGCCCTGGGGTGGGGAAGCCGCTGCGGGCGAGGAAGTCGACCAGGCGAAGCTCGGCGCGGACCCGCTCGGCCCCGGAGCGGAGGTACTCGCGCACGACGAGGTCGCCGGCGTCGGTCGCGATGCGCGTGTTCCGGTTGTCCTCCCCGCCCGCCAGGGGCACCGGCGCACCGAGGGGCTCGCGCCCGAACCTCGCGAGGATCGCGCGTTGGTCGGGGGCTTCGTCGTCTGCTCGTCGCATCACCGGGACTCCCATCCAGTTCGATGCTCCGACGGTATCGCGGCGTGCCGATGCGGGGCGCGGTACACCGCTTGCCGGGCGGTCGGAGCGGTTGTCCGCCGACATTGTCCGGTCCCGCTCGGTGCGCCGCAACGGGTTATCGCGGCGGGGCCGGCGCCAGTCCGGCGGCGTCGACGATCTCCTGGATGGTCAGAACGGTCTTGCCGCGCGCGTTGCCGGCCTTGGAGCGGGCCAGCGCGGTCGGCGCCTCTTCCAGTGGGGCCTTGAAGTCGATGCGGATCTTCAACTCGCCGTTGATGACCGATGCGGCCAGTGACTCCAGGGTCTTGGGCTTGGCGTCGGCGTAGCGGTTGGCGCCGCGGATCTCCTGTGCGAGCAGTGCCTCGGGGTCGAGGGCGGTGTTGGAGCTGATGATGACGCCGCCGGGCTTGACCAGGGCGGTGACGGCTGCGATGTCGCCTGGGCCGCTGACGAGGTCGACGACGGCGTCGAGTCCTTCGGGGTGGGCCAGGCGCACCTGGTCGACGGTGGGGGCCTCGGTGAAGTCGATGATCTCGGTCGCGCCCAGTTCGCGCAGGTAGTCGCGGGTCGCGGGATCGGCCGTGGCCAGGACGCGGGCGCCGCGGGCGGCGGCGAGCTGGACGGCCGACTGTCCGACGCCGCCGGAGGCGCCGTTGATGAGGATGGCCTGCCCGGAGGCGACGTCGGTGGCCTCGACGAAGTCGTGGGCGGCGACGCTGGCGGTGGGCAGTGCCGCGGCGATGTCGAACGGCAGTGTCGGCGGCAGCTTCGCGAGTTTGCCTTCGGCGGGGGCGAGGGCGAAGTCGGCGTAGGAGCCGCGCCCGCGCCGGACGTCCATGAACTGCCCGAAGACGCGGTCGCCGGGTGTGAGGCCGGTGACGCCCGGCCCGACTCGTTCGACGACGCCGGCACCGTCGGAACCGAGGACGAGCGGGAAGGCGTGGTCCACCTGGCCGCGCATGGCGCCCTCGATGACCTTCCAGTCGAAGGGGTTGAGTCCGGCGGCCTCCATTCGGACGAGGACCTCGCCGGGTCCCGGTTCGGGGACGGGCAGTTCGGCCAGTTCGGCCTCGGTGTCGAAGTCGGTCGCGATGACGGCGCGCACGGGGTTCTCCTCTCTCGGCCTCAGGCGGCCTCGGTCACGGCGGCCAGCGCGATGGTGTGGCCGGTGTGGGCCGCCTTCGCCTGAAGGTAGCGGATGTCGCTGCCGGTGGCGAACACGCCGGCGGGGATCGTGTCCGCAACGGTCGGGCCCAAGTCTCGCAGTTGGCGCGCCTTGTCGGGGTTGTTCGTCACAAGGTCGAGCGGGAAGCTGCACACGGATGCAAATGTGAATAATGAGTAGGATCGAGGCATGGATCACACGAGACGGCTTGGCGAGGACGAGATGCGGACGTGGCTGGCGTTCCTCGCCGCCGGGACCCTCGTCGACCGCGAGCTCGATCAGCGGCTCAAGGAGGACGTCGGCCTCTCGCACCTGCAATACGAGATCCTCATCAACCTCGATGAGGCGCCGAGCGGCGCCATGCGGATGACCGAGCTGGCCGAACGCCTGATCAGCTCCAAGAGCGGCCTGACGTACCAGGTCGGGCAGCTGGAGAAGGCGGGGTTGGCGCGGCGGCGCCCCTGCGAGTGGAGCAAGAGCGGGATCCTGGCCGAGCTCACCGACGCGGGCCGCGAGCTGCTCGAGCGCGCCGCTCCCGGCCACGTCCAAGCGGTGCGCGAGCTGGTCATCGACGTGCTCACGCCGGAGCAGCGCAAGGCGATCGCCGACGGCCTCGGCGCGGTACGCGACCGCATCGTCGAGAGCCGCCACGGCGAGACGTGCTGGTGAGGCCGGGAAGCAGTTGCCGGCCGGCGAAGTGCGGCCGGGGCGCCGCGCCGCCTGCTGACGCACCGGACGGTGGTTAGGCGGCCTCGTGGGCCTCGCGCGTCAAGAACGCGAGGCGGGCGCGCTTGTGGGGGAGGTCGATCTCGGGGCCGAGGGTGAACCCCGTGCGGCGCAGCCGGGCCCGCGCCTGCTCGTTGCGCGCGTCGGGCTCGACGATGATGCGCCGGTGCGCTGGGTCCTTGAACAGGTAGGCGGTGAGGACCGAGATCAGCGCGCCGGTGAACCCGGCCTGAGAGCCGCCGCGGTCGGGACGGGCGACGAGCAGGTGCGTGCCGATGTCGCCGGGCTCCACGTCGTAGCACTCCCCCACCGGGTCGGCGTCCGGCTCGTACGTCTGGAACAGGGCGATCGCCTCGCCCTCGCGCAGGACGAGGAAGGCGTGGTGGGTGGCGAGCGAGTCGAGGTGCTCGTAGATCTCCAGGACGCGCTCGCGGCTCGCCTCCGACATGCCCCAGAACCTGGCCCGCTCCTCGGTGACCCACGAATAGATGAGGTCGATGTCGGCCCGCGGATCGACCGGGACGATGCGGACGCGGCCGAAGCCGCCGAGGGTCTGCTCGTGGACGGGCGTGCGCCGCGCGGCGTCGGTGGTGTGGACGGTCATGGGTCGTTCCTCACTCAGTCGGTTCCAGTCGGTGGTGATGGGGATGAGTTCGCCTGCGCGCCAGAGCGGCAGCTGGTCGCGCGCGTGCGGGTCGCCGGGAACGCCGGAGGCTCCCAAGGGGACGATCCACCGGCTCCGGTCCCGACAAGACAGGTCCCACACCCAGCGGGCGGCCGGTCCGCGCGTGAAACCGTCGGTGACGCCGGGGACACTCGTCGTGGACAGGACGCAGTCGTGGTCGCCGGCGACGCCGGGCCAGTGCTCTTCGGCCTCGGAGGGGCGGGGCCGCCAGGGCGCGAGGCGGTGCACCTCGCCCCACGGCACGAGCCCGCCGGTGGCCGCCACGGTTTCGGCGGCCTCGCGGACGGCGCCCGTGATATCGGCGGCGGGAATGGGGCCGCGCGGGTGCGAGAGGAGGTGTTCGAGGGCGAAGGCGACGCGGGGGCGCAGCGCGAGCCAGGGCGCGAAGACCTCCGGGTAGGGCGCGGGTTCGGCCAGCGGCGCCAGCGCCGGATGCTCGGCCAGGCGGCGGACGACGGCACCGCGCAGGGCGGCGTAGTCGGCGGCTTCGGCGCTGGCGACGTCCATGCGGCGGTCCCAGTCCAGGAGCCGTTTGCGCAGGGCGGTCGCCGCGCAGCCGAGACCGTCGGCGGCGGCGAGGGCGTCCAGAAGCGGGCCGGCCGAGGGCAGGAGCGTGTCGGTGTGGACGACTCCCATGGCCCCGGGGGTCCAGGCGCGTGAGGCGGTGAGCAGCTCGGCGATGCGTCTGGCACGGTGGGCGGGCGCGAACTCGACGCCGAGCGGCGTGGCCAGGCCCCGCTGGTTGGCCATGACGGTGACGGCGCGGACGTGGCCGCGCGGCGGGCGCCGCCAGCCGTGCCAGGCGTGGCGGGCCTTCCAGGCGGGCACCGGCCGGATGGTGTTCGCACGCTCCCGCAAGGGGACTCGCCCGGCGACACGATGCAGGTGACCGCCGGCGGTGTCGGCGGCGAGGACGACGTTGACCGGGGTGACCCACTCGTCGAGCGCGGCGTCCACATCGGCCACCGTCCGGGATCGCAGCAGCTTGGGCAGCGCCGAGAAGCCGAGATCGGCGCCGACCCTGACCGGGCAGCGCAGACTCAGTGCCCAGCCGTCGTCGAGCCCGCCGGCGATGACGGGGCCACGCGGCGTCTCGACCACGGCGATGGTTTCGGAGGCGGCCCCGGCGACCTCGATCGTCTCGGTCCGCGCCGGCGCCGGCTGCCAGCCGTCCGGGCCGAGCGCTTCGATGCCGTCGCCGTCCTCGCGGTGGC
Source organism: Glycomyces tarimensis (assembly GCF_054776215.1). Classification (NCBI taxonomy): domain Bacteria; kingdom Bacillati; phylum Actinomycetota; class Actinomycetes; order Glycomycetales; family Glycomycetaceae; genus Glycomyces; species Glycomyces tarimensis. The sequence goes on from NZ_BAAHCB010000031.1 coordinate 35,610, forward strand.
GCAGGCGTTCCCAGTAGAGGTCCTGGGCGTCGGCCATGGCATTGGTGATGCCCCAGGCAACGGCGCCGGTATGTCCGAAGTGGGCGATACCCGGAATGCCGGGCACGGCCAGGCCGACCACGTCGAACTCGTCGCAGGAGAGGCGGATCTGCTGGTAGATGCCCGGGTCCTCGATAATGCGGTGCGGGTCGCCCGCGATCAGGGCCGCACCGGAGGCGGTGCGCTCGCCGGTGACGAGCCAGCCGTTGCTGCCCGAGCGGTCGGGACCGTCGGTGGCGAAGCGCGCCATCGCGTCCTCACCGAGCAGGGTGGCGACGCGCTCGCGCCACAGCTTCGCCGGGAATCCGGACGCGGACAGCAGGTGCTCGGACAGCCAGATCGCCAGCGGCGTCCACGATTCCCAAGGCGCGCCTTCGCGAAGCGAAGCGTTGACGCCGTCGACGTAGGCGGCGACCCAGGCCGCGGTGGGCGCGTCGAGCCCGGCGAAGCAGCGCCGGGCGGTGTCGACGATGCGGGCTTGGCGGGCGAGGCGGTCCCAGGCGACGGACCCGGGTCCGAGCAGCGCCGCCGAAGTGCCTTCCGCGCGCCGGCGGGCGACCTCTACTTGCGATCCGCGGTCCTGTGCGGCGTTGTGCCCCTGGGCGAAAGCCAGTGCGCGGGCGGTGCGGGCCCGAAGGTGCGGAACACCCCAGGCGTCCCTGTACGTCGCGAACTCCATCCCCGCCTCGGCTCTCTGTAGTTAGGGTAGTCTAACCTAACCCGAGATTCTGTCATATGCCTGGTCTCCCGAGGAGGCCGCCCGAGGAAGGAGACGCCCATGGGACATGGCTGGGAGGGCGCGGTACTGAAACTCATGCGCGCCAAGGACTTCGAGTTCACCGTGACCGGCGCCGAACAGGTGACCGAGCACTTCAGGCGCGTGACGTTCACCGACGGCGGCATGCTGGCGGCCACCGGCACGCACCCGACGATGTGGGTGCGCATGTGGTTCGAGAACGCCGGGCGACCGCACCAGCGCGCCTACACCCTCATCGACCCCGATCCGCAGACCGGCGCCTTCAGCGTCGACTTCGCGATGCATGAGGGGCCCGCCTGCGACTGGGCCGGCGGCGCCCGGCCGGGCGACACCATCGAGGCGACGGTGCAGGGCTCCGTTTTCACCGCCCCCGATCCCCTGCCGAGGCGGATGTTCGTGTTCGGCGACGCCGCCTCGCTTCCGGCTATCAACTCGCTGCTCGCCGCGCTCCCCCAGGTACCGGCGACGATCTGGTTCGAGACCGTCCACGACGGCGCCGACGCCGAGACGCTGGCGGTGGACGGCGACCGGCACGAGCTCACCATCGTGCCGCGCAAGGATTCCGGAGCGCTGCTGGTGTCCCAGGCGCGCGCGGCGCTCCCGGAGCTCATCGAGGACCCGGCCGGGGCCTACGTCTGGATCGCCTGCGACTTGAAGAACACCAGGGCACTGACCGCTCTCGCCCGCAAGGAGATCGGCATCCCGAAAGAGCGGGTGAAGTCGATGGCCTACTGGCGCGAGTGCTGACGCCGCCGCGAGGCCAGGTCGGCGGCGGCCTCGGTCCAAGTCGGCCACTCGAACGCGAATCCCGCGTCGAGGAGCCTGCCGGGAACCACTCGGCGGCTCTTGAGCAGCAGCTCGGTGTCCGAGCGCAGCGCGAACGCGCCGAGCTCGGCCATCCACCTCGTGGCGGGCAACCCCACCGGCATCCGCCAGGCCCGCCGCAGCCCGTGCATGAGATCGCGCTGCGGCAGCGGCCCCGGCGAGGCCACGTTCACCGCGCCCGCGATGTCATCGCGTTCGATCAGGAAGGCGACGGCGCGGGCGAAGTCCTCGTCGTGGATCCACGAGACGTACTGCGCACCACCGGCGACCGGGCCGCCGAGTCCGAGGCGCGCCAGCCACGACAGGACGTCGAAGACGCCGCCGCGGTCGGGGCTCATCACCATCGCCGCCCGCATGGCGACCTTTCGGGTGCGGGGCGTCTCGGCGCGATCCAGCGCCCGCTCCCATGACCGGGCGATGTGGACGCTGAAGGCCCAGTAGTCGGGGACGTCCGGCTCGTCGCCGCCGATGACACCGCTCGCCTCGTCGTTGGCGGCGTCGAAGCGGTGCGCGTAGACGGTGGCGGTGCTCATCTGGAGCCACACGCTCGGCGGCTTCGACGCGGCGGCGATCGCCTCGCCGACGAGTCGCGCCGAGCGGACCCGGGAGGCGAGCATGGCTCGCAGGTTCACGAGGTCGTACCGGCAGCTGACCGACCGCCCGGCGAGGTTGACGACGACATCGCAGCCGTCGATCTCCCCGGTCCAGGGCCCGAGGGCCTCGCCGTCCCAGCGCACCTCGTAGTCCTTCGTGGGGCGCCTGGTCAAGACGACGACCTCGTGGCCCGCGCCGGTCAGGGCGCGCCGCAGGACCGCGCCGACCTGCCCGGTACCGCCCGGCATAACGATCTTCACGAGGCCTCCTCGAATCCGAGCCTAGCCTCGGTCGATCCTCGCGCACGTCCGCACCATGTCACAGGGCGGCCCTAAGATCGCGACATGGCTGTGAAATTCAAGATCTGCATCGACTGCGCGGACCCGCACCGGCTCGCGAAGTTCTGGGCCGAGGCCATGGACTACGTCGTCGAGGACCACTCCCCGCTCATCGAGACGCTCCTCCAGCAAGGCGTCGTCGGAGACGAGCTCGTGACCGAGGTAGACGGTCACAAGGCGTGGAAGAGCGCCGCCGCGGTCCGGGATCCCGACGCCCCGGTCCACCACAACGGCGTCGGACTGGGCGGCCGGATCCTGTTCCAGGCCGTCCCCGAGCCCAAGGAGGTCAAGAACCGCGTCCACCTCGACCTGCACTACGGCGAGGACCGGTACGAGGCCGAGGCCGACCGCCTCGAAGGGCTCGGCGCGACACGCCTCGGCGCCTACGACGAGGACGGCGCCAAGTGGATCCTCATGGCCGACCCCGAGGGCAACGAGTTCTGCGCCCACGCATGACCGGGCCTTGGGACGCCGAGACACCCGGCCTCATGGCGCTGCCTTCCGGCCGGACCCCGCGCGCATCCGCCTGCCGCTCCCAACAGGGCAGACCCCGACGTTCGGCCTCTACCTGCTCGGGAAGGCGCCACCGTCCGTCTCACGGGAGTCCCGCCGGCTCCACTGGCCCGACTTCTGGCTGCCGCTCCCGAGGCGCCCTCACCGAAGCGTGGCGACGATCCGAGGGCGAACGCGTCGAAGTCGCCTGCGGCGGCGGGCGCACCGGCACCGCGCTCGCCTGCATCGCAGTGCTCGACGGCGTGCCTCCCGCCGAGGCGGTCGCGTACGTGCGCGAGCATTACCACGCCCGCGCCGTCGAGACCGCCTGGCAGCGGCGCTTCGTGACCGGCTTCGGCCGAACCCGCCGACACGCTCGCGAATCCCCGCGTGAGCGTGCTTGCGGCGTAGTCTTGCGCATTCGTGATGCACGCGGCGAGCGTGGCCGCCCGCCCGGGCGGCCCATGGGAGAGCGACCATGACCGAGGAACAGCTGGAAGCCACGCGCTGGTGCGCCACGATGCCCGTGCACCGGCGCCTGCTCGACACGCTGCCCGGCTACGTCGATGCCCGCACCGACATCGAGAACCAGGCCTTCGCCTGGCGCCGGGGCCGCCGCCAGCAGGTCGTCACCGTCCCCGTCGTCGTCCACGTGGTGTACGGCGAGGAATCGGCCGACATCTCGGACGAGCAGGTGCACAGCCAGATCAAGGTCCTCAACGCCGACTTCCGGATGCGCAACACCGACCTCGAGCGGGTCCCCGAGCCGTTCCAGGCGCTCGCCGCCGACGCCCGCGTCGAGTTCGCGCTGGCAGGGACCGACCCCGACGGCGCGCCGAGCGCCGGTATCACCCGCACCCGGACCGACGTGGCCGCCTTCGACGCCGACGACACCGTCAAGCGCGCCTCCACCGGCGGCGCCGACGCCTGGCCCGCCGACCGCTACCTCAACGTCTGGGTGTGCCGCCTCGGCGGCGGCCTGCTCGGCTACGCCCAGTTCCCCGGCGGCCCGCCCGAGACCGACGGCGTCGTCGTCACCCACCAGGGCTTCGGCACCACCGGCACCGCCACCGCCCCGTTCAACGGCGGCCGCACCACCGTCCACGAGATCGGGCACTGGCTCAACCTGCGGCACATCTGGGGCGACGACGGCGAGGGCTGCTCGGGCTCGGATTTCGTCGGCGACACGCCGAACCAGGGCGGGCCCAACCGCGGTGTCCCCGAGTTCCCGACGATCAGCTGCGACAACGCCCCGCACGGCGACCTGTTCGTCAACTTCATGGACTACAGCGACGACGCCGCCACCGTCATGTTCACCATCGGCCAGGCCGAGCGCATGGACGCCTGCCTTGCCGGGCCCCGCAGGAGCTTCGCCACGAGCGCCGGCAATGCCGCCGAACCGGGAGACCTCGCGCCCACGGCCCCCTAGTATTCGAGGAACACACGGATTCGGGGCGTTTCGCCCCGCCATCGACGAGTGTCCGCGAGGTGATCATGAGCGAGCCACCGCAAGCCCTGTTCCGACGCTGGGTGCACATCGAGGAAGAGGACGAGGCCGGCGTCCGCGTCTTTCGGCCCTTCGAGGACCCCGTCGCGCTCGGTCGCGGCCGGGACAGCATCGAGTTCCGCCCCGACGGCTCGGTGGTCCGCTACGAGTTCAGCGCCACCGACGCCCCGATCGTCCTCGACGGCCAGTGGCGGTGCCCGCAGCAGGACGAGATCTACACGTCCGGCTCGCGCGGCGGCCTCGACCTGGCGTACAAGGTCGTTTCGGTCGAACCCGGCGAACTGCGCATGCGCCCGCTCGAAGCGTGAGCGGCCCTCGACGCCGGCGGTCGCCGACTCCGGCAAGGCGACCGTCGACGGCCGCGAGACCGCTGCCGCCTTCGGCGACATCGAGGCCGCCTCGACGCAAGGGCTCCATCGGCGGGCTCAGGCGATCTCGATGACCGGGTTGTGGCGCACGGGGAAGTTCACCGAGTTGGCGATGAAGCAGGCCTCGTTGGCCTCGTGATGGAGGTCGGTCGCGTCCTCGAGCTTGGCGTCGTCGGTGATGGTGACCTTGGGGTTGAGCACGACCTCGACGAAGCGACCGCTGTTGCCGCGCGTCTGCTCCATGCGGCCGGTCGCCAGGTCCTCGTACTCGGTCACGACGATGCGGCTCCTCGCGCACAGCGCCAGGTAGGTGAGCATGTGGCATTCGGACAGGGACGCCACGAGCAGTTCTTCGGGGTGCCACCGGTCGTCCTGGCCGCGGAAGGCGGGGTCGGCGCTGCCGAGGATCGTGGGCTTGCCCTGGGCCACGACCTCGTGGTCGCGCCCGTAGTCGCGGTACGTCCGCGTCCCCGAACCGGCGTTGCCGGTCCATTTGAGGGTGACTTCATAGTGGTGCTCGCCGCGCATCGACGGTCTCCTTGGATAGACGGTCCGCCGTCAGCGTAACGGTTCGGAGCTTCCTGCGCCGGTGGCGGAGCGGCCATGCGAAGGACGGGCGAAGGACGACCGCGCGGGCGCGATGGTGCGGCGCGCCCGCGCGGTCGATCCCTTCCGTTCCCCGCCGGCCCGCCGAGGCGGGCGGCTGGGATGGAGGTCTCGTGCGCCCTTCCAAGGGTCCCGGCGGAGCACCCGCGAAGGAAGGGCCGCATAGTCCGATCATCCCAGATCTTCGGCCGGTGACGGGTCCACCGAGTGGTCGCGATGGGCGCGGACGGCACCGGATCCGCCCGGAAAGGCGCCGTTATGTCGGATACGCGACAGACGAGGATCGCGGACGGCACAAGTAGTGCGGTCCCATTTAGAATCAAGGGATCGTTCGTGCAAATGCACGTGCATTCGCACGAGCCGATCACACCGGAGGCTTGCCGGTGCCACTGCTCCCTCACGATTGGGAAGTCCGCGAATGAGCATGCCGCAACGTGGAGCGGTCCATGACGCCGTCATGGACGGGTCCGGTAGGCGCGTCGTCGTCGTCTCGATCGACGCGCACAACGAACGGCCGTACACCGGTCAGGTGCACGTGATGCCGCTCTCGCGTCAATCGAAGCCGTTCGCGGTCCCGTGCGGCGACACCGACGCGATCGGCGGCCACATCCTCGTGGCAGAGCTGACGGCCATCCGGATCGGGCAGCTCGGCGATGCGGTGTGCCTGCTGTCGGGGCCGACGCTCGCGAGGCTGGAAGCGGCCATCTGCCAGTACACCGACCTCAATCGGTGAAGCGAAATGCCGCGGAAGCGGCCGCCGGCCCCCGGTCGGCGGCCGCTTCCCGCGGCGGCTGAAGCGTGGTCAGTAGGCCTTGCGCTGGGACTTCGCGGCGCGCTTGCGCCGGTACGAGTGCCACAAGCGCTGTCCCACCGCGATCGCCACAGAAACCGCGACGCTCTTGATCAGCCGTCCCATAGCGGGCCTCCTCGTTCGGTGACGTGATCACCTGCCCGAAACGCGCCCGGAGGGATCCGGGCGTCTCGGGAGGTAATTCCCGCCGCACCGAAGTGCCAAACCTCGGCGCGGACGGCTCAATGCGTGGAGAGCGGATCCAACTCGTCCCACGGCACGCGGAGACGGACCGCACCGGGCGTGTCGATGTCCACGTCGGACAGCGGCACGTACCTCGTGTCGCGGTGAAGGAACCGCGCAAGACGAGTGAACAGTCCCGGCCCGACCTCGTCGCCGCGGTCGTACCCGAACAGGCGGATGTGCCTGCGGCTCAAGACGAGGCCTTCGACGACGAGCGCGGGGGCACCGGGCCTCGTCCGGGCGCGGATGTCGATCACGATCCCTTCCCGGCGCCCGTCAGTGCCCGCCACCGGGGCCTCGAGCAGGTCACTCGCCAGCATGACCGGCCCCCGGGATGCGCGCGACGAACTTCCTGAACTTCCGCTCGGAGCGGCTCATGGCCCGCTCGGCGGCCCGCTCGGTCACTTCCACATCGGACTCCACGTCCACGACGTCCTCGAGCCCGATCCGGCGCGCCGGGAAGGGTCCCCCGGTCAGGCGCATCGCCCAGCGCAGCACCGTCGCCTCCCACCGGGGCAGGCGAGCGGTCAGCGCCGAGGTGCCCACCCACAGCGCCGTCACCTCGACCGTGCCGTCGTCTCGCCGGGTCAGCTCGATGTCGTCGACCTTGCCGACGGGGACCGCCTCGGGGGCCGTGATCTGCCGGTCGAGCAGCTGCGTGCCCAGGTCGATCCGATCGCGCCCGTGCCATTCGATGCCGTTCATGCGCCCATCCCCGTCGTGATCATCAGCGGGATCGCCGCGAGCGCGGCGACCAGCACCACCACCATCGTCGCCAGTCCCACCGCGTTGCCGAGCCGGCCGTTGACGTGCTCGCCCAGGTACTCCCGGTCGTTGGCGACGATGAGGACCGGCAGGTAGGTCAGCGGCAGCGCCACGGCCGAGCCGACCAGCGCCACCTCGGTGACCATCACCGGGTCCACACCGGTCTGGATGATGACCAGCGCGCCCAGCATCGACAGGGCCACCACGACGTGGAACCTCGCGGCCCGCTTCGGCGGGAGCCGCTTGCCCCACGGCCAACCGAAGTACTGGGCCAGCATGTACCCGCACGACATGCCGGTCTCGAAGGCGGCCCCGGTCAAGACCGCGAAGAGCCCGAACAACAACACGATCGTCCCCGCCATGCCGAAGGCGATGCCGACCGGCAGGACGACCTGCCCGAGGCTGCTCACGCCCATGCCGAGCGGGAGCATGACGACCGCCGCCGAGCCGGCGATGCCGAGGGAGAGCATGCCGCCGAGCGGGAAGCCGATGAGCGCGTTGGCCCTCTGCACGCTGAGGTCCCCCAGTCCCCAGCGCTCCTCGACGCCTCCCGAAGAGAAGAAGAACACCGCGTACGGCGTCATCGCCGCCGCGAACAGCGTGATCGCGTAGTAGAAGTAGGTGGGCACCGGCTCGTCGGCGGGCGGGGAGACGCTCATCGCCTGGCCGGCCAGCGCGGACCAGTTCGGGTCGAGCCACCAGATCGAGACGGCGAAGACGGCGACCGCGAGCCCGGCGAGGCCGAGCGCCTGCTCGATCTTGTGGAACTTCACGCGCCAGATCACGAGCCACAGGGCGATCACGACCGGCGCCACCCAGACCACGTGCGGGATGCCGCTGGCCAGTTCGATGACGACGGCGATGCCGCCGATCTGCGCGGCCATGGTCAGGAGGCTGACCGCGAACGAGGCCAGGAGGTTGATCAGGGCGGCGCGCGGACCCAGCCGCTCGCGGACGAGGTCGTAGACGGGTCGGCCGGAGACGGCCACGATCCGGCCCGACATCTCGGCGAAGGCGCAGATGCCGATCACGCCGAGGACCACGACCCAGGCGAGCCCGAGGCCGTAGCGGGCGCCGACGGTCGCGTTGGCGACGATGTCGCCGATGTCGACGAATCCGCCGACGGCCGTGAGGATGCCGAGGGTGACGGCGAGGTACTTCTTCACAGCAGGGTGCTCCACTCCGCCACGGCCGCGGCGGTCTCGGCGGCCCGCTCCTGCGATCGGCGCAGGCCGGTCCGGTCGCCGGACTGCACCGCGGACCGCGTCTGGTCCACCAGGGCGGTCGAGTCGTCGATCAGGGCCAAGAGCTCGTCGTTCGGGCCGGGGAGGCCCTCGGCGTCCTCGCGCAGCTCGCCGAGCGCCGACGCGGTGTCGTCGAGCACGGCGGTCAGCGTGACGGCCGGGGCGGGCGGGTCTTGGAGGCCGGCCTCGGCGATGAGCTGGACGGTCCGCACCTCGTCGTGAACGCCGGAGACGACGTGGTCGACTCGGGTGCCGGAGGAGGCGGCCAGGTCGGCGCAGGAGGCGCCGAGCAGGGCGGCGGCGAGTGCGGCGATGACGAGCATCGCCCGCTTCCTCGTCTGCGGCCCCATGATCGCCGTCCACCCCCGCTCATCCGTCTCGGGCCGGAGCCGCGCGTCTGGAGCGGCACGGCCCGGCCGCCGATACCGACCGTAGTGGAGGATCTTACAATCGGTGACGGTCGCGGTCAGGCGCTCGGCGAGAACCGCGGGCGCGGGTTCAGCGGTCCCGCACCGCGAATTCGGCCCACACTCCGAAGTGGTCGCTGGCCCAGACGCCTCGCACCGGCGTCGTGAAGGCGCGTTCGCAACGCTGCGCCGCGAGGTCGGGCCCGGCGTCGCCGGTCCGGGTGAACAGGTAGTCGATCCGGCGGTCTCCGCCGGGCTTCCAGTGGCCTTCCACGAGCGCGTTGAGCGAGGGCGCGAACGTCGGCCCGGGGTCGGCGCCGTTGCACTCGCGCCAGGCGTCGCGGTAGGCGGCCTCCCAGTACCGGACGCTCGGGGCCTCGGATTCGGCGTCGAAGTCGCCACCGAGCAGGACCGTTTGACCGGTGTCGGCGACGATCCGGTCCACCAGCGACGCGGTCGCCTCGGCCTGCGATCGGCGCTCGTCCTCGGCGCCGGGCTGATAGAAGGGTTTGTGGTCGACCGCCAGCAGCGGCGTCTCACTCACCGGCCAGTGCACGTCGACGGCCAGCGCCCCGGCCGGGAAGTCCTCGGACCCGTCGCCGAGCCGGAGGTCGAGTTCGCGCACTTCGCCGAGGGGCCACGTCGAGGCGATCGAGATGCCCGAGCCGTCGGCCGCCCGATCCGTTTGGTGGGCGAGGTGGAAGTCCGGTCCGAGGAGTTCGGCGGCCTGGTCGTCGTCTACGGTCACGATGGCTTCTTGGAGCATCACGATGTCGGGGGCGAGCTGTCGCAGTCCGGCGTCGAGGACCGGTCGGCGGTGGGGCCATTCCCGGAGCCGTCCCAACAGGTTCTGGGTGAGCACTCGCATGTGGTGGGATTCCCCACGGGCGCGCCGACTAACCCTGCGCGGCCGCGGCCGGTCGTATGGTGGGGGCATGGAAACCGTTGAGGAACTGCTTGAACTCGAGCACGCGGGGTGGCGGTCGCTGTGCGACGGCACCGGTGCGGACTTCTACGGGTCGATCATGACCGACGACGGCGTGATGGTCCTGGCGCACGGATTCGTCATGGACCGGCCCGCGGTCACGGCCTCGCTGAACGACGCGCCACCGTGGAAGGACTACGCGATCGCCGAGGAGCGCCTGATCGCGCTCGGGGACGGCGCGGCGGCGCTGAGCTATACGGGCCGGGCCTGGCGCGACGGCGAACCGGAGTTCGCGGCGCTGATGTCGTCGGTGTATGTGCGCGGCGACGGTTGGCGGCTCGCGCTCTACCAGCAGACGCCGCTGCCGCGGGCGTAGCCCGGGTGCGGTGAGGGCGGGTGAGGCCGCCGGAGAGGGCCTCACCCGCGGCTGGCGCCGTCGGGCCACATGACGGTGACCGGCACTTCGCGCTCGCGTGCGGCGTCGACCACCTCGGCCGTTCCTCCGGGGCCTCGGGGCGGCAGTCCGTCCCAGACGGCGAGGAGCCGGTCGGCGGTGTCGAGCATGGCCAGCGACGCGGCCATGAAGGCGTCGCCGTCAGGCTCGGGGTGGTTGAATTCGGTCACCTTGGCGGCCTTGTCGAGCAGCCGATCGTACTCGTCCAGGCTCTCCTGGCGCAGCGTCTCGCGGTATTGCTCGGTCGGGACGATGACCTCCAGGGTGCCGCCGAAGTCGAGGACCGCGTTGGCGAAGAGCCGGTCGGCGCCGTCGGCGAGGCAGGTGAGCCCCACCAGCGAGTCGGCTTCCTCCAGGTCGGCCAGCCACTGCCTGAGCGCGTTGTCGATGTCGATCGCGGTGGCCCCGGTGAGGTCCCGGTGGCCGGTGATGGCGATGCGCATGATCCCGCCTTTCTCTTTCGTTGTCGCGTTCGTGGAGTGGCTTGTGCGGCGGTCGGTGAAACATGAGCGAGGGTGCCGGCCGCGGCCGGCACCCTCGCGGCGGCTCACAGCCCGGTGAAATCCTCGCGGTGGGAGGCCAGCCACTCCTCGAAGGTCTGGAGCTCGGGATTGAGCCGCCGGACCTGGTGGAGGTCCCTGTCACCGGTGAACTCGGCGTCGAACTCGGCGTAGTACTGGAACATGTTGGCCATGTCGTCGGCGCCGGGGAAGCCCGCCGAGCGCATGTCGTCGAAGGACATCGGCACGTACTCCACGCGCTCGCCGATGAGTTTGGCGAAGGCGGCGGCGATCTGGTCGCCGGTCAGGTGCTCGCCGGCGATGCTGACGGTCTCGTCGATGTACCGCTCCCCTTCCTTGAGGATGCCGAGGGCGGTCTTGCCGACGTCGTCGACGGCGATGCCCGCGAGCCGGCTCCGGCCCATGGGGAAGGAGACGGTCAGCCGCCCGTCTCGACGCTGCGGGCGGAAGGGCCCGAGGAAGTTCTCCCAGAAGAACGTGGTGTTGAGGAACGTGGTGGGGACGCCCTCGTCGGTGAACAGGGAGTTCGCCTCGCCTTTGGCGTCGAAGTGCGGGACCTTGTACACGCCGCGGAGGGTCGGCATGCGGTCGTCGTCGAGCGGGACGCGGTCGCGCGTGTCCTCGAGGGTGGACCAGACCGCGTGCCGCACGCCGGCGCTCTTCGCCGCCCGCGCGAGCGAGCCGACTTGGGCGCGCTCGCGTTCGGGGTCGCCGTGCTCCCAGAAGTTCGTGACCATGAAGGCGCCGTAGGCTCCGTCGAACGCCTTGGCGACGGTCGGCTCGTCGTCGAGATCGGCCTGGACGACTTCGACGCCGAGCTCGGCGAGGCGTCCGGCCTCCTCCGAATCGGGGTGGCGGGTGAGCGCGCGGACCGCGAACTCGCCGTCCGGCTCGGCGAGGATGGCCCTGACGAGCCCGCCGCCTTGCGAGCCGGTGGCGCCGACCACGGCTATGATCTTCTTGTCGTCTGCCATGAATGCCCCCTTTTGCGGGATTGGTCCTACCGCCCAATCCTGACACCGTCCGCGCCCGGCGTACAGCCGGTCACTGAGATCCCCCGAAGCCGTCATGAAAGTTCTCTTCAGAATATTGCTTTCTTATGAAGAGTTCTGCCAGGATGATCCGGTGGAGACGTATCCGCCCGAGGAACCCATCTTTCCGCGGGTCCACACTCCACAGAAGGACGTCGCGGCCGGGACCCGTCGGTCGCGGTCTCAACCCCTGTTCAGGCGGGAGTCTGCACAATGAAGGTGAACCTCAAGTCGAAATCGAAGCGGCCCTGGGCGATCGGCCTGGCAGCCGCACTCAGCGCCACCCTGATCACGGCGGCGGCAACCCCCGTCGCCGCCCAACCCGAGGCCCCGAACGACACCAGCGCGACCCACAACGGCCACTGGGACGAGATCGTCCAGCGCTGGTTCGTCAAACGCCATCTCAAGGACATGAGCCTCGAAGAGAAGGTCGGCCAGCTCTTCGTCACCTACGCCTACGGTGAAACCGCCGACACCACCGACCCCGACGACGTCGCCGCCAACCGCTCCGCGCACGGCGTCGACAACGCCGACGAGCTGCTCGAGCAGTACCACCTCGGCGGCGTCATCTACTTCGCCTGGTCGAACAACGTGAACGACCCCCGCCAGATCGCCGGGCTCTCCAACGGCCTCCAGGAGACCGCGCTCGAGGACACCGGCACCCCGCTGCTCATCTCCACCGACCAGGAGCACGGCATCGTCACCCGCATCGGCCCGCCCGCCACCCAGTTGCCCGGCGCGATGGCACTCGGCGCGACCCACGACGCCGAGGCGGCCTACGAGGCCGCCCGGATCAGCGGCGAGGAACTGCTCGCGATGGGCGTCAACCAGAACTTCGCGCCCGTCGCGGACGTCAACGTCGACCCCGACAACCCCGTCATCGGGGTGCGCTCCTTCTCCTCCGACCCGCAGCACGCCGCCGACATGGTCGCCGCGCAGGTCGCCGGCTACCAGTCCGGCGACCTGGCCTCCACCATCAAGCACTTCCCCGGCCACGGCGACACCTCCGACGACAGCCACACCTCCCTCCCCCAGATCGACCACACCTACGAGGAGTGGGCCGAACTGGACGCGCCGCCGTTCGAGGCCGCCATCGCCGAAGACGTCGACACCGTCATGACCGCGCACCTCCAGTTCCCCGCCCTCGACCCGAGCCTGACCCCGGCGACCCTGTCCGAGCCGATCCTCACCGGGCTGCTGCGCGACGAGCTCGGCTTCGACGGCGTGGTCGTCACCGACTCGCTGTCGATGGAGGGCGTCCGCACCATCTACGGCGACGACCGCGTCCCCGTCCTCGCCCTGCTCGCCGGCGCCGACATGCTGCTCATGCCGCCCGACATCGACCTGGCCTACAACGCGGTCCTCGACGCCGTCGCATCGGGCGAGATCTCCAAGAAGCGCCTGAACGAGTCGGTCACGCGCGTTCTCGACCTCAAATACGAACTCGGCCTGTTCGACGACGCGTTCGTCGACGAGGACGCGATCGACGAGGTCGTCGGCACGAGCGAGCACCTCGATGCCGCCCAGGCCATCAGCGACCAGAGCACGACGCTCGTCACCAACGACGGCGCACTCCCGGTCACCGGAACCGGCGACGCCCTGGTCACCGGCTGGGGCGTGAGCACCACCGCCACGCTCGCCGGCGAGTTCACCGAACGCGGATGGAACGCCGAGAACCTCGTCACCGGGGCGAATCCGCGGCAGGCCGACATCGACGCCGCCGTCACGGCGGCCGAAGGCAAGGACCTCGTCGTGGTCACCACCAACGGCGCCGGGGCCGGCCCGGGCCAGGCCGCGCTCGTCGCGGCCCTGCACGAGACCGGCGTCCCGGTCGTCGCGATCGGCGTGCGCAACCCGTACGACATCGCCTACTTCACCGATGACGCCGACGCCTACCTGGCGACGTACTCCTACGGCGCCATCGCACTCGAATCGGCGGTCAAGGTCGTCCTCGGCGAGACCGCTCCACAAGGGAAGCTCCCGGTCGACATCCCGACCGCGGACGACCCCGACACGGTGCTGTACGGCTTCGGACACGGATTGGGTTACTGATGAGCGGCACGATCAACCGACGCACACTCTTCGGCGGCACCGCCGCCGTCATCGGCGGGGCGGCCATGCCGGCACTCGCCGCCACCGAAGCGCACGCCCGCGGCGGGCGGCGCGTCAAGACCGGCATCGAGGTCCTCGCCGAGAACGACTTCGCCGCCCTCGAAGGACAGGCCGTCGGGGTCATCTCCAACCCGACCGGCATCCTGCCCGACCTCACCCACGAGGTCGACCTCATGCACGAGAGCGGCAACGTCGACATCGTGGCCGTGTTCGGGCCCGAGCACGGCTTCCGCGGCACCTCCCAGGCCGGGGAAGGCGAGGACTACTTCCTCGACCCCAAGACCGGCCTGCCCGTCTACAACGCCTACAACAACAAAGACCGCATGGCCGAACTCCTCGCCGAGGCCGGCGTGGAGACGATCGTCTTCGACATCCAGGACGTCGGCTCGCGGTTCTACACCTACATCTGGACGATGTACCTGGCGATGGAGGCCGCCGCGGAACTCGGCCTGCGCTTCGTCGTCCTCGACCGACCCAACCCGGTCTCCGGGGCCGCCGCCTCGGGACCGGTGCTGCACCCCGAGCACTCGACGTTCGTCGGACTCAAGCCGATCGCCCAACGGCACGGCATGACGATCGGCGAGCTCGCGCGGCTGTTCAACGCCGAGTTCGTGACCGCCGCGGTAGGCACCCCGGTCGACCTGACCGTCATCGAGATGAAGCACTGGCACGGCGGCATGTACTTCGAGGACACCGACCTGCCTTGGGTGGCCCCGTCCCCGAACATGCCGACCCCGGCGACCGCCGCGGTCTACCCGGGGACGTGCCTGTTCGAGGCCACGGCGCTGTCCGAGGGCCGCGGCACCACGCAGCCGTTCCAACTGCTCGGCGCCCCCGAGATCGACCACGGCTGGCAGGAGGCCCTCCGCGAGGCCGACCTGCCGGGCGTGCGGTTCCGCGAGGCCTACTTCAAGCCGACGTTCTCCAAATGGGCCAACGTGGCCTGCGGCGGCGTCGAGATCCAGGTGACCGACCGGGAGGAGTTCGACCCCATCAGGACGGCGCTGGCGATGATCATCGAGCAGCGCCGCGTCTTCGGCCAGTACGGATGGCGCAGCCAGGACGGGGGCGGCTCGTATTGGCTCGACAAGCTCACCGGCAACCAGGAGATCCGCCTGGCCATCGAGGAGGGCGCCGGCATCGACGAGGTCACCGGGCTGTGGGCCGACGACCTCGCCGCGTTCGCGGAGCTCCGCGATTCCCACCTGATCTACCGGCGCAGGGGCCGATGATGGGAACTGGAATGAACCGCCGAATGATGATCAGCGGCACGGCGGGCGCGGCGTTCGCCGCGCTCGCCGGCGCGCGGGTCGCCGCCGAGGAGACCGAAGCCTTGCACGAGATCACCGGACCGCCCACGATCGGACCCGGCGACGTGCCCTTCCCCGATCGGCCGCACGAGTTGCGGAACGGCACGGCGCGCGAGGCCGATCTGATCGCCGAGCAGGTCGAGCGGATCGTCCCGGAGGTGTCGGCCTTCATGGAGGGCCCGACGCCGTCGTTCCCGGGCTTCGCGGTCCTCGCCGCCCGCGACGGCGTCGTCGTGGAGCACGCCGCCGCCGGCCACCAGCTGCGGTACGCGAGCTGGGACGAGGAGGCCGGCGCGGCGGTCGAGCTGCCCGCCGAGCAGTGGGAGCCGATGAGGACCGACACGATCTTCGACCTGGCGTCGATCTCGAAACTGTTCACCGCCACCGTGGCGGGGCGCCTGATCGACGAGGGCCGGATCGACCTGGCCTCCCCGGTGATCGAGTACCTGCCCCAGTTCGACTCCGCCGACCCGGCGAAGACGCCGATCACCGTGAGCGACCTGCTGTCCCACACCTCCGGGATGATCGCGTTCACGAACCTGTACGACCTGCCCGACGACCAGGCGCGAATGGAGAAGATCTACGCCTACCCGCTGCGGCGCGAGCCGGGCAGCGGCTACGAGTACTCCGACCTCAACCTCATCGTGCTGGCGAAGGCGATCGAGCGCGTGACCGGCAGCGGGCTCGACGACCTGGTGGCCGAGTTCATCACCGGGCCGCTCGGCATGGTCGACACCGGCTACAACCCCTCGCCGGACGTCCTGCACCGCGTCGCGGCCACCGAATACCAGCCGTGGACGGGGCGCGGGATGATCCGCGGCTCGGTCCACGACGAGAACGCCTGGTCGTTCAACGGCGTCGCCGGCCACGCCGGGGTCTTCTCCACCGCATGGGACCTGGCCGTGTTCGGACAGATGATCCTCAACGGCGGCGCGACCATCCTCAGTGAGGAGACGACGCGACTGGTGTTCGACAACATGAACCCGGGCCTCGGTTCGGGAGCGGCGCGCGGCCTGGGTTGGCAGCTGGACCAGCGCTGGTACATGGAGTCGATGTCCTCGCCGGTCTCGGTCGGCCACACCGGCTACACCGGGACGTGCATCGTGCTCGATCCGCTCGCCGGGACCCTGCTGGTGCTCATGACCAACCGCGTCCACCCGACCCGGAACTGGGGCACGGTCAGCTCGTACCGGCGCGCCGCCAGCCGCCCGCTCGGCCATTCGGTCCCGGTCGAGCCGCGCACCGGCCGTGAGGCCTGGTACGCGGGCCAGGCAGACGGGACGACGGCGACGCTGACCGCGCCGCTGCGATCGGCGATCAGCCGCGGCTCGATCGAGTTCGCTCTCTGGTACGACACCGAGTCGAGCGACGTCGCGACGCTGGAGGCCAGCGCCGACGGCGAGACGTGGTCGAGCGTCGGCCTCGAGCTGTGCTCCGACGAGCACCGGTGGCAGAGCGACGGGACCTTCTCGGGCTTCTCGGGCAGGCAGTGGATCGACGCGAAGGGCGAACTGCCCAGCGGCACGTCCTGCGTGCGGTGGTCGTACCGGTCCGACCCGTCCTATCAGGGCCGGGGCGTCTACATCGACAAGATCCGCGTCAGGGACGGATGGAAGGTCGTCTTCAACAGCTCACGGCCGCACGACGAGTCGAGGATCGAGCCGCAAGGATGGGCCCCGAGCCGAAACTAGCGACTTCCTGAGCGGGCGCTCGAACGCGGGCCCGCCCACTGGACGGTGATGGGCCGCCACCCGGTGAACGGGTGGCGGCCCGTCGGTGCCACCGCCCGCGCGGTCGGATACCGCGAACCCGGCGTCTACCGGACGGGAGGACAGGCGCCTTGCCCAGGGCACGGACAAAGGCTCTGGCACCCCCACTCCACGGTCACGATCAGCACTGCTCATTGAGGATGATGTCCTTCAACTCAATCAGCGCTTCGATTCGATGGCTAGCCTGTGAAAAGTCATGCCCTCTTGGGATCGGACTGCGGTGATGAGGTGGCTTGATGGCTGACAGCGGACCGTCAAGTGGCAGATCGCCGGCTATGAGTCGGGTGCCGACGTCGCGCCTTGGGCGCGGTTGGATGACTGCAACAGATTCGACAGCGGCAGTCCCGCGTAGAGGCAGAGGCATGCTAGGAACTGCGCGGCGCTTGCCAGTGGAGCCTCGTTTTGTGACGCGTAGTGCTTCACCGTTTCACTTTCGGAGGCACTCTGCAACCAGAACTCGGTCTCCTCTCGGTAGATGAACAGGCAGCATGCGAGGATCGCGACGCTCCACAGCAGCCATCCGGCGGCCGAGCTCCGCAACCGGCCGGTGAGCCCGGCCGCGCCCAGGGCTGCGCACCCGACTGCGGCGAGCAGGAAGGCGATCGCCGGCACGACGTGGCGGAATTCGACGGTGGCTTCGATGTACTCGAGGTAAGCGGCCGAGTCGATCCTGGAGCCCGTGTCGATCGCCGCTCGCGTGCGCTGCACCGCTGCATCGATCGTGGTCAACAGCGCTACCGCGCTCAGCGCGAGCACGAGTGCGGTCAGGAGTCGGATCATCGCCGCAGCGCGGGCGCGGGCCGGGAGTCGTGTAGGCATGAAGTCCATCATGCGCCACGGGCTCCCGCAACGTGCTCACGACCGTGGCCGGCGAACACGTCGCCGTCCAAGATCCGGACCGAGTCGAGCGCCGGCCGGACTCGACCGGCCTACCCTCCGCACCCGAAGCAGCACAGCGCTCAAGACCTGGAACGTCATGCTGTCGTCGGTCTGCGGTCGTCTGGTATACGCCTGACATGGATGAGTGCGGCAGACGGTCGATCCGTGCCGATGTCGACTCCTCGAAACGACTGGGTCGCCACCGCCGCGGCATCGACCGGACCATCGCCTGGCTGGTCGGCCACCGCCGCCCGACTGGCCGCTACAAACGCCACGACCACGGATTCGTCGTGTTTCTCGCCCTCGCCGGACGGGGCCGGCAGATGACTGCAACCGTCGCTGCCGCACGACAAGTCGGAGATCGAGCCGAAAGGAGGGGCCTCGAGCCGAATCCGACGCATCATAGGATCCGGTGATGACGACTGCCTCAATGAGACTTCCGGCCGCCTTGGCGGCCGGCGCACTCCTGCTCGGCGCCTGCTCCGACGAAGGCGGCACCGAGGTCACCGCGGAGGAAATCGCACGCGTCGAGCAGACGCTCGCCCAGGGCTCCGAGCTTCACTGGGAGCTGACGCAGACCGAAGCTCGCGTCGCCGCGGCATGCATGGAGGACTTCGGCTTCACCGTCCACGATCCCCTCGCGCTCCATGGGAATACGATCCCTCATCGGTTCAACGGCTTCCACGCGCCTTACGAGCGGATCCCCACCATCGAGCAGGCGGCGAAGTTCGGCTTCGGACAATGGATGTTCCATGGTCTCGACCCCGAGCAGGTCGAGGCGGTCCAACAGGACCCGGACTACATCGCGTACACCGCCGCCGACGCCGGCTGGGACGACGATGGCCTTGAGGCGCACGACCGGTGGATGGCGATGGGCGAGGAGTACCACCGTGAATGGCGGACCGCATTCCTCGGCCAAGCGGGCGCCGAATACCAGGAGGCGATGAACGCGGCGAGCGACGAGGACTTCGAGGAGGGCGATCTGCCGGAGAAGCCCCCGTTCGGCGGCTGCGAGTTGACCACATTGGAGGTCGTATACGGCGGGCCCGCCGAGCACGAAGGCGACGACGGTGACGTCTGGTACGCCCGGCCGAACCTGGAGAGCCCGCTGACGTGGGTCGCCGACGGCGCCATGTACACCGAGCTCTCCGCGGATTTCCGCGACCAGGAGACCGACTTCCTCGACTGCGTCGACGAGCGCGGCTACGGCCAGTGGGAGTTCGACGAATTCGGCTGGCTTCCCACCTACGACTACTTCTCCCTGGTCTACGTGGGCGAGCCGACGTCGTACCCCCAGCCAGAGAATCTGCCCGAGCCGCCCTCGGACCTGCCCGATGAACGGGAGGCGCTGAAGCAGTTCGAGCTCGACATGGCGATGGACTTCGCCGAGTGCGCCGACACGGCGGGGCTGCGCGAGGACGCCGATGAGGCCTGGGCGCGCCTGCACGTGGAACAGCTCATCGACCGCGAGGCCGAAATCTTCGCCTGGGAAGACCAGATCGACGAGTACCTGACGAACGCCCAGGAATACCTGGGCGCCTGAGCGCCTCAAGGGCCGCGGCGGTGTTCGAGTGAGCCGGACCCGCGGTCGTCGACGGTGACATGGTCGCGCTCGAACGCCACTTGTCGAGGCCCCGGAACGAGGCCGTGTTCCAAGTGCGGACCGCGCGCCAAAGCCGCCTGCGACCGGTCGCCGATTCCGCCTTGAGGCGGCGGGTGCGCCTGGCGGCACCGGCCGCCATCGCTCAGGCGCTTGACATTGACACAGTGACAAGGTCTTCACTGGGGTCCGGAGGTGGTCCCATGAACACGGAACCCACGAACACACAGCACACGCGGCTCGTCGACGCCTTGGCGGCCGGCGACTCGTCGACGCGGCTCAAGGCCGCTCTCGCGGTCGGCACCCGGCCCGACCCAACGCTGGTCGACACTCTCGTGGCGCGGTGCGGCGTCGAGCGCGATTTCTTCGTGCGAGACATGCTCACCTGGGCGCTGACGCGTCTCCCGGCGGACATCACTGTGCCGAGACTGCTCGCGCAGCTGCGTTCGGAGAACGCTCAGGCCCGGAGTCAGGCGTTGCATACACTGTCCAAGATCGGGGACGCCGACGCCTGGCCTGGTATCACGCCGTCCCTGCTCCGCGACCCCGACGACGAGGTGGCCCGGAGCGCGTGGCGTGCCGCCGTCGTCCTCGTGCCGGAAGGGCGGGAGAAGGTCTTGGCCGAGGAACTGGCCGCGCAGCTCGGACGCGGCGACCGGGAAGTGCGTCTGAGTCTGAGCCGTGCCCTCGTCGCGCTCGGGGAGGCGGTCGAGCCGGTGCTCCGGGCGGCGATGGCGAGCGACGACCCGAACGTGTCCGCGCATGCGATCGCCACGGAGCGGCTCCTGCTCGACCCGGACGCCGGTTTCGAGCTCGCCGTCGAGGAGGCGAAACGGATCGTCGCGCTCGGCGGGGAACGGGAGGCTTGATCAGCGTGTTGATCGGTGAGGTCGCGCGCCGCTCGGGCGTGAGCTCCAGGATGCTCAGGCACTACGACGCCCTCGGGCTGGTGCGGCCGACCGGCCGCACCATGAGCGGCTACCGCGAATACGCCGACGAGGACATCCGGCGGATCTTCCACGTGGAGAGCCTGCGCACCCTGGGCCTGTCGCTGCGCCAGATCGGGCGCGTCCTCGAAGACCCCGGATTCGCACCGTCCGAGCTCATCGGCGACCTCATCGGGGAGACCGAGCGGCGGCTGAGCCGGGACCGCGAGTTGCTGGGGCGCCTCCGCGCGGTCGACGCGTCGGAGCCCTCCGGCTGGGAGGACGTCCTGCGCATCGTCGAACTCCTGCACTCCCTCGCCTCGCCGAACGCCGCGCGGCGACAGCAGGCCGTGCTGTCACCGGCGGCGGACGCGCCCGCCGAAGTGCTGGCCGAGGCGATCCTCGGCGAATCCGACCCGAACGTGGCCGGGGCCTTGCGATGGGCGCTCGCACGGGCCGACCACGACGTGGTGGCGAGCCTCGCACTCGGACTGGCCTCGGAGCACGTCGACGTCCGACGGCGCGCGGTGCTGGCGCTCGCCGAGATCCCCCGCGAGGAGGCGGGCGCAGTGCTCGCGGACGCGCTCGGGGATCCGGACGCGACGGTCCGCAGGCACGCGGCACTGGCACTGGGTGCGAGCGGGAGCTCCGAGGCGACGCCGATACTCGTCGGCATGATCGTCGAGGGCGTGAACGACGTCGAGGCGGCCGAGGTCCTCGGAACGTCGGCACTGGACGCCGAGGACGCCGGCCGGATCAAGCGCGCACTGGTCGACGCGCTCGCCGCGCATTCCGGCGATCCTGCGGTGCGGATGCGACTGGTCCAGGCGTTCGCCGAGCTGCCGGTACCGCTTGCACTGGAAGTGCTCCGCGGCCTGGTCCACGACGAGGACCGCACCGTGGCCCGCACCGCGTCGGCCCTCGCGGACATGCTCGAATCGCGGGCGCGCGAGGGCCGGGGCCCCGCGGATTCGTGAACCGCTAGTCCAGCAGCTCGCGCTCGGCCGCGACGGCCAGTGCATCGACCAGCAGCGCCGGTCGGGCCAGCAGTGATTCCAACGTCGTCGCCACTGCACCGAGCGCCTCGCGGTCCTCGCCATAGGCGCAGAACATGCCGGCCTCGGGATCGAACTCGATGCGGTCCAGCACCGAGGTGCGTTCGACCAGGGCGGCGTGCACGGCCGCCTGCCAGTCGTAGCCGTTGCCTTCGAGCCCGTGGGCGTCGAAGACCTCGGCGAGATGGCTGTCGGCCGGCCCGCCCGGACTGTAGATCACCGAGTCGGAGGTCTCGCCCTCGACGAACGTGACGTTGGGGAAGCGGACGAAGTCGGGTCGTTCTGACATGGCCGCCAGGCTATCGCGAACGCCCGACACCCTGTTCGGCCGACAAGTCCGGCTCGGGCGTCCTGGCGCGGAACGGCGCCCGAGGTCTACCATGTGGGATCCGACGAGGGACGGGAGCCGCGATGACCGGTGCCGCCGAGACGCACAGCGTCACCAATCAGCCTCCGCCGCTGGTGGGCCGCGACCTGTTCGCCGACAACGCCCCGTTGCGGGAGGCCGCCGAGCGCCACGGCGCCGGCTGGGTCGCCGCCCGGGCCGGCGAGCTCGGGCGGGTCCTCGGCGGCGCCGACGCGGCGGACTGGGCCGAACAGGCGCACCGATACCCGCCGGTGCTGCGCACCCACGACCGCTACGGGCACCGCGTCGACGAGGTCGACTTCCACCCGTCGTGGCACCGCTTCATGGCCTTGGCCGTCGAGCACGGCGCGCACGCGATGCCCTGGGCCAAGCCCGGTCCGGGCGTGCACGCCGCCCGCGCGGTCGTCCTCGCGATGCTGGCGCAGACCGAGCCGGGGCACTGCTGCCCGATCTCGATGACGTACGCCTCGGTCCCGGCGCTGCGCGCGAATCCCGAACTCGCCGCCGTCTGGGAGCCGAGGATCACCTCCGAGCGGTACGACCCGGGGCTGCGAGCACCCGGCGAGAAGGCGGGCGTGCTGGTCGGCATGGCGATGACGGAGAAGCAGGGCGGCTCCGACGTGCGCGCCAACACCACCGCCGCAACGCCCACAGGGGACGGCTCGTACGTGCTTCGGGGACACAAGTGGTTCTGCTCGGCGCCGATGAACGACGCGTTCCTCGTGCTCGCGCAGGCGCCCGGAGGCCTGTCGTGCTTCCTGCTGCCGCGCGTCCTGCCCGACGGCACTCGCAATGCGATCCGCTTGCAGCGCTTGAAGGACAAGCTGGGCAACCGGTCCAACGCCTCGGCCGAGATCGAGCTGCACGACGCCGTCGCGCACCTGGTCGGCGAGGAGGGCCGCGGCGTGGCCACCATCATCGGGATGGTCAACCACACCCGCCTCGACTGCGTCATCGCCACCGCCGCCGGGATGCGGCAGTTGGTCGCCGAGGCGAGCTGGCACGCCGCGCACCGCAGTGCCTTCGGTGCGGCCCTGATCGAGCAGCCGCTGATGACGCAGGTCCTCGCCGAGCTGTGCGTCGAGTCCGAGGCCGCCACCGCCGTGATGATGCGTCTGGCCGCGGCCTACGACTCGCCCGACGAGGAGCCGTTCCGCCGCCTGGCGACCGCCGTCGCCAAGTACTGGGTGTGCAAGCGCGGCCCCGGGCACGCCGCCGAAGCCCTCGAATGCCTCGGCGGCAACGGCTACATCGAGGAGGCGCCGCTCGCGCGCCGCTATCGCGAGCAGCCCCTGCTGTCGATCTGGGAGGGTTCCGGCAACGTCATCTGCCTTGACGTGCTCCGGACGCTGGCGGTCTCGCCCGAGTCCGGCGAGGCGTTCATGGCCGAGGTCGGGGCGGCTTCGGGCGCCGACGCGCGGTTCGACGAGCATTTCGCGGGCCTCAAGCGGACGTTGGCGGGCGGCGTCGATCCGGCGCGGGCCCGCCGCCTCACCGAGGATCTCGGCCTGGCGCTCCAGGCGAGCCTGCTCATCCGCCACTCCCCCGCCGAGGTCGCCGACGCGTTCTGCGGCTCACGGCTCGGTCCCGACCGCGGCCTGAACTACGGCGCGACGCCGGCCTCGGACGCCTCCGCGATCGTGGCCCGTCATCTGCCAGAACCCGGCTAGGCCGAGCCGCACGGGCGATCTCGGCGCCCGCCCGGGACGCCCTGCCGTGCCCCCGCCGCTGGCGCCCGTCAGGTGGCCGAGCAGGACGGGTGGAGCTCGCTACTCGGTCCGCCGGCGATGAACCCGAAGGACTGGTCGCTCTGGCCGGCGGCGATCGCGCCGTTCCAGCCCACGTCCGAGGCCGTCACCGTCGAACCGGACTGCGACCAGTCGCCGTTCCACGCCGAGCTGATCCGCTGGGAGCCCGGCCAGCTCCAGTCGAGTTCCCAGCCGCTGATCGCGGCGCTGCCGGCGGTGACGGTGACCCGTCCCTGCCAGCCGGAGCCCCAGTCGCCGACGACCTCGATCTCGGCGGTGCAGCCGCCCTCGCCGGTACCGGGCGCAGTCGGCTCCTCGGTCGGCTCCTCGCCGGCCTCGCAGCCCGAATCGGTCTGGGTGAGCAGGCCGAGCTTCCACGGCAGCTGCGAGTAATCGCCCGAGGACCCCGGGTCCATGCCCTGGTAGAGGAACTGGAGGTCGCACGGGTCGATGGTGAGGGTCTGGTCGTAGCCGTCGCGGATCAGCTCGCCGTGGCTGATGTCCTGTGTCCACGCGCCTTGCGGGAAAGTCACGTTGTCGGCCCGCGCGAACGGGTTCGACTCGCTGGCGGCCAAGGGGGTCCACTCGTTCCCGATCGCGTCGAGGCTGTCGGCGGTCCAGGAGTTGAAGTAGCGGCGGCCGTCGGAGCCGATGCCCTCGATCATCATGAGGTACTCGCCGCTGTCGCCGACCCGGTAGACGTTGACCGCCTCGAAGATGCGGTTGTTCCCGGGGTCGCTCATCACGACCACGGTGTCGCCGAAGCCGTTCGGGAACTCCTCGACGGTGGTCTCGGATCGGAAGAAGTAGTTGTTGTCGTTGTTGTAGAACATGTAGCACTTGACGTCGTCGCAGGTGATCCAGTGGTCGACGACGTATCCGCCGCTGCCGGCGTTGTCGGTGACGATCGGCGGGTAGGCGCTCATGAAGTCGCTCGGCGCGGTGGCCGACTGGGGCCGCGAGGGGTCGGAGAGCAGTGAATAGGACGGCAGTCCGGTCTGGTAGATCAGGTACCACTCATCGCGCGGCTCGAAGTAGAACACCTGCGGGGCCGCGGCGTATCGGTCGCCGATGGCCGTCTGGGACAGGTGGTACTGCGGGGCCGAGCCGGCCCGCGACCAGTCGGAGAAGCCTCCGAAGTAGGTCATGCTCCAGCGGCCCTGGGTGTCGGCGGTGGTGGCGTACACGTGGTACTCGCCGTCGACCTCGACCACAGACGGGTCCTTGATGGACACCAGATCGCGGTCGGACGGGTCCTGCGGGGCGACCAGCGCACCGGTCGACTCCCAGGCGAAGCTGGAGGGGAGGGCGTCGGCCTGTGCCGGGTCGGCCGACGGCTGGGCTGCGGCCGTGAAGGTGGCCGCCGCCATGGCGGCGGCGAAGCCGGCCGCGATCAGCGCGGTCCGCACGGCCTTGCGTGGTCTGTCTGACATGATCCGCCTTTCTGCTCGAGTCTTCAGCGGCCTAGTTACCGCTCACAGCCGCAAACACAGCGTAGCCGACATATCGATAGACATAAATAGAAGGGGCGGTGGCGGACGTTGCCCGCCGATCCGGAATGCGACGGGGACGCCGCGGACACGACCGAAGGCCGGTCGACGGCCCACGGGCCGGGCCGCCGCCTCGTCGGCGGTGGATACACTGAATCCTGCCCGAACCGGCGAGTTCGCAAACGTTTGCACCCACTGCTGCGCGTAAGATCGAAGCGAATCAATGCTTTAATCGCGGATCGCCCTTATAGATGGAAACGCGAGAAAGGTGGGATAAAGTGAGTCGCAAATTTCTCGCTTGCGCTCTTGACCATCTTGCAATCGTTTGCGTAATTTTATGGAAGATCTTCGATCCAATTGAACTGACAGGGAACTCCTCTAGTGGCCGTGACCATCAAAGACGTCGCCCGAGAGGCGCAGGTGCACATGTCGACCGTGTCCCGCGCCTTCTCGATGCCGCACCGACTGCGCCCCGAGACCCGCACGCGGGTCCTGGAGGCGGCGCGCCGCCTCGGCTACCGGCCCAGCCGCGTGGCCAGGGCGCTCACCACCGGCCGCACCCACAACCTCGGCTTCATCGTCGCCGACATCTCCAACCCCTTCTTCCCGCCGATGATCAAGGCCGCCGAACACACCGCCCGCGCTCGCGATTACCACCTGTTCATCGCCGACGCCTCCGAGGACCCGGCCATCGAGGCGGAGTTGGTGGACGCGCTCGCCAAGCAGGTCGACGGCGTCGTGCTGTGCGGACCGCGCATCGCCAACGCCAAGATCGAGCGGCTCTCGGAGACCATCCCGATCGCCCTGGTCAACCGCAAGGTCACCGGCATCCCCTCGGTGACGATGGACGTCGTCGACGGCGCGCGGGTGGCCATCCGGCACCTGCTCGACCTGGGCCACCGCAAGATCGCGTACGTGGCGGGACCGCGCCAGTCCTGGACCAACTCGCAGATCCGCCGCACGGTCACCGCGACGGCGGCCGGCGAGGCCGCGGTCACGATCCTCGGGCCCAACACCCCGAACGAGGACGCCGGGCTCGCGGTCGCCGAGCAGATCGTCAGCACCGGCGCCACTGCCGTGCTGGCCTACAACGACCTCCTGGCGATCGGCCTGATGGAGGGCCTCCACAGTCTCGGGGTGAACGTGCCCGGCGACGTGAGCGTCATCGGCATCGACGACACCGTGCTCGCCCGCCTGGCGCGCCCGAGGCTGACCACGATCATCGTCCCGACCGCCGACGCCGGCACCGCGGCCGTCGACCTGCTCCTGCAATACACGTCGGAGGACACCGAGCTCGGCTCACGCACGGCCGGACACATCTCGCTCCCGACGAAGCTGACGATCCGGGATTCCACGGCGCCGCCGCCCGCTTAGCGCTGCACCCCTTCGAACTCTTGCGTATCGATGTCACTCGATATATGCTGTGTGGACTTTCACCGAAACTTCCATTGGAAGTTTCGGCTCGAGTGGTCCGAGTATTGACGCGGTGTGCGCGGCGGCTTCGCCGCGCCGCCCCCTTCACCGTCGATGATGGACTGCGACCCTGGTCAGGCGGGCCGTACCTCCGGCCCGCACACTCCACGATGAAGGAATGCTGCCATGGGCATCATCGACCACACCCCACCACCGCGCTCGCTGCGCTCCAAGTTCCACATGCTCGCCGTCGCCGTGGCCGCGCTCGCGGTGACCGCGGCCGCGCTCATCGCACCGCGCTTCACCGCCGAAGCCACCGAAACCCCCGCCGACCTCGCCCTAGCCCAAGTCCAGGCGTCTTCGGAGTTCGACGGCGCGGACTGCGAGGTCTCCCTACCCGGCTCGACGCCGTCGAACTCGCGCCTGCCCGACCCGTTCACGACGGTGAACGGCACCCGCATCACCTCGACCGGTGAGTGGCAGTGCCGCCGGGCCGAGATCAAAGAGCTGGCCGAACGCTCGATTTACGGCGACAAGCCCGCCCCGCCCGACAGCGTCACGGGGACGGTCACCTCGTCGAACATCACCGTCAACGTCTCCCACCAGGGCCGGAGCACCAGCTTCTCGGCCTCGGTCTCCCTGCCCTCCGGCTCGGGTCCGCACCCGGCCGTCATCGTCTACGGCGGTTTCGGGGCCGACACCGCCGCCATCCGCTCCGCCGGCGCGGCGGTCATCAACTTCGACCCCGGCACGGTCGGCGCCGAAGGCACCTCCCGCTCCAGCAAACAAGGCGCGTTCTACGACATCTACGGCGCATCGAGCGGCACCGGCATCCTCATGGCCCAAGCCTGGGGCGTCAGCCGCATCATCGACGTCATCGAGCAGTCGGGCGGCGAGGTCCTGACGAACTCGACCGGTGTCACCGGCTGCTCGCGCTACGGCAAAGGCGCCTTCGTCGCCGGCGCCTTCGACCAGCGCATCGACCTGACCATGCCCATCGAATCGGGCACCGGCGGCGTCCCCGCCTACCGCGCGGTCGCCCAGGAGAACGGCGCCCAGGGCCTGTCCAGCGCCTACGGCGAGCAACCGTGGCTCGGGGACGCGTTCAACACCTACACGGGCAACCCGGCCGCCCTCCCGGTCGACACCCACCAGATCGTCGGCATGATCGCGCCGCGCGGGCTGTTCATCATGGAGAACCCCCATGTCGACTGGCTCGGCGCCACCTCCGGCAGTGTGGCCGCCCTCGGCGGCGCGGAGATCTACAAGGCCCTCGGCGCCGAGGACAACATCTCGTACTGGTCCGACACCGCCAACGGCACCCACTGCGCCACCCGCTCCGAATGGACCGCGCCGCTCCAGCAGAGCATCCGCGCGTTCCTGCTCGACAACGGCGACGGCCCGGGCGTCATGCGCATCTCACCGTCCAAGTCCGGCAACCTCAGCCAATGGCGCGACTGGACCACGCCGAACCTGACCCACACCGACCCGGGCGAGACCACTCCCCCCGAGGAGACCACTCCCCCCGAGGAGACCACACCGCCCGAGGAGACCACTCCCCCCGAAGAGACCTCACCACCGCCCACCGGCTCGGCCTGCACGGCCGAGATCGACGTGGTCAACGACTGGGGTTCGGGGTGGCAGGGCAATGTCATGATCACCGCCGGCGGCAGTGCGATCAGCGGCTGGACGGTCACGTGGACATGGCCGGGAGGACAGGCCGTCAGCAGCTCCTGGAACACCGATCTCAGCTCGAATGGGTCGCGGGTGACCGCGTCCGATGTGGGCTGGAACGGCAACATCAGTTCGGGCCAGACCTTGAACGCCTTCGGCTTCGTGGCGTCCGGTTCGGGAGCCTCTCCTGAGGTGACCTGCACCGCCACCTGACAGCGAACCTGAGAGCACGAGCCGGACGGCGGGAGGCCCGCCGTCCGGCTCGTTCATGGGCGGTAGCGGCGGACGCCGAGGCGAGATAGCGTTTCGATCGCACCGCGTCCCGGAACGAGAAAGGCCCCCACCTTGCAGGTTTCGCCAGCGTCCTCCGCAGAGCGCCCGATCGTGCCGGGGTTCTACCCGGACCCGACGATCTGCCGGGTCGGATCCGACTACTACATGGCGCACTCGAGCTTCGAGTACTTCCCCGGTGCGCCGATCTTCCACAGCCGCGACCTGGTCAACTGGAACCAGATCGGGAACATCCTCGATCGGCGCAGCCAGTTCCACCCCGGCGACGGGCGGCCCTCGGGCGGGATCTACGGCTCCACGCTGCGCTTCCACGACGGCCGGTTCTGGTTCGTCACCACGAACGTCGGCGACCCCGAGCCGGGCCAGACCATCGTCACCGCGACCGATCCGGCCGGGCCGTGGAGCGAGCCGGTGAAGGTCCGGCAGGCGCACGGCATCGACCCCGATCTCGCCTGGGACGAGGACGGCGAGTGCTACCTGACGTGGCGTGGCATCGGACAGCGCAATGGGATCATGCAGGGCCGTCTCGACACCGAGACCGGGCGTTTCAAAGGCGAGCCGTACCCGGTGTGGCAGGGCATCGGCCTCCACGCTGCCGAGGCGCCGCACCTGTACCGCATCGGCGACCGCTGGTACCTGATGCTCGCCGAGGGCGGCACCGAACGCGGGCACACCGTCACGATCGCTCGCGGCGACCGTCCGCAGGGGCCGTTCGAGCCGTTCCCCGACAACCCGGTCTTCTCCCACCGCAGCCTCGCGCACCCGGTCCAGAGCACCGGGCACGCCGATCTGGTCGCGACCCCGGATGGTGAGTGGGCGGCGGTCTACCTCGCCGTGCGCCCGAAGGGATACACCCCGAAGTTCCATGTCATCGGCCGCGAGACGTTCCTGGCCGGCATCGACTGGGTCGACGGGTGGCCGGTCTTCGACGAGGCCCGCTACACCGTGCCGACGGCCGACACCGCCTTCGCCGACGACTTCTCCTCCCCCGGACTCGACCTGCGGTGGGTCGTGCCCGGCGGCGAGCCCGAGGCCGTCGCGACGCCGGCGCCGGGCGGCGGCGTGGAGCTGGGCGAGGGGCTGCTGTGCGCACGCGTCCGCGACCTGACCTGGAATGCCGAGGCGGCCTTCGCCGGGTCCGGGCGCTTCCTGCTCATGCTCGACGACCGCCACTGGTACGGGCTGACCTTCGAGGACGGGATCGTCCGGGCGACCGCCCGCATCGGGGACATCGAGCACGGGCTCGCGGCGGCCCCGTGCGCCGCCGAAGCGGCCGTGCTGCGGATCGAGGCGGTCGAGCCGGCCGTGGAGGGCGTGTCACCGGTGAGGATCGGACCCGACGAGGTGGTCCTGTCGTTCGACGGCGGGGAGGGCCTGCGCGAACTCGGCCGCCTCGACGGCCGATACCTGTCCACCGAGGTCGCCGCCGGGTTCACCGGCCGGGTGCTCGCGCTCGGATCGGCGGACGGCCGCACGACGCTGCGTCGGGTGGAGTACTCCCCGAGCTAGACGCTGCCGGGGCGCAGGGCCGTCATGGCCTTGTCGAGGTGGTGGCCGAACCGCTCGGGGTCGCCCTCGGTGGCCACGTGGCACAGGGTCGCGTGAAGGCATGCGAACGCGGCGCCGACCATGGCGCGCATGACGACCGGATCCGAGGGACGCTCGCGGTCGAGGGCGCGCGCGTTGAGCCGTTCGGTCAGGCGCTGCTGGACGCGGTCGAGGCGCTGCAGGTAGGCCGCGAGCAGCCGCGGGCTGTCGTCGACGATCCGCTGGGTCGCGGCGCCGTGCTCGCGCTGGGCGCGATCGGCGTACTGCTCGACGACCAGGTCGAATGCCCGGTGCAGCGAGTCCCACTCCGGCTCGTCGGCCGGTCGCGATTCGAGGGCGGAGTCGAGGTCGTCGCCGAGGCGGACCAGATGGTCGAGGACGATGTCGTCCTTCGAGGCGAAATACCGGAAGAAGCTGCGCTGGGACATCCCGACGGCGGCGGCGATCTCGTCGACCGTGGTCTCCTCGAAGCCCTTGGCGATGAACAGCGCCTCGGCGGCCTCGGCGATCTGGGACTGGACGACCCTGCGCGACGCCTCGCGCACTCCGGTACCCGTCTCCATGCCGAAAATCATACCAGGACAAATAATTGGCAGCCGCTGACAAGGTGGCAGTAGACTGCAACGCGGCGCGCGTCGTGGCGCGGCCTACTCCCCCGATGCCCGAGTGGTGGCGATGTCGTCCCCCGGGCCCATCCCGTCCGAAGAAAGGTTCCGCATGAGCGTCGACCAGGAGGCGGCCAGCGCCGAAGAGTCCTCTGAGGATTCCGGAACGGGAATACCACGCAAGATCAAACTGGTCATCGGGCTGCTGCTCGCGGCCGCGTTCGTCATGATCCTCAATGAGACCGTGATGAGCGTAGCGCTGCCGCCGCTCATGGAGGAGTTCGACCTCACGGCGGCTACCGCGCAATGGCTCACCACCGGTTTCATGCTCACCATGGCCGTCGTCATCCCGACCACCGGACTCATCCTCCAGCGCTTCACCACACGGGCCGTCTTCATCGCGGCGATGTCGCTGTTCACCGCCGGCACGCTGCTGGCCGCCGTCGCCCAGGTGTTCCCCGTCCTGGTGACCGCGCGCGTGATCCAGGCGAGCGGCACCGCGGTGATGCTGCCGCTCCTGATGACGACCGTGCTGACGTTCGTCCCGGCTGACCGGCGCGGGCGGACCATCGGCCTGATCTCCATCGTCATCTCCGTCGCGCCCGCGGTGGGGCCCACGTTCTCCGGCTTCATCCTGCAGTCGCTGAGCTGGCGCTGGATGTTCCTGGCGGTGCTGCCGATCGCGGTCTTCAGCCTCGTGGTCGGCGCGATCCTGGTCAAGAACATCACCGAGCCGAAACGGGTCAAGATCGACTTCGCCTCGATCATCCTCTCCGCTCTGACCTTCGGCGGCCTCATCTACGGCCTGAGCAGCCTCGGCGAGGCGGCCGAGGCCGGCGCTCCGATCCCTCCGGCGGTACCGCTGGTGATCGGCGGCCTCGCCCTGATCCTGTTCGTCCGCCGCCAGCTGGTCCTCCAGCGCGGCGACGCGGCGCTGATGGACCTGCGGGCCTTCCTCAGCCGCACCTTCACCGTCGGCGTCATCATGATGGTCATCTCGATGGGCACCTTGTTCGGCTCGCTCATCCTCCTGCCGATCTACCTGCAGAACGTGCTGGGCCTGACGACCCTTCAGACCGGTCTGGTCCTGCTTCCCGGGGGCCTCGCGATGGGTCTGAGCTCGCCGTTCATCGGGCGGCTGTACGACCGGTTCGGCCCCCGGCCGCTGGTCACGCCGGGCGCGGCCCTCGTCGCGCTCGCGCTCGGGCTCATGAACCTGCTGGACGAATCCACCGCCACCCGGTTCGTGGTGCTCGCGCACGTGGTGCTCATGGTCGGGCTCGCCTGTCTGATGACACCGCTGATGACCTCCGCGCTCGGGTCCTTGCAGCCCTCGCTCTACTCGCACGGCAGCGCCATCGTCAACACACTCCAGCAGATGGCCGGGGCGGCCGGCACCGCGCTGTTCGTGACGATCATGACCGCCGGAATCGCTTCGAGCCGCGCCCACGGCGCCGACGCGATCGCCGCACGGGCCGCGGGCATCCACGACGCCTTCCTGTGGGGCGCGGCGCTGGCGCTGGTGGCCCTGGCCGCCTCGTTCCTCGTCAGGCGCCAGCCGACCGACACCGCGGAAGCCGTTCCGGCCCACTGACAGGACCCTGCCCGCGTCAGGCCGATTCGGCCGGGCGCGGGCAGCGTTCTGCGCGAGGCCGGATCGACCCGATCACCGCGCGGCGCATCGGGATCCCGGGAGTTCGAGGCCCGAGGGCCCCGCATGGCAAGATCACCGGTGTGAAGGTCGGGATACTTGGTCCATTCGAGGTTCGCACGGACGACGGCGTCTTGGCCGACGTATCGGGCGCCCGGTTGCGCGGGCTGCTCACCGCGCTCGCGCTCGAAACGGGTCGCGTGGTCCCGAAGTCGGCGCTCGTCGACTGGATCTGGGGCGAGCACCCGCCGGCGGATGCGGCGAACGCCTTGCAACGCCTGGTATCCCGGCTGCGGAAGATCCTGCCCGAAGGAGCGCTCGAGGGACACACGGACGGCTACCGGCTGGCGGTCGAACCCGAGTCTGTGGACGCCGTGCGCTTCGAACGCCTCCTCGCCCGCGCCCGCACTGACGAGCGTCCACGGCGGGCGAAGCTGCTGGGCGAGGCCCTCGGACTGTGGCGCGGCGCGGCCATGCAGGACATCGGTTTGCACGGCAGTGCGGCGTTCGACGCGGCGGCCACCCGCCTCGAAGGGCTGCGCCTGAGCGCATTGGAGGATCGCTTCGAGGCCGAGATCGCACTCGGGCGCGGTGCAGAGCTGGTCACGGAGCTGACCGATCTGGTGGCCGCGCACCCTATGCGCGAACGGCTGGTCGCCGCGCTCATGCGCGCCCTCATCGCGGCCGGTCGCGACACCGAGGCGCTCCTGGTGTACCAGCGCACGAGCGAGACCCTCGCCGAGGCGCTGGGTGTCGACCCCTCGCCGGAGCTGTCCGCCTTGCACGTCGCGCTGCTGCGGGGCGAGGTGGGACGGCGGGAGGAGAACCGGAAGACCAACCTGCGTGCCGAACTGACCAGCTACGTCGGCAAGGACGCCGACGTCGCCGCGGTGCGCGAGCTCATCGCGGCGCATCGGCTGACCACCCTCATCGGCCCCGGCGGCTCGGGCAAGACCAGGTTGGCCACGGAGACCGCGCGCACGCTGCTCGACGAGCTGCCGGACGGGACCTGGCTGGTGGAGCTCGCGGCGATCGGCGCCGACGGCGACGTGGCGCAGGCGACGCTCGCCGGGCTCGGCCTCCGCGACGCGCTGCTCGGCGAGGTGCCGGGCATGGAGCCGACGGACCGGCTCATCGCAGCGCTCCGCGAGCGGGAGACGCTGCTGATCCTCGACAACTGCGAGCACGTGATCGAGTCGGCGGCGGCCTTCGCCCACCGCCTGCTCGGCGAGTGCCGGCGGCTGCGGATCCTCGCGACGAGCAGGGAACCGCTCGGCATCACCGGCGAGGCGCTGTGGCCGGTCATGCCCTTGGCCCTTCCCGCGGACGACGCCGACCCCGACGCGATCGAGTCCGCGCCCGCCGTCCGGCTGCTGCGGGACCGGGCGGGCGCGGTGCGGGGGGAACTCGCGGCGAACCCCGCCACGCTGGCGACGATGGTGCGCCTCTGCCGGGCGCTGGACGGGATGCCGCTGGCGATCGAACTCGCCGCCGCCCGGCTGCGCACCATGTCGATCGAGCAGCTCGCGAACCGGCTCGACGACCGGTTCCGCCTGCTGACCGGCGGCAGCCGCACCGCGCTGCCCCGGCACAGGACACTGCGCGCGATGGTCGACTGGAGCTGGGAGCTGCTGACCGACGCCGAACGGACGGTCCTGCGCAGGATCTCGGTGTTCGCCGGCGGGGCGAGCCTGGAAGCGGCCGAGTGCGTCTGCGCCGGCGGCGCGGTCGAGCCCGAGCAGGTGCTCGAGTTGCTCACCGCCCTGACCGAGAAGTCGCTGCTGGTCGCCGAGGGCGAAGAGGCACCGCGGTACCGGATGCTCGGCACGATCAGGGAGTATGCCGCGCAGCGCCTCGAGGAGGCGGACGAATCGAAGCCGGCGCGCCGCGCCCACATCGCCTATTTCACCGAACTCGCCGAGACCGCGGAGCCGCGGCTCCGCGGCGCCGAGCAGCTGCATTGGCTCGAGACGCTCAATACCGAGCGCGACAACATCAGTTCCGCGATGCGCGGAGCGATCGCGGCCGGCGAGGCGCAGCCGGCGATGCGGCTCGCGGCCGGCACCGGCTGGTACTGGTGGCTCAGCGGGCACCGAGCCGAAGGCGTCGAGCTGCTCCTCGCGGCCACTGACCTGCCCGGCGAAGTGCCCGATGAGATCAGGGCCAAGGTGTACGCGATCGTCTCCATGTTCGCCACCTCCGGGCGCGCCGACGAGCACCAGGCGGCGGAGTGGATCCACAAGGCATACCGTCTCAGCCGGCGAAGCGGGTCCCCCAGTCCACTGCTGGCCCTGGTCGTCCCGCTGGAACGGATGCTGGCCGACCCGGCCGAGACCCTGACCGCGTGGGAGCCACTGCTCGACCACGACGACCCCTGGGTCCGCGCACTCGCCCGACTGCACCTCGGCAAGATGCGCATCGTGACCGGGCATCCCGGAGGCGAGGCGGACGCCTACCTTGAGCAGGCCCTCACCGAGTTCCGAGCGATCGGCGAACGGTACGGGATCTCCTTCGCCCTCACCGAGTTGGCGGAACGCATCGCCACGCGCGGCGAGTTCGCCACCGCATGCGGGTACTACGAACAGGCGATCGCGGTCGTGAAAGCGATCGGTGCCGTCGAGGACGTCATCCGGATGCTGTCGGGACAGGCCCGGCTGTACCGGCTGCTCTGTGACGAGGAGGCCGCCTCGGCCGCGATAGCCGAGGCCGAGCAGTACGCGGAGCGGGTCACCTGGCGGGATGCGCTCGCCGAGCTGGCCCTGGCGAAAGCGGAGATCGCTCGCTGGGACGGCGACGCCGAGGAGGCACGCCGGCAACTCGATCTCGCGACGACCATGCTGGGCGACAAAGCGATGAACCTCGGCGCGGTCACGGGCCACCTGTTCGGCTACCTCGCCGACGATCTGGACGAGGCCCGTGAGCGCCACGGCGCGGCCTTCCGGGCGGCGGCCGAGTACGGGTACGCGCCCGTGATCGCGCAGACCCTCGTCGGGGTAGCGGATCTGGCCGTGCGCCGCGGCCAGTACGAGCAGGCCGCACGGCTGCTCGCGGCGAGCACCGGCGTGCTCGGTTTCCCGGACCGTTCCAATCCGGACATGGCCCGGATCGAACGGGAAGTGCGAAGCCGCCTCGGCGACGCGGGGTTCGCCGAGGCGGCTCGGGAGGGCACCGAGACGAGCTGGGATCAGCTGGTCGCGGTCACGCTCGCTTCTTGAACGTGGAGGACGCCCACAGGTAGCCGACGAGGGTGATCCCGACGCACCAGGCGACGGCGATGGTCGCGTCGGTGGTGTCCGGCGCGCCGTTGAGGAGCCCGCGGATGGTTTCGATGATCGGTGTGAAGGGCTGGTACTCCGCGAACTGCGCCAGGCCCGGTCCCATCATCTCCGCCGGGACGATCGCGCTGCTGAAGAACGGCAGCATGACCAGTGGCACGGAGGCCATGCCCGCGGTCTCCGGAGACTTCGCGAACAGTCCCAGGGCGATCGTGAACCAGTTGGCCGCGAGCGCGAGCAGCAGGACGACGCCGACCACGCCGAGCCAGTCCAGTGGACTCGCGGACGGGTCGAATCCGAGCAGGAAGGCGACCCCGACCAGGGCGGCGATGGCGAGCAGGTTGGTCAGGACGCTCGCGACGGCGTGGCCGTTGAGCACCGCGCTTCGCGAGACGTCCATGACCTTGAAGCGGTTGATGATGCCCTTGGTCATGTCGGCGTTCACCGACGTCGCGGTGGCCCCCAGGCCGTAGCAGACGGCCAGCAGGATCAGGCCCGGCGTCACGTAGTCGATGTAGTCGACGCCGACGTCGAAGGCGTCTCCCATCATGTACACGAACATCAACATGATGATGATCGGCATCAGGACGGCGTTGAACACCGAGGTCGGGTTGCGGGCGATGTGTGTGACGTTGCGGCGCAACATCACCGTCGAGTGGGACTTGGCGCTCATTTCGCTGCCTCCGTGGTGCGGCCCGTCAGGGCGAGGAAAACGTCGTCGAGGTCGGGCGTGTGCACGGTGAACTCCTCGGCGCTGACCGAGTACTCGTCGAGCCTGTCCAGCAGGGCTCGGAGCGACTGCGTCCCGGCGTCGCTGGGGACCCGCAGGGTCAGCGCCTCGTCGTCCCGCGCGGCGTCGGGGAAGATCCGCGCGGCCGCGTCGAGTCGGGCCTCGGTGGTGAACCTGAGCCGTACGTGCGTCCCGGGGATCTGGCGTTTGAGCTCGTCGGGGGTGCCTTGCGCGACCAGGCGGCCCTGGTCGAGCACCGCGACCCGGTCGGCGAGCTGATCGGCTTCCTCGAGGTACTGGGTGGTGAGGAAGATGGTCACACCGTCGGCCACCAGCTCGCGGATGATCGACCACATCGTGCGGCGGCTGCGCGGGTCCAGGCCCGTCGTCGGCTCGTCCAGGAAGATGATCTGCGGCTTGCCGATGAGCGTCATCGCCAGGTCCAGTTTCCGGCGCATGCCGCCCGAATAGGTCGTCACCTGTTTCCGCGCCGACTCGGCCAGATCGAAGCGATCCAGCAGCTCCGCGATGACTCGTCGGCCCTCGCCCGAGCTGAGTCCCTTGAGGTCCGCCATCAGCTGCATGTTCTCGTGGCCCGTCAGCAGCTCGTCCACCGCGGCGAACTGACCGGTGACGCCGATCGCCGCGCGGACGGCCTTGGCCTTGGTCGCGGCGTCATGGCCGGCGATGCGTACCGTCCCGCCGTCGGCCCTGATCAACGTGGTCAGCACGTTCACCGTCGTCGTCTTCCCGGCGCCGTTCGGGCCGAGCAGGGAGAAGACGGTGCCCGCAGGAACCTCGAGATCGATACCGTCGAGGACCGTCTTGTCCCCGAACGCCTTTCGCAGCCCTGAGGCCGCAATCGCTGTGCTTGTCATGCGACGACCATGGGCGCCTCGCCTGACACGCCCCTGCCGCAGCCCTGACACGGCCGCTGACAGCGGGCCGGCGCCGATAACGCTCGCAGGTCCCAGGGTCGGCCTCGTGGAGCCGGCCGAGGAAGGCGAGGGCCGCGGAACGACGACGCCATCGACCATTTATGAAAAATATCCGATTCTTCCCTTATGAGCGGCTATCTGATATATTTCCCTCGACTTACACATCGATAGACATCTATGCAACGTGTGGTGGGGCGCGTCGGCTCGGGCAGAGGAGCACCTCCCCCGGCACGGCCGTCACCTCCCGCCCCTCCCGCGATGCGACGCTCCCACCCCGAGGGAATCCCATGCTGTTCCTGTACACCTGCGTGGTGTTGTCATGCCTGTCGCTGATCGCGGCAGGCACCGTCGAGCAACGCCGCCACTATCGCCTGCTCCACGCCATACCCCACCGAATCCTGGTCAACGGCATCCGCGGGAAGAGCTCGATCACCCGCCTGTGCGCCGGAGCGCTCCGAGGCGGCGACATGGTCACCGTCGCGAAGACCACCGGCACCGCCGCCCGGCTCATCCTCCCCGATGCGAACGAGCGGCCGATCCGCCGAATGTTCGGAGTCGCCAACGTCATCGAGCAGAAGGCCGTGGTCCGGGAGGCCGCGGCGCACCGGCCCGATGCACTGGTCATGGAATGCATGGCCATCACTCCCGCATTGCAGGAGATCAACCAGTCCAAACTGGTCAGATCCACCATCGGGGTGCTCTGCAACGTCAGGGAGGACCATCTGGACGAGATGGGTCCGACGCTGGACGACGTCGCCCGCTCGCTGTCGCGGGCCATGCCCGTCGGCGGCGTGTGCGTCACCGCCGAACGAGACCGACGCGCGCTGCTCCGCCACGAGGCGCGCAAGCGGCGGTGCCGACTGCTCGTCGTCGACCCCGAGACCGTCACCGACGACGAGATGGCCGGCTTCGGCTTCGTCACCTTCAAAGAGAACGTCGCCATCGCGCTGGAGGTGGCCGCGCTGCTCGGTGTCGACCGGCGTTCCGCCCTCGAGGGCATGTACGCCGCCCCGCCCGATCCCGGGGTGCTGCGAGTCGAGCGCTTTCAGCCGATGGGCAAGACGATACGATTCGCGAACGTGTTCGCCGCCAACGACCCCGAGTCGACCATGGCCAACGTGCAGCTGCTGCTGCGCACGGGCGCCGTCAAGCGACCGCTGTACCTGGTGATCAACTGCCGGGCCGACCGACTCGAACGCAATCACCAGATGGGATGCCTCGTCGGGCGGCTCGCCCCCGAGCGGGCCCTGCTCATCGGGGAGGCGACTCGCTCGGCCAAGGTGGCCGTGCCGCCGGAGTGGCGCGATATCGTCGTGGACCACGGCGAGCTCCGCGCCGACGAGGGCATGTTGGCCACGCTGCTCTCCGATGTGCCCGATGGAGCCTCGATCGTCGCCGTCGGGAATGTCCACGGGCACGGCGAGGCGCTCATCGACCAGTTGAGCCGGCATCCGGTGCCGGCCGGGCTTCCCTACGCGGGCGACGGATACGAGCCGCTCTCAGACTTCCCCGGGAGGTCGGCGTGACCGGGCACGCGCTCGCTCCCGAGGTCGCGGCGATGGGACTGGCCATCGGGCTGCTGCTCTCGCTGGCCTGCTATCTGCTCACGAACCTCTCTCCAGGAGGGATGATCACTCCCGGATGGCTGGCCATCAGCGTGCTGATGGACGCGGGCCAAGCGGTCGTCGTGCTGGCCGCCACCGCGATGTGCGTGCTGGCGACGGCCGGTCTGCAGAAGGTCATGATCCTCTACGGGAAACGGCTGTTCGCCGCCGCAGTGCTGACCGGCGTGGTGTTGCAGGCGGGACTGTTCCTGATCGCCCAGCAGACGGCGCCGACGCTGTTCTCGCATCACATACTCGGCTTCGTCGTACCCGGTCTCATCGCGTATCAGTTGGCGCGGCAGCAAGCCGCCCCGACGCTGCTGGCAACCGCGACGGTGACACTGGCGTGCTACTCGCTCCTTGCGATCGGCGTGCTGACGGCCCTGGTGCCCACCGCTTAGGCCCGTCGTGCGCATGGTTGAACCAGCGGCGGCGATCAGGAGGCCGGCGCGGTTCAACACTCCCGACGTCTCCGTAGACGACATGGCGGATGCGACGCGAGGAAAGCGGGCATCCGCCATCTCCCCGGTGGGTCGGTCGTGCTCGACCGGCCGCCGGTACTCAGGAGGGCGATCGCCCGATACCTGAAGCGCGAACGCCAGGCGCTATCGACGCTGGCGGCTCAGGCTCAGCCCATGTGGGCAGCAGGAGTCATGGTCGGCGGGCTGGTGGTCGCCGTGCTGGTATGGCTGCTCGCCTTGCTGGTGGCGGGTGTTCGATGGCGGCCGGCCTCGGGGATGTAGCCCTACTGGCGGTGATCGGGGCGTTCGCGGGGCGGGTTTCGTGGGCTGCGGTGTGGTGGGCGATCGCGGCGGGGTTCGTATTGGCCGCGTTGGCGGCCGGTGTGGCCCGGTGGTGGCCCGCGGAGGCCGGGCCCGCCTTGCCTTCCCCTGGGCCCCGTTCCTGTTGGCCGGTTGGTGGGCCGCGTTCCCGCTGTACACCGCCGCCCGAGCCGCACAGTCCATATAGTCCATAGTCGATATTTGGGATACAGAAAGAGCGCCGCTCCCCGCACCTGACGTCGCCGCTTGGGCCGGCAACTCCGTCGAAGTCCTCCAGCGCCACTACTACAAGTGCGTCTCAGGCCGACTGGCCGACAATCAGCAAATAATCACCGCCGCCGAACAACACCGCCCCACCTCGAAAGCCATCAAAGCCGAGGAAGCGTAAACGTACTGTGGGGGCCGACTGAAGACTCAGCCGACCCCCACAATACGGACAAGTCAGTCGACCTAATACTCGCTACTTTGAACCCGCCACCGCAGGTAGACAGCCTGTTCAGGCGCCTCTCGGTCCCGTTCTCCTACGAATCCCAGCCCTCAGGCCCCTCGTGGCGTTCCGGGGACAGTACGGAATTCGTCATCGAGCGCGTGGTGGAAGGGGGACCCTTTGCCCTCGCCCGACGTCTCTCCGCCAGCCAGCGGACAGCGCTCGTCGCGTCGTTCGAATCGGGAGTCAAACAGCAGGAACTTGCCGTCCAGTACGGCATCAGCGTCCGC
The DNA here is from genome assembly GCF_054776215.1 of Glycomyces tarimensis. Classification (NCBI taxonomy): domain Bacteria; kingdom Bacillati; phylum Actinomycetota; class Actinomycetes; order Glycomycetales; family Glycomycetaceae; genus Glycomyces; species Glycomyces tarimensis. Next base: position 76,000 of record NZ_BAAHCB010000031.1, read on the forward strand.
ACCGTCAAGCGATTGATCCGCGCAGCCCGGGATGTGGGCGCGATCCTATCGGCGATCTGTTGCCTTTCTACAGCCCGATCTGGTGCTGTTTGGACTGGTGGGATCGGATGCTGGCAGGTGTGCCGGTGTAGTCGCAGCTCGGGCAGGTGCCCCAGTAGCCCGCTTCGACAGCCGCCGCGCGGACTGAGGCGTCAGGGCCGTAGCCGTGATCCTTGAGCATCTGTGCGACCGAGTTCTCGTAACGGGCTGCGATGAGAGCGCCCTCGGCGATCTTGTCGTGGCCGCGAACCCAGAAGGATCCGATGCCGGTGTCGAGACCACATCCGCACCAGCAGGTGCCTGTCGGCAGAAGTCGTGATCTAGTCATGCGTTCATGATACGACTTCTAGAATGACTTTCAAGACCGCCGTTCTTGTTTCTGTAGTTTCTCAGAAGGCACGGACTCAGCTGCCGAGCAAGGCCATGTCCGTACACTCACGGCAATGAGCGCACCCTTCAGGCATGTGCCGTGCCGTGTCGCGGGGCAACCCCTCGGCGCGCAGCATCAGACCACTCAGCTAGTTGGGCTTGCCGATGGCCGATAGTGACATGCCCTCCTACGTCTACCGGATCACCAAGTACGACCCGGCCGACCGCGACGCCTTGGGCCACTACAGCACGGAGGTGACGACCAGTGACCATGGCCCAGTCGAGGCGGCGTATCTGCAGGCGGTGGCCGCCTTCGCGGCGGACGCTGGCGTCGAGCATCTGGCTATTCGGGAACCGGAAGCCACCGGTTTCGTCCACTTCGGCGCGGAACCTGCAGTGCCCGGCCATGGCCTGGCCGGGATCTTCCCGCCGGATTTGACCGGCTACCACGACGGCGCGGAGGTCACTGTCGATGTCGGATTGGCACTGGTCCGGGCGATGCTCCGCGACAACGGCGCATGGTGCCGACTGGAAGCAGAAGGCGCGTTCGCCGTGCACGTCGGATGGGACCAGTACGTCTATGTACTCACCAGCTCGCCGAGCGCCAACGCCTTGGCCCGCACCCGCGCTCTCGGACTGTTCCCCGAACTCCTGGACGCCTCCCCCTACGATCCCGCCATCGACGAGGACGACATCGAGCAACGACCCGCCGACGACGACTTCTGGGCCCGACTGGGGTGGTCCGTCACTACAGGCCAAGCCGCGATCCTGGAAGAAGGCTTCGTCCGCAACGCCTCGCGCTGGCACCGCCTGACCAAAGACTCAGTGGATGAGGTTCGCGCCCGGCTCGCCCCACGCGCGCTGTTGACCGTCTGGCCGGACCTGTCCACGGACGTCGAGGCGGTCATCGCCAGTCTCCCCGACGAAGGCCTGGTCGAAGTCGTCTGGGAAGACGAAAACGGACGGATCACCAGCACCATCGCCGATGACACTGAGTTCGGCCGCGTGGTCGCACGAGTCCGGGGCGCCCGAGCCGCGACCGCATTGCCCATGTACGCCGATGATCGCCATCCCCTCTTCACCGCTGTCCTGCCCGACAACGATGGCGTGTTGCGGGCCCGATGGCGGACCGAACCGACCCCGAGCGACCGGCACTGGGCCCTCCTGAAGACGCTCCGCAGAGGCCAGGCTTGCACGGGGACAGTCACCGAGATCGCCAGTTTCGGCGTCACGTTCGTGGACATCGGCGGCTTCACCGCGATGGTCAACATCCCCGAACTGTCCTGGCGTCACATCGAACACCCCTCCGACGTCGTGTCGGTCGGCCAGGAGATCCCCCCAAATCCTCGACGTCGACATGGTGCGGGAACGCGTAACACTCTCACTGAAGGCACCGCAGGACAACCCAATGCCCGGACTCATGCAGCAGATCGGCCAGATCGTCGCCGGTCGTGTCACGAAGGTCCTGCCGTTCGGAGTCATCGTGCGCATCGAGGACCGCCACGACGACGTCGAGGGATTGGTGCGCCACGGCGCCAACGAAAGGCAACACCTCGCCGTCGGTGACACCCTCACCGTAACGATCCTCGACGTCGACCCGGCCCAGCGCCGAATCACCCTCGCGCACACTCCAACACTCGACAGCGAAGGTGACGGAACCGATCCCCGCTTACCAGCCGTTGAAGACAAGAC
>NZ_BAAHCB010000031.1:78133-81064 GCF_054776215.1 Glycomyces tarimensis
CCCCCACGGCCGTTCACATCTATTCACAACCGGTCACACGCGTTCACACGCGGCCACAAGTCGGGACGACAGGATTTGAACCTGCGCCCCCCGCCCCAAAGCGGGTGCACTACTACCACAGATTAGAGCGTTCACCTGCACAGACATCAGGGACCCAAGATGCCGTGTCGCACTTTCGGCACGTATTCGGCACCGACTCTTCCCCCACGCCTGAAGAGGCGAGATATTGGCCGATTCGTATCCGGGTATGTCCGACTCAGACCGTTACCCTTCCAAACCAATGGCTTGAGCTCGACTCACGCCGCACGCTGGCTCTGGCCGATCCACCCATCTTCGCGGATCAGAAGTGGAGTGGGCCGATAAAGGTATAACCGGTGCAGGGAGGATTCACGGTGACCACCGCGGACAGTGAACTTCTTTCATCGTGATCGTCGGTCGTATTCGATGAGCACGCCGATGGCCTTGGCGATCTGAGTGATCTGGTGTGGGTCGCAGCGGACTCGGTCGAACACACCCCAACGCTTAAGCTGCGCGAACGCGCGCTCGCCCGGTCCGCGCAGCCGTGCGTGGAGCCGGTTGTGCTCCTTCTGCCAGGCCGGTTTGCCCCGGCCCCAGAACGGCGTGACCACCAGCTCCTCATCGAGGCCGCGATAGCCCTTGTCGCCCAAGGCGAACAGACCCGCTTCCCGGATGAACCGGGGCAGCAGCCAGATCCGGGCGGCGGCGGTGTCGTGGATCGACCCGCGCATCGCCCCCGAAACCCACAGCAGCTCCCCGGTCGGCGAGGCGATGGCCTGGAGATTCATCCCGTGATGGCGGTGCTTGCCGGAGTAGAAGGGCCGGTCGAGCCGGTGGCGCTGCGTGCGGACGAGCGTGCCGTCGAGAATCACGAACGCCCAGCCGGCCCGCTTCGCCCGCCGCAGTGCCTAGCGCAGCCCGGTCGCCTTGGCCGCGAGGAGGCCGATGGTCTCGCGGACCCGGCGCCAAGCGGTCGCCTCCGAGATCCCGAAACCAGCCGCCAAGGTCCGCAGTCGCTCGCCTTTGTGCAGGTAGGCGAGCGTGAGGAGCGCTTGGTCGCCCGGGGCGAGGCGGCGCCATCGGGACCGGATGGTCCTCCTGTGGGTGCGGATGAGGGCCGACACGCGGGTCAGGGTGGCTGTCGACAACGGCAGCACCGCAGGGTAGAAAAGCACTGAGGCTCCTGGTGGAGGTCGCGGTAGCGGTAGCACCTGCCGTTCTACCAGGAGCCTCTTCCACGCCCATCAGACACTCACCCTGCAAACAACCTGCAGCGAAACAACACTCGCTCAGGATGCAAGAGGTTCAGTGATACGAGCAAGTCACAGCAAGTTGAGAACGACACTATTCTCAGTCGGGCGATTCGGTCTGGTCCGCGGCGCAGGCCCGGACCGTCACGGCCGCACAGCGGTCGTGGACAATGAGATAATCAGCACGCTCCGGGCAGGCCGAGGTCGGGAGAGGTCAAGCTTGCCGCAGGGGGCGGGTGCGAGGCGACCAGCCAGGGCCCGATTCGTCCTGCTCAACCCTTACATTTGCGTTCCCGAGTCTATCGGAATTGCTGGACGGTCGGCGAACGATACGGGTCGTGAAGAACCAATCCACAGGCGGTCCCCGCAAATCTGATGGGTCCTTCGATCGCTAGCGGGGGAAATCATCTCTTCGTATACCTATAATCCGGATTCTGCGGATCGTTTGCATCAAACCCGAAGTATAGAAACATCTCATCATCCTCAAAATGGAACTGTATCGACTGGCCGACGACGTCTACTTCATCTCCAGCATCATCCACTACGCAATCGTAGGTAAGCACCAATCGCAGGATTCCTGCCGAAACGCCGCAATGTTCTGATGATCGCTTCCGACTTGCGCACCCCACCCAGGTACCTTCTCCACTTATCAACCCTGAGCCTCCGTCCCTTCCACTGAAGAAACGCTCCGGAATATCCGCCATCGAGAAATGCCCATCCTCTTCGATCACAATCTCCGCAGCCCCTCGAGTCCAGGTCCCTGCAATATCTTCTACATCAAGGGGAGCTGGAGGATCAACAAGCGGCTTACCAGAGACGCCCGTACACCCCAGAAGATTTATGAGCACAACAAGAAGGACGCTCGCGCCTTCTATCCTGCGCTTCAAAGGAACTGCCCTCATCTCTAATCCTCTAACTCAGTCTAGAGCTTGTCCCGTTAAAGGTTCAGTCGCCGATGAACCAGAGGTACGTGCCTTGGACGCAGGAGGCCATGATCTCGGCGAGGTCGCGAACGGCTGCAGTCTCCTGTTCGTTGATGCATCGCTTCAGCAAGTCAGGGATTTCACTCAACGCGGCTCCAGCGTCCTGGTCGTTGAAGACGGTGTTGCCGTAAGGATCGACCGAACCGAGCCTGCCGCGCTCCCGATGGGGATCCCTGGCCAGCACCACGGCCAAATCATTGCCATGGCGGTACGACCCACGCACCAGACTCTCCCTCGATTTCTCCCAACTCGTGGGGCGCTTCGAGTGGAGCTCCAGCTCAATTCCCATAGCTTGCAACCCTATCTCCTGCAAGATCTCAAGCGTCAGAGCACGCAGCCCGCGGCAGCGGACAAGAGTCTCGTAGATGCGGCGCTGTTATCGCTTGTGCCACAACGGCTTACGCCTCCCTTGGAAAGTCCCGCACTGCCCGGGCGATGCTCGCCCCGGCGCGTCCGCCGCGGATTGCGCAACCTCCGCGGCGCACTCACCCGCCCCGCCAGTGTCCCGAAACCCTCCCGGCCCGGCCCTGGTCGGCCCAAGGGCGCCAAGAACCGTCGCCGAGCGGCCTGCCATGACCCGGAAAAGCAGACGAAACGCCCCGGAACCAATGGGACTTGGTCCTTTGGTGTTGACACCGTCCTATGCGGCGCGGGCTAGGTTAGCTTGCCGCTGTTCGTAG
>NZ_BAAHCB010000032.1:0-1450 GCF_054776215.1 Glycomyces tarimensis
ACGCGTGATCAGCAAAAGCAGGGTGAAAATGAATCCAAATCAAAAGATAACATGCATTTCAGCAACAGGAGTAATGCTATCAGTAGTAAGCCTGCTAATAGGAACCGCTAATTTGGGACTAAATATCGGACTACACTACAAAATGAGTGATTCAACAGCTGTAAACATTCCAGAAACGACTGAAACCAACCCAACAACAACAAACATCACTAACATTAAGGTGAATAAGAACGAAGGAGAAACATTTCTCAAATTGACCAAACCGCTATGTGAAGTCAACTCATGGCACATTCTATCGAAGGACAATGCAATAAGAATAGGTGAGGATGCTCATATACTGGTCACAAGAGAACCTTATCTGTCTTGTGATCCACAGGGCTGCAGGATGTTTGCTCTGAGCCAGGGCACAACGCTCAGAGGGCAGCATGCGAATGGAACCATACATGATAGGAGCCCATTTCGAGCTCTTATAAGCTGGGAAATGGGTCAGGCACCCAGCCCGTATAACACTAGGGTCGAATGCATAGGATGGTCAAGCACGTCATGCCATGATGGCGTGTCAAGGATGTCAATATGCATATCAGGACCGAATAACAATGCATCAGCAATAGTGTGGTACCGGGGGAGACCAGTAACAGAAATCCCATCATGGGCAGGGAACATTCTTAGGACTCACGAATCAGAATGTGTGTGCCATAAAGGAATCTGCCCAGTGGTCATGACAGATGGCCCAGCAAACAACAAGGCAGCAACTAAGATAATCTACTTCAAAGAGGGAATAATACAAAAAACTGAAGAACTGCAAGGGAACGCTCAACACATCGAAGAATGTTCATGCTACGGAGCAGCAGGGATGATCAAATGTGTATGCAGAGACAATTGGAAAGGGGCAAATAGACCAGTAATCATTATAGATCCCGAAATGATGACCCACACAAGCAAATACTTATGTTCGAAGATCTTAACCGACACAAGTCGTCCTAATGACCCCACCAATGGGAACTGCGATGCTCCAATAACAGGAGGAAACCCAGACCCCGGGGTAAAAGGATTTGCATTCCTAGATGGGGAGAATTCATGGCTTGGAAGGACAATTAGCAAAGACTCCAGATCAGGCTACGAAATGTTAAAGGTCCCAAATGCAGAAACCAACACTCAATCAGGCCCAATCTCATACCAGCTGATTGTCAACAATCAAAATTGGTCAGGGTACTCAGGGGCATTCATAGACTACTGGGCAAACAAGGAGTGCTTCAATCCTTGTTTTTATGTGGAGCTAATCAGAGGGAGACCCAAAGAGAGTGGTGTACTGTGGACTTCCAATAGCATGGTAGCTCTCTGTGGATCCAAGGAGCGATTGGGATCATGGTCCTGGCATGATGGTGCAGAAATCATCTACTTTAAGTAGAAATGATTTAAGAAAAAACCCTTGTTTCTACTGATCACGCGT
>NZ_BAAHCB010000033.1:0-29980 GCF_054776215.1 Glycomyces tarimensis
CCGGCTCACTGTCCCTGGCCGCCGCGCGCGGCGCCCGCGCCGCCACCGTACTCGGCGTCGTCCGCGACGAGGACGAAGCCGGCCGCCTGCGCGAGGCCGGCCTCGCCGACCGCGTCGCCGTCGCCGACGCCACCGACCCGCGCGCCCTCGCCGAGGCCGTCACCGAAACCCTCGACGGACGCGGCGCCGACGTCACCGTCGTCTGCGTCGACGTCCCCGGCTGCGAGCACGGCGCCATCCTCGCCACCGCCACCGGCGGCACCGTCGTGTTCTTCTCCATGGCCACCTCGTTCCCCGCCGCCGCGCTCGGTGCCGAGGGCCTCGCCGCCGACGTCGAGATGCTCATCGGCAACGGCTACGTCCCCGGGCACGCCGACTACGCCCTCCACCTGGTCGCGGCCAACCCCACCCTGCAAGACCTCTTCGGCGCCCGCATCGGGGAGGAGCGCTGAGATGACCGCGAAACCACTCCTGCCGCTCGACCCGGAACTGGTCACGCGCGCCCGCCGCCTCGCCGCCCAGGCCGGACGGCCCGTCGTCGACATGGCCCGCAGCCACACCACCGTCTCCGTCGAGCGCGCCACCCTCCGCCTCGCCGGACTCACCGGCGCCGACCCCGACGGCATCCCCTGGGTCAACCGCCTCGTCGACGCCGTCGCCGACCAGCTCGGGCTCGAGCACGGCATCGCCGATCCCGTCTTCCACGCCCTCGCCCAAGGCGACCACCCCGACCTCACCCGCCTCGCCCACGCCGGCGCCGCCGGCGGCGTCACCTTCGAACTGCCCACCGGCAAAGCCCGCACCGCCGCCCGTGAGGCCGCCCGCGCCGCCGTCGGCGGCGGCCTCGACCGCATCGACGCCCAGCGCCGCACCCGCGACCGGATGGTCGCCGAGATCGGCGACCCGCCGCAGCGGCCATGGATCTACCTCATCGTCGCCACCGGCGACATCTACGAGGACATCCCGCAGGCCCAGGCCGCCGCCAAAGCCGGTGCCGACATCATCGCCGTCATCCGCTCCACCGGCCAGTCCCTGCTCGACTACGTCCCCGAGGGCGCCACCCGCGAAGGCTTCGCCGGGACCTACGCCACCGGCGAGAACTTCCGGCTCATGCGAGCCGCGCTCGACGAGACCTCCCGCGAGACCGGCCGGTACGTGCGGCTGTGCAACTACGCCTCGGGCCTGTGCATGCCCGAAATCGCCGCGCTCGCCGGCATGAACCGCCTCGACATGATGCTCAACGACTGCATGTACGGCATCCTGTTCCGCGACATCAACCCGATCCGCACCTTCGTCGACCAGCGCTTCAGCCGCCAGATCCACAGCAGGGCCGGCATCATCATCAACACCGGCGAGGACAACTACCTCACCACCGCCGACGCCGTCGAGGCCGCCCACACCGTCACCGTCTCCCAGCTGCTCAACGAGTACTTCGCGCACGAGGCGGGCCTGCCCGACGAGCTGCTCGGCCTCGGGCACGCCTTCGAGATCAACCCCGACCTGCCCGAGTCGTTCCGGCTCGAACTCGCGCACGCGCTGCTCGCGCGGCAGCTCTTCCCCGACGCCCCGCTCAAATGGATGCCGCCGACCAAGCACATGACCGGCGACGTCTTCCGCGGCAACCTGCTCGACGGCTTCTTCAATCTCGCCGGGGTCATGACCGGCCAGTCGATCCTGCTGGTCGGCATGATGACCGAAGCGGTCGTCACCCCCTGGCTGTCCGACCGCGACATCGCCCTGCAGAACGTGCGCTACGTCCTCGGCGCCTGCTCCGGGCTCGCCGAGGACTTCCACCCGCCCGCCGACGGCTTCATCGCCCGCCGCGCCGACCAGGTCCTCGGCGAGGCCGTCGAGCTACTGGATCGGATCCGAGACGACGGGCTGCTCAACGCGATCGCCGACGGCACCTTCGGCATCATGAAGCGCCCGGCCGACGGCGGCCGCGGCCTCGAGGGCGTGGCCGAACGGGCCGACGACTACTTCAACCCCGCCGGCGAGGCGCTCGAACCCGGCAGCGCAGATCCACGGCCCGTCAGCTTCGCCGCGGACGAGGAGGCCCGATGACCAGGATCGTCCGCCCCTACGGCGACACCAGCGGCGACGGCATGGTGCAGGTCTCGTTCACCCTGCCGGTCGCGCACGACAAGCGCGCCGAGGGCGCCGCCGCGCAGCTCGCCGCCAAGATGGGCCTCGACAACGCGATGGTCGTCCACTCCAAGGCGATCGGCGCGGAACACACCTTCTTCGTCGTCTACGGATCCGCCAGGCACCTGGTCAACCTCGACGAGGTCGAAGTGGTCGAACGCGACTACCCGCTGCTGAGCCCCAAGGAGATCAACGAGCTCGTCAAGGGGCGGCTCGGCCGCAAACTCTGCGTCGTCGGCGCCTGCATCGGCACCGACGCCCACACCGTCGGCATCGACGCCATCCTCAACATCAAGGGCGTCGCGGGGGAGAAGGGCCTGGAGTACTACCGCGAACTGCGCGTGGTCAACCTCGGCGCGCAGATAGCCGTGCCCGACCTGGTCAACCGCGCGATCGACGAGGCCGCCGACGCGGTCCTCGTCAGCCAGGTCGTCACCCAGAAGGACGCCCACCTGCACAACACCCGCGAGATGGCCGCCGCCTTCCGCGAGGCGCTCCCGCCCGGCAAGCGCCCGCTCCTCGTCGTCGGCGGTCCCCGCTTCGACGAGCGCGCCGCCGCCGAACTCGGCGTCGACCGCGTCTTCTCCCGGGGCACCACGCCCGGCGACGTCGCCTCCTACCTCGTCCACCGTCTCGTCGCCACAGGAAGCGAGGTCACCGTATGACCAGCCACGACGGCCTCACCGTCACCCACCGCCGCTACGTGCCCTACAGCCACGCCCACTACGGCGGCGACCTCGTGGACGGCGCGTACGCGCTCGGCATGTTCGGCGACGTCGCCACCGAGATCTGCGTCCGCACCGACGGCGACGAAGGCCTCTTCGCGTCCTACTCGGACGTCCAGTTCAAGGCCCCGATCCGGGCCGGCGACGTCGTCGAGGCCATCGGAGCGGTCACCCGGACCGGCAACCGCAGCCGCACCATCCAATTCGTCCTGAAGGTGGTCTGCCGCGCCGCCCCGGACACGAGCGCATCGGCGGCGACCGTGCTCGACGAGCCCATCGTGGCCGCCACCGCGACCGGCACCGTCGTGGTGCCATGACCCGCACCGTCGTATGCGTCGACGTCGGCTCCACCTACACCAAGGCCGCCGCCGTCGAGGCCGACACCGGGGCCCTGACCGGCAGCGCCTCGCACCCGACCACCCTCGCGACCGACGTGATGGACGGCCTCGAACGCGCGGCCGAAGCGGCCGTCCCCGACGGCGCGAACGTGATCGACACGCTCGTGTGCTCCTCCGCGGGGGGAGGTCTGAGGCTCGGCGTCATCGGCAACGAGCCGCTCGTGACGGCCAGAGCCGCCTACCGGGCCGGACTCTCGGCCGGAGCGCGAGTGGTCCACGTCTGCGCCGGCACCGTGACCGACGGCGACTGGAACGCCCTCGCCGAAGCCCGCCCCGACGTGCTCCTCCTGGCCGGAGGCACGGACGGCGGTGACCAGACGGCGCTGCGCGACCACGCCGAGGCGCTGGCGGCCTCGAAGACGCGCGCGCCGGTCGTCTTCGCCGGCAACACGGCCGCAGCCGGCGACGTCGACACCCTCCTGACCGCCGCCGGATTCGCGGTCACCTGCGTGGACAACGTCCTGCCGCGCATCGGCACCCTCAACCCCGTCCCCGCGCGAACCGCGCTGCGTGAGGCCTTCCTGCGTCACGTGATCGCCGGCAAGCACCTCTCGGCCCGCGCCGACTTCACCGGCCTTGTCAAGGCCGCGACGCCCGACGCCGTCCTGAGCGGCATCGAGCTCCTCGCCGACCTCACCGGAGAGGAGCTGCTCGCGATCGACGTCGGCGGCGCCACCACCGACGTCTACTCGGTGCTCACCCCCGACGCCGAGCTGAGCGGTCCGCGCGCCGAAGTCGCCGGAACCGCATGGCGTTCGCGCACCGTCGAAGGCGACCTCGGCGTGCGCCACACCGCCACCGGCATCATCGAGGCCGCCGACAAGGACGACCTGGACCCGAGCCCCGTCCTCCGCGACACCGCCCGGCACCGCGCGGGCCACCCTGACTTCCAGGTCCGAACCGCGACCGAACGCAGCGCCGACGCCGAACTGAGCGCGCTCGCGGCCCGCGTCGCCGTGGGCCGCCACGCCAGAGGCGAACGCATCGGCGGCCCGACCGAGCCGCTGCGCGGCGGCAAGGACCTCGCCGCGGTGAAGCTGGTGATCGGCTCGGGCGGCGTCCTGCGACGCGAGCCCGAGGCGGCCGCGCGCTGGCTGCGCGAGGCGGTCTGCGAGCACACGGCCGGAGGCTTCCGTCCACCGAAGGCCGCGATGGTCGTCATCGACGCCGACTACGTCCTCGCTCCCGCGGGACTCCTCGCCTCCAACGGCCACCGCGCCGCCGCCGAGCGAATGCTGCGGACGGCGTTCCGCCGCGTCGAGTGACAACGTCGATCGTTATCAGCCTCGCATAAGCATCGGGATGCCGCCGCCGGCCTTGGACGTCCCCCGCGCAGCCGGCGGCGTGGCCGTGGCCGACGACCGCGTGCACCGAATCGGCTTGCAGCTCGGCGGCTATCGAGTCGGCCGCCCGCGCTGCCCAGTGCGCTTCGGAGAGGATCACCGGCGTGATCGGCGGACTGACCTCGATGACGTCGCGTCCCCGTCGGAGGCGCCCCGCTCCGCGCCCTCCTGGTCCGAGCGCCGTGGTCTTCCCGAACCGCTTGACCACGCCTTCGGCTTCGCATGCGTAGTCCATGACCCGAAGACTCCGCGTGCCGCTCACCGACCGCTCACACGCCGCCCGCACCCCTCCAGGCGGCCGGTGAGGCAACCTGACGGCGGCCGCACCGCGTCTTATCCATCGTCGGCGGGAACAAGCCGCCCGCGCCGACCGCGATCCCGGCGGAGGTGGAGCGCCGGGATCGCCTCCCCCGACGCCGCGAAGCACTGCTCGGCCGAGCCTGACCGGCCGTCCCATCGCCCTTGCGCTACCGTTCCATGCGTACGCAACCCTGAAGGAGATGACCGACCGTGGACGTGGAACGCACCGAATTGCCCGGGATCGGCGTCCGGTTCGAGTTCGAGACCAAGCGGGGGGTGCATCTGGGGATCGTCGCCCACCGCGAGGGCCGCCGCGACTTCATCCTCTACGACCCGGACGACCCCGACTCCGCCCTCGAATGCGTGGTCATGGACGCCGACGAATCGGCGTCCATCGGCGAACTGCTCGGCGGTGCCCGCATCATCGAGAAGCTCAACAAGCTGCATCACGAGATCGAGAACCTCGTCTCGCGCAAGCTCCTGGTCGACGCCACCAGTCCCTACGCCGAGCGCCCCCTCGGCGACACCCGGGCCCGCACCCGCACCGGCGCCTCGATCGTCGCCATCGTCCGCGACGACAGCGTCGAGACCGGTCCCGCGCCCTCCACGAAACTGCACGTCGGCGACAGGCTCGTCACCATTGGAACCGAGGAGGCCGTGGAGAAGGTCGACCGCATCCTGCGCGGGCTCGAGTAGGCCATGGACCATCTGGTCGAAGTTTTCCTGCAACTCGGTCTGCTGATCGGCGCCCTCGGCCTTTTGGGCGCCATCGCCGGGAAGTTCGCGATCTCCGCCATCCCCCTGTACCTCCTGGCCGGCCTCGCCTTCGGCGACGGCGGCATCCACGACCTCGGAGACATCGCGAACTTCCTCGACATCGGCGCCGAGATCGGCATCGTCCTGCTGCTGTTCACGCTCGGACTCGAGTACACGCCGCGCGAGCTGCTCGGCACCATGCGCACCTCATGGGTCTCCGCGCTCGTCGACCTGGTCCTCAACGCCGCCCCCGGCGTGGCGTGCGCGCTCCTGCTCGGATGGGGCCCGCTCGCCGCCGTCGTCTTCGGCGGGGTCACCTACATCTCGTCCTCGGGGATCATCGCCAAGGTCCTGTCCGACCTGGGCTGGCTCGGCAACCGCGAGACGCCGACCGTGCTCTCGCTGCTGGTCGCCGAGGACCTCGTCATGGCGATCTACCTGCCCATCGTCACCACCATCCTGGCCGGACTCGCCTTCACGCAGGCGGCCTGGGGCCTGGCGATGGCCCTGCTCGCGGTCGCCGGCGCCTTCTTCATCGCCTCCCGCGGCGGCACCGCGCTCTCGCGCTTCCTCTCCTCGCCGAGCGATGAGATCCTCATGCTCAAGGTCCTCGGCCTGATCCTGATCGTCGCCGGGCTCGCCGAGCAGGTCCACGTCTCGGCCGCCGTCGGCGCCTTCTTCGTCGGCATCGCCCTCTCCGGCGATGTCTCCCATCAGGCCGAACGCACACTCGCGCCGCTGAAGAACCTGTTCGCGGCGATCTTCTTCGTCAACTTCGGGCTCCAGACCAACCCCCAGGATCTGCCACCGGTGCTGTTGATCGCGATCCTGCTGGCGGTCGTCACCATCGGCACGAAGTTCGCCACCGGATGGTGGGCCGCCAGAAGCGCCGGATCGGCGTTCACCGGCCGATTGCGCGCCGGTCTCGTGCTCCTGCCACGCGGGGAGTTCTCCATCGTCATCGCCGGTCTCGGCGTCGCGGCGGGCCTCGATTCCCAACTGGGTTCCATGACCGCCGCCTACGTCCTCATCCTGGCCGCGATCGGCCCGATGGCGCCTCGCCTGGCCGGCCCGATCTCCGACAAGCGCCGCCGGCTGAGACGGGCCCGCAGAGTGAAGCCACCGACAGCGGCGAGCCCTGCGGCGTGAGCCGCCCGCCCGCGCCTTGATAGAAATCAACGATGGCAGCAACCGCAAACCCGCCCCGCCCCGCTGACGAGGTCGTCGAGATCGCCCGCGACCTCATCCGCATCGACACCACCAATACCGGCGACCACGCCACCTCAAAAGGGGAGCGCGCCGCCGCCGAATACGTGGCCGAGAAACTCGCCGAAGTCGGCCTCGAGCCCAAGATCTACGAGTCGGCGCCCGGCCGCGCCTCCGTGGCCGCCCGATATCCCGGGGCCGATCCGGATCGCGGCGCGCTGCTCCTCCACGGCCACCTCGACGTCGTCCCCGCCGAGGCCGCCGAGTGGAGCGTCGATCCGTTCAGCGGCGAGATCGCCGACGGCTACCTGTGGGGCCGCGGCGCGGTCGACATGAAGGACTTCGACGCGATGCTGCTGGCCGTCGTCCGCTCCTGGAGGCATTCCGGCAAGGTCCCGCCGCGCGACCTGGTGCTGCTGTTCACCGCCGACGAGGAGGCCGGCTCCGACTTCGGTGCCCGGTTCATGGTGGAGCAGCACCCCGAGGTCTTCGAGGGCGTCACCGAGGCGGTCGGCGAGGTCGGCGGTTTCTCCATGACCCTCTCGAACGACCTGCGCGTCTATGTCGTCCAGACCGCCGAGAAGGGCCTCGACTGGCTGCGCCTGCGCGCCGCCGGGCGCCCCGGGCACGGCTCGATGCTCCACGACGACAACGCCGTCACGCGCCTGAGCCGCGCCGTCGCCAACATCGGGCAGCACCAGTTCCCGATCGAGATGACCCCGACCGTCCGCCAGTTCCTCGAATCGGTATCGGAGCTGACCGGTGTCGAGTTCGACCCGGACAAGCCCGAGGAGACGGTCGCGAAGCTCGGACCCGTCGCCCGCCTGATCGGCGCGACGCTGCGCAACACCGCCAACCCGACCCGCTTGAACGCCGGCTACAAGACGAACGTCATCCCGTCCTCGGCCGAGGCCGTCCTCGACTGCCGGTCCCTGCCGGGCCGCAACGACGAGCTCGAGGCGACGCTGCGCGAACTGGCCGGCGAGGGCATCGACTTCGACTACGAGATCCGCCAGCCCGGCATCGAGACCTCCTTCGACGGCCCGCTGGTCGACGCCATGGCCGAGGCCATCCGGGTGTCCGACCCGGGTGCCAGGACCATTCCGTACATGCTCTCGGGCGGCACGGACGCGAAGGCGTTCGCGTCGATCGGCATCCGCTGCTTCGGTTTCGCGCCGCTCAAGCTGCCCGCGGACCTCGACTTCACCGCGCTGTTCCACGGCATCGACGAGCGCGTCCCGATCGACGGCCTCCAGTTCGGCGTCACCGCCATGCACCGCTTTCTCTCCCAATGCTGAACGGATGAATCCGCGTCGGCGCGGTGAGCGCCCTCACCGCGCCGGCCTTCGCCGTCCCCTGGACAAGACCCGCCAGCGCCGCTTAGGGTCAAGGGCATGTGGCTTTACTTCGTTTAGCGGCCTGAAGGGCATCGCGTCGAGCACCGCTCCGCGACGACCCCGGCGCACCGGCCACAGCTTCCCTCGCGTTGCATTCGCACTCCCGCTGTGCCTGCCCGCGTGCGCCGCCGCATCTTCGTATCCCCGACCGCGACCGGCCGCTGCCTGGAGGCGCCATGTTCCGACAAACCCAACTATCCATTGTAGAAGTAACGAAGCGCTACGGCGACAATCTCGTCCTCGACCGCGTCTCCTTCACCGTCAAACCGGGCGAGAAGATCGGCGTCGTCGGCGACAACGGGTCCGGCAAGTCCACGCTGCTGCGGCTCCTGGCCGAGGTCGAGCCGCCCGACAACGGCGAGCTCACCGTCCGCTTCCCGGGCGGCATCGGTTACCTGCCGCAGCGCCTCGAACTGCCCGACGACCACACCGTCGCGGACGCGATCGACCTCGCCCTCGCCGACCTGCGCGCCATCGAGGCCGCCATGCGCGCATGCGAGCGCACGCTCGCCGCGGGAGGCGAGGCCGCCGACGAGTACGCCGAACTGCTGGCCCGCTTCGAGGCACGCGAAGGCTGGGAGGCCGAGCTCCGGGTCGACCGTGCCGCCGACGCCCTCGGGCTCCCCGGTATCGATCGCGCCCGCCCGCTCGGCACGCTCTCGGGCGGCGAGCGCTCGCGGCTGACGCTGGCCGCGACCCTCGCGTCGCGGCCCGCCCTGCTCCTGCTCGACGAGCCGTCCAACGACCTCGATGACGCGGGGGTCCACTGGCTCGAACAGCAGCTCGCCCACTGGCCGGGCACCGTCGTGGCCGTCACCCACGACCGGGCGTTCCTCGACGCGATCACCACCACCATGCTCGAGGTCGCCGACGGCAAGGCCCGCCGCTACGGCAACGGCTACGTCGGCTACCTCACCGCCAAAGCGACCGAACGCAAGCAGGCCGAGGAGGCGCACGAACGCTGGAGCGCCGAGGTCGAGCGTCACGAGCGCATCGTCGAGGCCAACGCCGACAACATGAGCGCGATCCCGCGCAAGGTGCCGAAGGCGGGCATGGGCACCGGCACGTACCGCATGCGCGACCGCAGCCACGGGGCCGCCGGTCGCGTCCGGATCGCGAAGCAGCAGCTCGAACGCCTGCGCGCCGACCCGGTCCCACCGCCGCCCGAGCCGATGCGGTTCTCCTCGCGGATCGCCACGACCGGCGCCGACGCCGGAGCGCCGGCCGTGTCGCTGGCGGGCGTCCGCGTCGGCGGCAGGCTCCGCCTCCCCGAGCTCGTCGTCGAGCACGGCGAACGGGTCCTGATCACCGGCCCCAACGGCGCCGGCAAGACCACGCTCATGCGCGTCCTCGCCGGTGAACTCGAACCGGACGAGGGCACCGTCGAGCGCAGCGGAGTCGTGGGCCACCTGCGTCAAAGCTCGGGGCCCGGCTCGGAGCGGCACTCGGTGCTGCGCGCCTTCGCCGCCGGCCGGGTCGGCACGCTCGAGGAGCACGCCGAGGCACTGTGGCGGCTGGGCCTGCTCGAACCCGAGCAGTTCGGGACGCCCGTGGCCGCCCTCTCGGTCGGACAGCGTCGCCGCCTCGAACTCGCCCGCCTGGTCACCAGGCCGGTCGATCTGCTCCTGCTCGACGAGCCCACCAACCACCTCGCACCGGTGCTCGCCGAGCAGTTGCAACAGGCTTTGGACTCCTACACCGGGACGGTGATCCTGGTCAGCCACGACCGCCGCCTGCGGGAGTCCTTCGCCGGACGGCGCCTGGAGATGGAGGCCGGGGCACTCACCGGCGCGCCATGACCAGCTCGCGCCCGGCCGATGCGCAGGCCGCCGCGTATTCGGCCGGGGGCGAGCCGATCAGCGCCTTGAAGTCGTGCGTGAAGTGCGCCTGATCCGACCAGCCGAGCTCGGCGGCGAGTCGGGCGAGGTCCACCGCCGGATCCTGCGCGAGCCGGTCGGCCGCGTCGTGCATCCGGTAGCGGCGGATCAGCCACTTCGGGCCCAGCCCGAGATAGGACTGGAACAGCCGCTGGAGGCTCTTGGGGGACATGGCGAACCGCTGTGCCGCCTGGTCGACCCTCGTGACGCTCCGGTCCTCGAGCATCACCGAGACGATCCGGAGCACCAGCTCGTAGCGCGGGTCGGCTCGCGCGGGCAGGCGCTCGGCGAGGAACACCGAGACGGCCCGTATCGCGTCCTCCACGCCCTGACCCACGACGGCCGTGCTGAGGTGGTCGACCGCGGGCCCGAACACGGTGCGGGCCGCGACCGTCCAGTCGGCGAAGGCCGACGACTCGGCACCGGTGAGGGCGACGAAGCCGCCGGGCCGGAACTTGACCCCCAGGACCCGGCCCGATCCGGTGAGCGGATGCCGCGAGACGGCGGTGCCGGGGCCGTGGACCTCGGCGCCGAGGCCCGGCATGAAGCTGAGGTTCACGCACGGGTGGGGGATGACCACCGATTCGTACGAGGCGCCCTCGGGCAGGTCCCAGCGCACCGACCAGAACCGCTCCACGTACGCCGCCAGGGCGCCCTCGACCGGGTGCCGTCCCAGGTCGATGTGCCGGGCGGCCTCCTGCGGCCGCAGGATTCCCTTGTCGCTGGCGGTGCGGTCGTTCACGGAATGCATGGTAGTTCGCGCCTGTGTCGTTTTTTTACAAGAAGGCCGGAGCAGCACGTACGAGACTGGTCCCATGAGCGAAACCAAGGTCGACCCGATCCCCGACGGCTACCACTCGATCACGCCGTTCATCGTCGTCAACGAGGCCGCGAAGGCCGTCGAGTGGTACGAGCGCGTCTTCGGCGCGCAGACCCTCGCCCGCAACGACGGACCCGACGGCAAGGTGATGCACTGCGAGATCAGGATCGGCGACTCGATCGTGCAACTGGGCGACGCGGACCCCCGATGGGGCCTGGCGTCTCCGGACCCCGAGCAGATCACGTCCAGCCTCGCGCTCTATGTCGAGGACTGCGACGCCGTCTACGCCAAGGCCGTCGCGGCCGGGGCGATCGTCCGTGAGGAGCCGAGCGTGTTCCTCACCGGCGACCGCTTCGCTTCGATCGCCGATCCGTTCGGGCGCCGCTGGTCGATCATGACCCGCGTCGAGGACGTCTCCCGCGAGGAGGGCGAGCGCCGCGTCGACGAGTGGATCGCCTCCATGGGCTCCGGCGAGGCTCAATAGCTCTCCGGATAGCCCACGGTCGGCGCCGAGACGTCGTCCAGGGCCAGGCGGATCTCAGGGGGCAGGAACAACTGCTCCGCCGCCAGGGACGCCCGCAGCTGCGTCGCGTTGCGGGCGCCCACGATCGCCGAGGCCACCCCCGGCTGGTCCCGCACCCACGCCAGTGCCACCTCCAAGGGGCTGACCCCCAGCCCCTCGGCGGCGGTGGCGACCGCCTCCACGATCCCCGCCGACCGCTCGTCCAGATAGGTCGTCGCGAACCGCGCCCACTGCGCCGAGGCCGCCCGCGAGTCCGAGGGGCGGCCGAATCGGTACTTGCCCGTCAGCACGCCCCGTCCCAGCGGCGACCACGCCAGCAGGCCGAGCTCCATCGCCAGGCACGCCGGCAGCACCTCGCGCTCGACCCCGCGCTGCAGCAGCGAGTATTCGACCTCGCTGGCCACGATCGGGGTGCGGCCCGGCCAGGCCGACTGCCACGAGCTCGCCCACGCCGTCTGCCAACCGGTGTGGTTGGACAGGCCGACGTACCGCACCTTGCCGCTGTTCACGGCCGTGTCCAGCGCCGACATCGTCTCCTCCACCGGCGTGTCCGGGTCGTAGACGTGCAGCAGCCACAGGTCGATGTACTCGGTGCCGAGCCGGCGCAGCGAATTCTCCAGGCACCGCATCAGCCACCCGCGCGAGGTGTCCCGCTTGCGCTCCGAGCCGTCCGTGCGCACTCCGGCCTTCGTGGCGATGTGGATCTCCGAGCGCGCCACCACCTTCCCGATGAGCTGGCCGATCGCGGCCTCCGACGCGCCCTGCCCGAACACGTCCGCGGTGTCGACGAGCGTGCCGCCGGCTTCGACGAACGTCTGCAGCTGCGCCGCGGCGTCCTCCAAGCCGGCCTCGTCGGTGGTCCACGTCATCGTCCCCAGCCCGAGGGAGGAGACCTCGATGCCGCTGCGTCCAAGTGGTCGGCGTTCCATGACCCCACAAGGTACATCGAGTAAAGCTCGGATAACCACGCGCTTTCCCCGGACCGCGCCTCGGCCGTTTCGCCGAGGAATCGCCGCCCGGCTCCCCCTCCGAGACGACCCGAGCTTCGGCAGCGCGGCCGAAGCCACCGCGCACGGCGCTCAATAGCCTCGTGAAGGCCCCACAGGCCTGCGGCACTTGAGCCCCGGGCGGCTACGCTGTCGGACGTTGAAATCTGAAGGGAACGCGATTTGGAAATCTGGCAAGCGGTCATTCTCGGCATTGTGGAAGGCATCACCGAATTCCTGCCGATCTCCTCCACTGGCCACCTGGTCGTCTTCTTCGAACTGCTCGGCATCGACCCCGCGGACCGATCCGTCATCGCCTTCAACGCCGTCATCCAGGGCGGTGCGATCCTGGCGATCCTCGTGTACTTCACCAAGGACATCGTCCGCATCGTCAAAGGCTTCGCCGTCGGCCTGTTCAACCGCGACCAGCGCGGCGTCGACTACCGCTACGGCTGGTACGTCATCATCGGCACCATTCCGGTCCTCATCGCAGGGCTGGCGCTGTCCAACGTCGTCGACCGGATCTTCAACCTCTGGGTCGTCGCCATCGGCGCGATCGGCTGGTCGTTCGCCATGTGGTTCGCCGAGCGCGTCGCCACCCACCAGCGCAACGAGAATCACGCCAACGTCTGGGACGCGATCTTCGTCGGCACCGTCCAGGTCATCTCCCTGTTCCCCGGCGTCTCCCGCTCCGGCGCCACCATGACCGCCGGCCTCCTGCGCGACTTCGACCGCGAGTCCGCCACCCGCTTCTCGTTCTTCCTCGGGATCCCCGCGCTCACCGGCGCCGGCCTCCTCGAGATGGGAGAACTGGCCGGCGGCACGGTCCCCATGGGCTCCCTCATCACCGGCATCGTCGTCTCCGCCGTCGTCGCCTACATCTCCGTGGCCTGGCTGATGAAGTTCGTCACCAACCACACCTTCATGCCGTTCGTCTGGTACCGAATCGCCTTCGGCGTGATCATCATCCTGCTGCTCAGCACCGGCATCGTCGCTTCGGGCGGCAGCGGATGAGCGCTGGCCCCGCAACCGTGATCGAACTACGATCGCCGCTATGGAATCTTGGACCGCACCCGACGTACCCGACCTGCCCGGCCACGGACCTGCCCTGCGCTTGCACGACACCGCCACCGGCGAGCCGCGCGAGACGGTCCAGCCGACCGCCGAGCGCGCCACCATGTACGTGTGCGGGATCACGCCCTACGACGCCACGCACCTCGGCCACGCCGCCACGATGATCACCTTCGACCTGGTCGCCCGGTACTGGCGCGACCAGGGGCTCGACGTCGACTACGCACAGAACGTCACCGACGTCGACGAGCCCCTGTTCGAACGGGCCCGGCGAGACGGCACCGACTGGCAGGTCCTCGGCCTGCGCGAGACCGCGCTGTACCGCGAGGACATGGAGGCGCTGAAGATCGTCCCGCCGCGCCACTACATCGGCGCGATCGAATCGATTCCCCAGATCGGCAAGGCCGTCGCCGGCCTGCTCGAGGCCGGAACCGCCTATCGCCACGAGTCCGGCGACATCTACTACTCCGTCGCCGAAGCACACCGCTTCGAGGCGCAGGCGCCCTACGACCGCGCGACCATGCTCCGCTACGCCCGCGAGCGCGGCGGCGACCCCGACCGCGAAGGCAAGCGCGACCCGCTCGACCCGGTCCTGTGGAACGCCCCACGCGACGGCGAACCCTCCTGGGACTCCGCGGTCGGCCCGGGCCGACCCGGCTGGCACATCGAATGCGCCTGCATCGCCATCGAGCACCTGGACGCCACCATCGACCTCCAGGGCGGCGGCAACGACCTGATCTTCCCCCACCACGCGATGTCGATCGCCCACGCCGAGTCGATCACCGGCGAGCGCCCCTTCGCGCGCACCTGCGTCCACACCGGCATGATCGGCCTCGACGGGGAGAAGATGTCCAAGTCCCTGGGCAACCTCGTCTTCGTCTCCAAGCTCCGCGCCGAGGGCGTCGACCCCGCCGCAGTGCGCCTCGGCCTGCTCGCCGGGCACTACCGCGCCGACCGCCAGTGGTCCGCCGCGGTCCTGGCCGAGGCCGAGCTGCGCCTCGGCCGCTGGAGAGAGGCCGTCTCGCGCGAGCTCGCCGTCCCCGCCGGCGCCATGCTCACCGCCGTGCGCAACCGCTTGGCCGACGATCTCGACACCGCCGGAGCCCTCGCCGCCGTCGACGCCTGGGCCGCTGAAACACTTTCCGCTGGTGGGGATGACCCTTCGGCGCCCGCGCTGGCCCGCGACACGATTGAAGGATTGCTCGGAATAGACTGCTCTCGCTTATTGCGCGAAATGTCGAGACTCGGTACGCTCCTTGGCAGAGCGTAGCCGACTCCCCACGCCGCCAGAGGAGTCGCAATTGAAGATCCTGCTGCTGGTGTCGGCCTTCAACGGCCTCACCCAGCGTGTCTGGTGCTCTCTGCGAGAGCAGGGACATGAAGTCGGCGTCGAATTGGCGCCGGTCTTCGACACGCCCGAATCGCTCACCCGAACCGTCGAGCGGATCGACCCCGACCTCATCCTGTGCCCCTTCCTGAAGCACCGGGTGCCCGAGGCCGTGTGGCAGCGGTGGACCACCGTCATCGTCCACCCCGGCCCCGTCGGCGACAGAGGACCATCCTCACTGGACCATGCGATTCTCGACGGACGCCCCCGCTGGGGCGTCACGGCGCTGTCGGCGGTCGAGGAGATGGACGCCGGACCGGTCTGGGCCACCTCGACGTTCGACCTTCCCGCGGCGATCACCAAGAGCGCCCTCTACAACAGCCGCGTCGCCGACGCGGCCATGGAATGCGTCGCCAAGACCGTCCGCATGGTCGCCGCCGGCGAGCGGCCCATGCCCGTCGACCGGGCGCCCCGCGAGATCCCCGGCACCACTGAGCTTCCCCTGTTGCGCCGCAAGGCCTTCGAACTCGACTGGAGGGCCGCGGCATCCGAGCTCGCCCGCCGCATCGCCGCGGCCGACGGCGCGCCCGGTGCCCCGATCGACCTCGACGGGCGCACACTGTGCCTGTTCGACGCACACGCCGTCGACGAGAACCACGGGGCCACCCCCGGCACCGTCGTCGGCCGCGACCTCGAAGCGGTCGCCGTCGCCTGCGGCCACGGGACCCTGTGGGTCGGCTACGCCGCGGAGCTCACCGCCAAGCGCGGTCCCAAGCTCCCGGCCGCGATGGTCATCGACGCGGCCGACGCGCCGTACCTGCCCGCGCCCGAGGCCATGGCCGAGTCCTCCTACCGCCGCGAGGGCGACATCGGCTATCTGACCGTCAGGTCCTACAACGGCGCGATGTACACCGAGCAGTGCCGCCGCCTGGCCGGCGCCGTCGAGAAGGCCCTGACCGAGGACACCCGCCTGCTGGTCCTCACCGGCACCGAGCACGCCTTCTCCAACGGCATCCACCTCGGCGTCATCGACGCCGCGCCCGACCCGGCCGCCGAGGCATGGGACAACATCCGCGCGATCGACGAGCTGTGCACCGCCATCGCCGCGGCCGACCAGCTCACCGTCGCCGCCTTCAGCGCCAACGCCGGCGCCGGCGGGGTCATGGCCGCGCTGTGCGCCGACGTCACCGTCGCCCGCGACGGCGTCGTCCTCAACCCGTACTACGACATGGGCATCTTCGGCTCCGAGCTGCACACCTGGTCGGTCGCCAGCCGCGTCGGCGAGGAGCTGGCCGCCGAACTCCTCGGCGCGAAACTGCCGATCTCGGCCGCCGAGGCCGCCAGCATCGGCCTGATCAAGGCCGTCGGACCCCGCGAATGGGGCGCCTTCCAGCACTGGCTGAGCGCCGTCGCCGTCGGCTACAACGAACCGATCACGCGCGGGCGCATGTTCGCCGCCAAGGAGCGCCGCCGCGCCGACGCGAAGCCGATGTCGTACTACCGGACGATCGAGCTGGCCGAGATGGCCCGCGACTTCTTCGACGACCGCCACGGCTTCGCCGACAAGCGCCGCGCATTCCTGCGCAAAACGGCGCCGACCGAGACACCCGCGAAACTCCGCTTCGCCTGAGGCGATCGCGGCCGCACCCGGCGGCCGCGATCGCGTTGACAGGCCGGGCCAGACCTGATGAACTGGCTCTATGTTCGAAGAAGGACAATACTTCGCGCCGGTCAACACCGACGCCGACGGCACGGTCGTCGTGGAGCTGGGTGAGAACCACCCGGGCTTCGCCGACGCCGAATACCGCGAGCGGCGCAACGCGCTCGCGGCACTCGCATTGGACTGGAAGCCCGGGGAACCGGTACCGACCGCTTCCTACACCGATGACGAACACGAAGTTTGGCGGCTGGTCAGTGCGGAACTGGCGGCCAAACACCAACGACTCGCCGCACGCGAATACCTCGAAGGGGGCGAGCGGCTCAAGCTGCCCGCCGACCACATTCCGCAGCTCGCCGAGGTCTCGGAGAAACTGGAGCCGCTCACCGGGTTCAGCTATCGGCCCGCGGCCGGACTGGTGCCGCTGCGCGACTTCTACGGCGTGCTCGCCGAGGGCAGGTTCTACGCCACGCAGTACATCCGGCACCACTCGGTGCCGTTCTACACGCCCGAACCCGACGTCGTCCACGAGGTCATCGGCCACGCGAACGCGCTGGCCTCACCGAGGTTCGCCGCGCTCTACCGGGCGGCCGGCAAGGCGGCCAGGCGCGTCCACTCCGACGACGCGCTCGAATTCGTCTCGCGCGTCTTCTGGTTCACCCTCGAATTCGGGGTCATGACCGAGCCCGACGGCCTCAAGGCCTACGGCGCGGGCATCCTCTCCTCGTACGGGGAGATCGACGAGTTCCGGGGGATGACGATCCTGCCGCTCGACCTGGCCACCATGGGCACCATCGACTACGACATCACCCAATACCAGGACAAACTGTTCGACGCCGGGTCGATGGAGCAGCTCGAGGACGTGGTGGGGGAGTTCTGGGCCGACTGCGACGACGAATCGATCGAGCGGCTCAAGGCCGAGGCCGCTTCCTAGCACCCTGCTCGCGGCGCTCGTCGGCGTCGGCGATCCCGTGGCGCACCGCGTAGCGGATCGTCCAGTAGAGGATGTAGACGCCGATGGCGTAGAAGACCAGCGGGACGAGAGCTTCCATGCGCCCGATCGTATCGGGCGCATGGGCGGCGCTCAGTACAGCTGCTTCTCGTACTGGTCGCCGTAGTACTCCTTGAGCTGTTCGAGACTCTCCTCGACCGGCTGGGTCTCCTTGACCATCTGGGCATGCGAAGGCAGCACGTCGGGAGTCCATGTCTCGGGCTTCCAGATCCCCGAGCGCATGGACGCCTTGCCGCAGTGGAAGAAGATCGTGTCGATCTCGACCACCAGAGCGAGCACCGGCTTGTGGCCCTTGACGATCATGCCCTCGAAGAACGGCGCGTCCGACACGATGCGGGCGCGGCCGTTGATCCGCAGGGTCTCCCGGCGTCCTGGCACGAGCGAGAGCAGTCCGACGTGCGGGTTCGACAGCACGTTGTGGTAGCCGTCGACGCGGTGGTTGCCCTTGCGCTCGGGGATCGCGATCATCGAGTCGTCCAGCACGTGGACGATGCCGGCCGGGTCGCCCTTGGGGGAGGCGTCGCAGTTGCCATCGGCGTCGGCGGTGGCGATCACGCAGTAGGGCGAGGCCGCCAGCCAATCGCGGTCGCGCTGATGGAGCTTGGGGCGTTCCTTGGTGATGGCGCGAGGCTTGACCTCGCCGACGATCGCGCGCAGCTTCGCGGGATCCGTCACTTCGGTCCACGAGCGAGTGTCCAGGGTGTCCATCTGCGTCCCTTCCGGGCGGAGGCATTACGATCCGATGCTACGCCGTCGAGGCGTCCCCGAGCCAGACTCATTTCGGCCGTGGTCCGCGAGGGCGTGGCGCACCGCCAGGCGGATCGTCCAGTACAAGAAGAAGCAACCGAGGGCGATGAGCATGAGTTCTCCCATGCCCCCATCCTAGGGCCGCCGAGCTGGGTCCGAGTTCACACCTCTCAACAGTTGAAACCGGGTTCCCATCTCGCGGCACGCCCCATTATCCTTGGGGACGTGTCTGCGCCGAACCGCTTCCTCGAGACCCTCAGCCGCCGCGTCGTGATCGCCGACGGGGCCATGGGAACCATGCTGCAGACCTTCGACCCCACCCTCGAGGACTACGACGGCCACGACGGCCTCTCCGACATCCTGTGCCTGACCAGGCCCGACATCGTCCTGGGCATCCACGACGCCTATCTGGCCGCCGGCGCCGACTGCATCGGGACCAACAGCTTCAACGCCAACTACGGCGGCCTGGTCGAATACGACATCACCGACCGCGCCCGCGAACTCGGACGCGCCGCCGCCGCGCTCGCCCGCCGCAAGTGCGACGAGTACACCACCCCCGAGCAGCCCCGCTTCGTCCTCGGCTCCATGGGACCGGGCACCCGCCTGCCCACCCTCGGCCACGCCTCCTACGCGCTCCTGCGCGACCACTACGAGGCATGCGCGGCCGGACTCATCGAAGGCGGCGCCGACGCGATCCTCATCGAGACCAGCCAGGATCTCCTCCAGGCCAAGGCCGCCGTCATCGGCTCCAAACGCGCCAACACCGAACTGGGCACCGACGTCCCGATCATCGCCCAGGTCACCGTCGAGACCACCGGCACCATGCTCGTCGGCTCCGAGATCGGCGCCGCGCTCACCAGTCTCGCCGCTCTGAACATCGACCTCATCGGCCTCAACTGCGCCACCGGCCCGGCCGAGATGACCGAGCACATCCGCTACCTCTCGCGCCACTCCACCGTCCCGATCTCGGTGATGCCCAACGCCGGCCTCCCGCAGCTCGGACCGAACGGCGCGGTCTACCCGCTCACCCCCGCCGAGCTCGCCGACGCCCACGAGGAATTCGTCGACCGCTACGGCGTCAGCCTCGTCGGCGGCTGCTGCGGCACCACCCCCGAGCACATCCGCGCCGTCCGCGAACGCCTCGACGGCCGCGCGCCGGCCGAGCGCACTCCCGTGCGGGAGCCGGGCGTCTCCTCCTCCTACCACCACGTCCCCTTCAAGCAGGACGCCACGATCCTCAACGTCGGCGAGCGCACCAACGCCAACGGCTCCAAGGCCTTCCGCGAAGCCATGCTCGCCGAGGACTACGACCGCTGCGTCGACATCGCCCGCGAGCAGACCCGCGGCGGCTCCCACCTGCTCGACCTGTGCGTCGACTACGTCGGCCGCGACGGCGCCGAGGACATGCGAGTCCTCGCCTCCCGCTTCGCCACCGCCTCCACCCTCCCGATCATGCTCGACTCCACCGAGCCGGCCGTCATCGAAGCCGGGCTCGAAGCCCTCGGCGGGCGCTGCATCATCAACTCGGTCAACTTCGAGGACGGCGACGGCCCCGACTCCCGCTACGCGCGCGTCATGCCCATCGTCGCCGAACACGGCGCCGGCGTCGTCGCCCTGTGCATCGACGAGGAAGGCCAGGCCCGCGACCGCGACTGGAAAGTCCGCGTCGCCACCCGCCTCATCGAGGACCTCACCGGCACCTGGGGCCTGGGCGTCGAGGACATCTTCGTCGACGCCCTCACCTTCCCCGTCTCCACCGGCCAGGAGGAGACCCGCCGCGACGGCATCGAGACCATCGAGGCCATCCGCGAGATCGCCCGACGCTACCCAGGCGTCAACTTCACCCTCGGCATCTCCAACATCTCCTTCGGGCTCAACCCGGCCGCCCGCCAGGTACTCAACTCCGTATTCCTCAACGAATGCGTCGAAGCCGGCCTCAGCAGCGCCATCGTCCACTCCACCAAGATCCTGCCGATGGCCTCCATTCCCGAAGAGCAGCGGCAAGTCGCTCTCGACATGGTCTACGACCGCCGCACCGAGGACTACGACCCGCTCCAGAAGCTCATCGAGCTGTTCGACGGCGTCAGCCTCGCCGGCACCAGAGAGGCCCGCGCCGAGGCCCTCGCCGCCATGAGCCTCGAAGAACGCCTCCAATACCGCATCATCGACGGCGAGAAGGACGGCCTCGAAGCCGACCTCGACGCCGCGCTCGCCGACATGAGCGCCCTCGACATCATCAACGACCACCTCCTCGAAGGCATGAAGGTCGTCGGCGACCGCTTCGGCGCCGGCCAGATGCAACTGCCGTTCGTCCTCCAGTCCGCCGAGGTCATGAAAACCGCCGTCGCCCACCTCGAACCGCACATGGAGAAGGCCGAGGACGACGCCGGCAAGGGCACCATCGTTCTCGCCACCGTCCGCGGCGACGTCCACGACATCGGCAAGAACCTCGTCGACATCATCCTGTCCAACAACGGCTACACCGTCGTCAACCTCGGCATCAAGCAGCCCATCAACGCCATCCTCGACGCCGCCGAAGAGCACAAGGCGGATGTGATCGGCATGAGCGGCCTGCTCGTCAAGTCCACCGTCATCATGAAGGACAACCTCGCCGAGATGATGGCCCGCGGCCTCCACAGCCGCTGGCCCGTCGTCCTCGGCGGCGCCGCCCTCACCCGCGCCTACGTCGAAGACGACCTGCGCGGCCTGTTCGACGGCGGCGAGGTCCACTACGCCCGCGACGCCTTCGAAGGCCTCGCGCTCATGGACCGCGTCATGGCCGCCCGCCGCGGCGAAGGCGGCCCCGTCATCGACCCCGCCCAGGCCGAGAAGATCGCCAAACGCCAGGAACGACGCGCCAGGCAGGCCACGCTCGTCGCCGAGAACCTGCCCGCGCTCGACGACACCTCGGTGCGCTCGGACGTCGCCACCGACGCCCCCGTCCCGGTCCCACCGTTCTTCGGCTCCCGCGTCGTCAAGGGCATCGCCCAGGCCGAATACGCCGCCATGCTCGACGAGCGCGCCACTTTCCTCGGCCAGTGGGGACTCAAACCCACCCGCGGCGACGGCCCCTCCTACGAAGAACTCGTCGAGACCGAGGGCCGCCCCCGCCTGCGATACTGGCTCGACCGCCTCGCCACCGACAACGTCCTCGAAGCCAAGGTCGTCTACGGATACCTCCCGGTATACGCCGAAGGCAACACGCTCGTCGTCCTCGACGAGAACGGCCACGCCGAACGCGCCCGCTTCACCTTCCCCAGACAGCGCCAGGGCCGTCGACTGTGCCTGGCCGACTTCTTCCGCGCCAAAGACGGCGAACAGCTCGACGTGCTCGGCATGCAGCTGGTCACCCTCGGCTCCAAAGTCTCCGAATACACCAACGAGCTGTTCGCGGCCAACGCCTACCGCGACTACCTCGAAGTCCACGGCCTCACCGTCCAGCTCACCGAATCACTCGCCGAATACTGGCACCGCCGCATCAGGCGCGAATGGGCCCTGCCCGACGGCGGCACCGTCGCCGACGCCGACCCCGGCGACCTCAAAGGCATCCTCGACGTCGACTTCCGCGGCTGCCGCTACTCCTTCGGCTACCCCGCCTGCCCCGAACTCTCCGACCGCGCCACCCTCGTGGAACTGCTCGGCGCCGACCGCATCGGCGTCGAACTCTCCGAAGGCGACCAGCTCCACCCCGAGCAGTCCACCGACGCGATCGTGCTGCACCACCCGGAGGCGAGCTACTTCAACGCGAAATAACCGCACAAGGCAGTATGGCGGCCATGTCGCACGAACTCGTCGCCTACCTCGGCGTCATGGACGCCGGAAAATCCACCCTCGCCCTCCAGTACCACCACTCCCTCGGCGGGCACGGCGTCCTCTACACCTCGATGGACCGCAGCGGTAGCGGCGTCATCTCAAGCCGCATCGGCCTGAGCCACGACGCCCGCGAGGTCAGCCCCGGCTTCGACATCTACGACGACCTCGCCGAGATCAAACCGCCCTACGTCATCGTCGACGAAGTCCAATTCCTCGAAGCCCCCAAACAGATCAACCACCTCGCCGACGCCGTCGACGGCCTCAGCCTCGACGTCTACGCCTTCGGCCTCAAAACCGACTTCCTCGGACGCCTCTTCCCCGCCACCCAGCGCCTCATCGAACTCGCCGACCGCCTCGAAGAACTCCCCGTCCGAGTCAACTGCTGGTGCGGTGAGCGCGGCACCCACAACGCCCGCGTCCGCGACGGCGTCATGGTCTTCTCCGGCGACCTCGTCGAAGTCGGCGACATGGACTCCTACACCGTCCTGTGCCGCCGACACCACCGCGCCGGACTCGCCTGAACCCGACGCCCTTGTGAGCCTCCTCGCGACCGCGAGCCGAAACCGCCGGCCCCGGCGAGCCCCGCCGTACCGTCTAAGACGTGAATGACTTCCCGCAAGCCGTACTCTTCGACATGGACGGCACCCTCGTAGACTCCGAGCCGCGCTGGGACGTGGCGCTGGCCGAACTCGCCGTACTGCTGGGCGGCACCCTCGACGAGGACGCCCGCAAGAGCATGGTCGGCACCAACGAGGGCGCCTCGGTCGTCATCCTCCTCGAGAGCCTCGGCCTGCCCCTCGACACCGCCCCCGAACACCAGGCGTGGCTGCGCGGGCGCATGCGCGAACTGTTCGCCGCCGGCGTCCCCTGGAAACCCGGCGCCCGCGAACTCCTCCTCGAATCCCGCGCCGCCGGACTGCCCATCGCCCTGGTCACCTCCACCCCGCGCGAACTGACCGACCTGGTGCTCCGGCAGCTCGGCACGGAGAACTTCGACGTCACCATCTGCGGCGACGAAGTCGAACACAAAAAGCCCGACCCCGAGCCCTACCACACCGCCGCCGAAAAACTCGGCGTCGACATCGCCCGCTGCATCGTCCTCGAGGACTCCTTCGCCGGCGTCAGCTCCGCGCTCGCCGCCGGCGCGGTCACCCTCGCGATCCCCAGTGAAGTGGCCCTGCCGCCGGGGCTCGAAGTCCTCACCCTCGAGAGCCTCAGCGGCGTCGACCTCGCCTACCTCCGCGGCCTCGCCGCCTGACCGAACCGGTCCAAGACGGGAAAGACGCCGCCGGCGGCGCCACCGCCGGGCCGGTTCTATGCCTCGCGGGCTTCGGCAAGGTGGCGATGCTTGTCGCCCCAGACCTCCAGCGGCGCCAGCGCCTCGTTCAGCTCCTCGCCCAGCGGCGTCAGCGAATACTCGACCCGGGGCGGCACCTCCGCGTACAGCTCACGGTGCACGACGCCGTCGGCCTCCAGCTGCCGCAGATTCTCCGAGAGCACCTTCTCGCTCACACCGTCGAGCATCCGCCGGATCTGCCCGAACCGCTTGGGACCCTCGCCCAGCACCCACATCAGGTGCATCTTCCACTTCCCGCCGACCACGTCGATCGCAACCGACATGCCGCAGGCTTGATCTGCGTCACCAACAGGCTGCACCGGACCCCTCCCGACCATATTCCGAACCTCGCCGTAAGTAACCCCACCTGAAAGTGCGGTCTTGTGAAGCCTACCCACTCGGGCAACGATTGGCTCGGCGCCGAGAAACCGAGCAACCACCGCACCCGAAGGGGCACATGATGTCGCAACCGAACACCCGCCGATCCGTCACCGTCGTCGGCCTCGGCCCGATGGGCCGGGCCATGGTCAAGGCGTTCCTCGCCGCCGGCGTCGACGTCACCGTCTGGAACCGCACCGCCGCGAAAGCCGAAGCCATGGTCGAACTCGGCGCCAAGCGCGCTTACACCATCGCCGACGCACTCGACGCCAACGAGGTCATCGTCGTCAGCCTCACCCACTACCAGGCCATGTACGACTCCCTCGGCCAGGCGACCGACCACCTGAAAGGCAAGGTCATCGCCAACCTGTCGTCGGACTCGCCCGAGAACGCCCGCAAGGGCGCCGCATGGGCCCTCGAACACGGCGCCGAGTACCTCGTCGGCGGGTTCATGTCCCAGGGCGACGACATCGCCCATCCGGACTCCTACCTGTACTTCAGCGGCCCCCAGGACCTCTTCGAGACCCACAGGGACCTCCTGCGGCCCCTGAGCCATCAGGAGTACCTCGGCGAGGACTACGGCCTCGCCCAGGTCTTCTACCAGGCCGAGCTCGCCCTGTTCCACTCGTTCCTCATCGGCTGGGAACAGGCCCTGGCGATCATCGATCGCTCTGGCGCCGACCTCGACCGCTTCGTGGCGAACGCGGCGGGCCATCCCGAGAGCTACCGCGACTTCATGCGCGAATTCGCCGAAGCCGCCAAGCAAGGCGGCTGGGGCGAGGTGCACAACTTCAAGATGATGCACGCCGGAGCGCAGCACGTCATCGAGGCGAGCGAGGACCTCGGCGTCGACGCGGCGCTCACCAAGACGATCCAGGACTACTACCGGCGCGCCATCGACGCCAGCGAGGCCGCCGGGAAGCCCGTCCCGGTCTACCAGATCCTCCGCGGCGACGCCGCCCACTAGACCCACCACGGAAAGGACACATCGATATGGCAACAGGCACCATCACGGTCCTCGGGCTCGGCAACATGGGCTCGGTCATGACCGAACGACTCCGCGAGAGCGGCTACGACACCACCGTCTGGAACCGCACCGCCGCCAAGACCGAACCGCACGTCAAGGCCGGATCGACCGCGGCGGCCACCGTCGCCGAAGCCGTCAACTCAGGCGACATCGTCCTGGTGGTCCTACTCGACCACGCCGGCGTCCACGAGCGCCTCGAACCGGTGGCCGACGAACTGAAGGGCAAGGTCGTCGTCAACCTGACGACCACCACGCCGAACGAGGCGCGAACCACCGCCGCCTGGGCCGCCGAGCACGGCATCGCCTATCTCGACGGCGCGATCATGGCCACACCGGACATGATCGGCGAACCGGGATCGCTCCTGTTCTACTCCGGCAGCGAGAACGCCTTCGCCATCGCGGGCCCCGTCTTGGAACGCTTCGGGGACGCGCGGTTCGTCGGCGCGGACGCCGGCGTCGCCTCCCTCAAGGACATGGCCCTGCTCTCGGCGATGGACCTCATGTTCAGCGGCCTTCTTCAGGCCGTGGCCATGATGCGCACGACCGGAGCCGCCGCCGTCGACACCGCCGAGGAGGTCACCGCGTGGCTCGGCGCCATGCTGCCGCACCTGCGGGGCCTTGCCGAGATCATCGACGGCGGCACCTACGACACGGGCGACCAGTCCGTTGACTTCACCCGCGCCGCGCAGGCCTCCATGATCACCGCCAGCCGGGAGCAGGGGATCAGGGCCGACCTGCTGGAGCCGCACCTGAAGCTCCTGAACGAGCTCTCCGCCACCGGCAGAGGCGCCGACGACTGGCCCGCCATCATCGAGCTGCTGACCATCAAATGAGCGCCCCGCTGGGGTCAGGCCGATGCGCCCGACCCCAGCAGCCGCAGCTTGTCGTGGTCGTCGGTACCCGGCGAGGCCGACAGCGTCACCATCGACTGGCCGCTGCCGTCGGCGACCCGGAACTGCTCCTTCTGCAGTGACAGCGTGCCCACGATCGGGTGATCGAACTGGACCGTCCCGATATTGCAGTCCTTCACCTCGGCCTGCGCCCACAGTTCCGCGAAGTCGCGCGACCGCATCGACAGTTCACCGATCAGCGACGTCAACTCGCGATCCTCCGAGAACAGCGCCGCGACCTTGCGCAACTGCGCCACCGTGTCGGCCGCGCAGGCGTGCCAGGCGGGGAAGAACTGCCGAGAATCGTCGTCGAACAGCAGCCGTGCGAAGTTCGGATGCCGGTCCACGTCCCAACCCAACGGCTGGTACAGGGCCCGCGCCATCTCGTTCGCCACCAGCACATCCATCCGGTGGTTCTGGAGCAGTGCCGGGAAGGCGTCGATCGACTGGAGCATCGTGCGCAGCTCCGGTCGGATGTCGGCGCACGGATGCCCCGGCTCCAGGCGCGTGTAGCCCGCCAGCCGGTGCAGGTGCCCGCGCGTGGTCTCGTCGAGCCGGAGCGCGCGCGCCACCGCGTCCAACACCTGATCGGACGGCCGCTTCGCCCGACCCTGCTCCAAGCGCGTGTAGTAGTCCACGCTCACACCGGCCAGCAGCGCCAGCTCCTCCCGACGCAAGCCGGGCACGCGCCGCCGCGAATCATCGGGCAGTCCCACCTCTGACGGATTCACGCGAGCCCGTCGTGCCTGCAGGAACTTGCCCAGATCGGCCACATCTTCGAGCCGGTGAATCTCGGCCGTCTCCGGATCCATGCGGATCACCTCCGCCGCAAGTATCACCGGTGACGCGGCCGAGTGCCTAGGTCCGTCAGTCCTATGGTCGAACGAACCCAGGTCGAACAGGCGTCTGGCAGCCCTTCCGGATCGGCGCCAGCATGGTCCCCATGAACCTTCACCTCGTCTACGCCCACCCGTCCGAGGCCTCGCTCAACGCCGCACTGCGCGACGAGATGATCGAGACGCTCGAAGCGCTCGGTCACACGACGACACTCAGCGACCTGTACGCCATGAAATGGAAGGCCGTCGCCGACTACGACGACTTCGGCCCCACCGAAAGCCGCGACTTCATGCGCGCCTCGGGAGAGTCCTACGAAGCCGGGACGCTCTCCGCCGACATCCGCGTCGAGCAGGAGAAGCTCCTGGCCGCCGACGCGGTCGTCTTCCAGTTCCCGCTGTGGTGGTTCACCATGCCCGCCATCATGAAGGGATGGGTCGACCGGGTCCTCACCAACGGCTTCGGATACGGCGGCACCAGCTCTTGGAAGCGGTACGGGGACGGCAAGCTCGCCGGCAAGCGGGCGATGGTCGTCGTCACGGCCGGCGCCGGCGAACCCCACCTGTCGGACCGCGGCATCAACGGCAGCATCGACGACCTGCTCTTCCCGATCCACCACGGTGTCTTCTTCTACACCGGCATGCAGGTGCTTCCGCCGGTCGTCATCCCCAGCGCGGTGCGATTGGACGAGGACGGCTACGCCGACGCCGCGGGCCGGCTCCGCCACCGCCTCGAAACCCTCGAGACGACCGAACCGATCGCCTACCGGAGCCAGGACAGCGGCGACTACGACGAGCAACGCCGACTCAAGCCCGGCCTGGAGCGCCCAGGCGCCGCAGGATTCGGCCTCCACGTCGCTTGAACACGCGAAAGCCGGAGCGGTGGGGGCCGCTCCGGCTTCGAAGTTCGCTCCTGCCAGGCCAACGATCGCAATGTTGAGCGTGTACGGACTCTCCCGCAGGGCTAGGCCTCGAACGGGAACTTATCGGCGAACGCGGGCTTGAGGTCGTCGACCCAGACCGCGTTCTCGTCGTACTGGGCGAAGAACGGACGGCCGACCAGTTCGGGGTTCCGAGCCTGGAGCATCCGAAGCGCGAACACCTTCTCGCCGTTGATGTCAACGACGCCGTCCACGGCCACCTTGCCGGGCGTCGCCGACATGGACGGGCCGCGCACGGTCCGGCACAGGCCGGAGACCTGGCTGAACGCGTCCCGGAAGATCTCCCACGCCCGCACCAGCGGTACCGAGAAGTAGTCTTGGGGACCGGTGTCGCGCTCGACGAACATGTAGTACGGGATCATCCCGAGCTTGTGCTGGGTGCGCCACATCTGCGCCCACTGGTCCGCGTCGTCGTTGATGGTGCGGATCAGCGGCGCCTGGGTGCGGATGGTCGCGCCGGTCTCCCGGATGCGGCGGACCGCCTCTTGGACCAGCTCGGACTCCATCTCCTTGTGGTGCGAGAAGTGCGCCATGAACGCCAGGTTCCGGCCCGACTTCGCGACCTCCTCGAACAGGCGCAGCGTGGCGTCGGCGTCCGGGTCGGTGACGAAGCGCTGCGGCCAGTAGGCCAGTGCCTTCGAACCGATGCGAATCGACTCCACGTGGTCCATGGACAGGAGCGGCTCGATGTAGCGGCGCAGGACCGACTCGCCCATGATCATCGGGTCGCCGCCGGTCAGCAGCACGCTGCTGACCTCCGGGTGGCGGCGCACGTAGCCGGTGAGCTGCTCGACGTCGTTGTTCGCGATCTTCAGATCGTCGATCCCGACGAACTGCGCCCACCTGAAGCAGTAGGTGCAGTAGGCGTGGCACGTCTGCCCTTGCTGGGGGAAGAACAGCACCGTCTCCCGGTACTTGTGCTGGAGGCCCTGGATCGTCTCTTCGCCGGCCTTGGGGATGTTCAGCTGGATCTGGCCGGCCGGGTGCGGGTTGAGCTTGAACCGCACCTCGTTGGCCGCCGCCGTGATCTCCTGCTTGGAAGCGTCGTTCTTCAACAGCTCCGCGATGTGGTCGACATCCTCGGCTGGCAGCATGTCCTCCTGTGGGAAGACCAGCCGGAACATCGGGTCGTCGAACGCGTTGTCCCAGTCGATGAGCTCATCGACGACGTAGGCGTTGGTGCGGAACGGCAGCACCGAAGCCACCGCCCTTGTCCGGAGCCTCTGCTCCTCGGTCAGCGACGCGCGCTTCAACAAGTCGTCAAGGTGACGGATGGTGTAGGCGCGGAATCGCCGACCAGTGCTCTCGGGCGTAGTCACGACGAACTCGACCTCCTCTACGTGTGAGTTTTTTCAGCTGGGCAGACGGGTGCACTTATGAAGATGTGCGCGAAACCAACGTTCACCGTGCCGATCCCCGACTGGACTCGGTCAGAGGAGCGACTCCGTGATGCCGCGATCACGGACGGTGCACCTGATGCTTTCGCGCACAGCGTGCGTTCATTATGAAGATTTGTCTCGCTTGGGATCGACCCTAACTCAGCGTCGCATCCAGCGAGATCGGGACCGCATTGAGCGCCTGGCTCACGGGGCAGTTCTCCTTGGCCCCGTTGGCGAGTTCGTTGAACTGCTCAGCGTCGATCCCCGGAATGGCGGCCCGCACGGTCAGCGCGATGCCGGTGATCCCCGTGCCCGGTTTGAAGTCGACGGAGGCCTCGGTCACGAGCTCCTCCGGCGTGAATCCGGCCTTGCCGAGAGCGGCAGAGAAGGCCATGGAGAAGCAGGAGGCGTGCGCCGCGCCGATGAGCTCCTCGGGGCTGGTCTTGCCCTCGGGATCGTTCGCGCGAGATGCCCACGTTACTGGGGTGTCCGGCAGGCCGGACGAGATGAAGCTGGTGACGCCGCTGCCGTTCTGGAGGTCGCCGGTCCAACGGGTGCTTGCTTTGCGAGTGACTGACATGCATTCTCCTCTGATTCAAAGTTGTCGGTGCTCGCAGGCTAACAGTCGAAGCTTGACCGGCCGGTACCGTCCGCGCCGACGGCCGGGCACCTCGGCCGGCCGCCGATCCACCCGAAGCTCTTGACGTCTTCCCTGTTCAGCAGTATCGTCGAGGGTAAGTCGGACCCCCGATTCGACCCCTCGCAGGAGCGTGTATAGTTGTCTATGCCCGCGGGGGAACGGAACGGCCGACAAGGCCGGTCCGGAGATCACGGAGGCACGCGACAGGCTCGGGAGAGCGCTGGCGCGGTCCGAAGATCGAAGCGTGGGGATCACCTGAGACTCGATATAGAGGCTCGACTGCCCGTGAGCGAGGTCATCAACCTCGCGTTAGACGGCGCAGATTGCGACTGCTAAAGTAGTCAAGTTGCTCCGGCTGAGGCTGATATGGATTGATTCCATTATCGCTTGGTTGTGGCGTGTTGTTTGAGAACTCAACAGGGTGTTTGGATGGTCGACGTGCGGGCTGGCCGG
>NZ_BAAHCB010000034.1:0-7473 GCF_054776215.1 Glycomyces tarimensis
GGCGGTACCGCCGCCGGCCCCTCTGCCTCAGCCGCAGTCCCAGCCGCAGGCGCCGAGCTCGGCGCCGGTTTCGGCCGCGCCCGTCTCCGGGACGTCGGTCTCCCAGGTCTCCCCGGTATCGGCCCAGCCCGCCTCGGGCCCGCCGGGACCGAACCGGCCGGTCTCCGGGCAGCCGTTCTCCGGACAGCCGTTCTCCGGCCAGCCCGCGTCCGCCCAGCCGTACTCGGGCGTGCCGTACTCCGGCGCCGCGCCGATGAGCGGCGGACCGGTCAGCTCCATGCCGACCTCGGCGGGCCTGTTCGGCGTCTCCCAGGTCTCGGCCGGGCCGACCGAGGGCACCGTTTACGGCCTGCCGGTCACCGACCGCGCCGTCGAGACCGCCGCCTCGGACGCCGGCAAGGCCATCGAGCCGCTGCGCCGGATGCCGCAGATCCCCACGGCGCGTGCCCTGGAGCTCATGACCTCCGCCAGCCCGCCCGCCGGGCTCGTCATCGGCCGCGACGCCGAGCAGCTCCCGGTCGTCGCCCCGTTCTTCCGGCCCGAGGAGACCCGCATCAACCTCATCGGCGGCGTCTACCTCGCGCGCCTGCTGGTCTTCCGCGCCCTCGCGCTCGGCACGCGCGTCGCGGTGTGCACCAACCGGCCCCAGGAGTGGAACGGATTGGGCGAGTCGGCCACGAACCGCAACGACCGCCTCGCGGTCCTCCACGGCGACCAGCCGGTCACCGTCGAGGCCAGCCAGCACTCCCCGGCGCTGTACGTGTACGACGTCGGCGAGCGCGGCTCCCAGGTCAAGCCGGTCCTCGGTCCCTGGCGCACCCAGTTGACCGTGCTGCCGCGACTGACGAACTACGCCGACAACCTGACCGGTGAGGCGCACATGACGGTGCTCCAGCGCCTGACGGCCGAGGAGGCGCAGATCGCCCGCTCCAGCATCCGCGTCAACCAGGAAGTCCTCCAGTGGCTCCAGATGCTGCACGACGACATGATCGCGATGCTCCGCAAGGGCCAGAAGGAGAAGTACCTGTGGTGCGCTCCGACCTCCATCGAGGCGCAGATGTTCGGCGCGCCCATGCGCACCTACTGAACCGAGCACGGGCGGGCGGGCCCCCTTGGCGAAGCTTGCGGGCCGTAGGTTCGCCCGCCCTTCGCCCGCTTCGCTACGAGGCTTCTCGCCAGGCGTTCAGGTACGAGCTGGTCAGCGCGACCGAGAGATCGCTCAGGCCCTGCTGGTCCAGCCCGGAGTCGACCACGGACAGGCGCAGGATGAGATAGACGTTGTCGTCTTGGACGTGCAGCTGGTAGTTCGACGTCCCCTCGTCGACCACGCGCACCACCGCCGCGGCCTGATCGCCGATCTCGGGGGCCGGCTCCACCGCCGTCCACGGTTCGGCCATCTCGCTGACCTCGCGCGCGCCCAGCTCGAAGTTCACGCTCGCCTTCGCGTCGGACTCGAAGGACACGCCCTCGAACTCCAGCAGCGCCACGGCGCTGTCGGCGGCTCCGTAGGTGAGGACGCATGACTGCTCCCACCCGCGGCTCTTCTGTTCGGCCGAGGCCGCCGTCTCCGGCTCGACGCCGTCGACGTAGGGCTCGATCGGAGCGGCGTCCACCAGGGAGCACGGCTCTTCGCTGCTGCCGTATGTCAGGCCCGCCGCGGCGGCGTCGGTCTGCTCGGGCGGCTCGTCGCGGTTGAACCACCACCAGCCGACGCCGCCGAGCAGGCCCACCGCGACGATGGCCGCGATGATCTTCGGCCACGGACTCGACTTGCGGGCGCGGGAGCGGACCTTCTGGAAATCCGAGCGGCGGCGCGTCTCCTTGGGGACGTAGCCGAGCTTGTCGATCGCGGTCGTGCCCTCTCCCGCTCCCCACGAGCCGGCCGGCTCGTCGGCGAACGCGGCCTCCTCGAACGGCTCGGGCGAGCGCGTCTCGTCGTCGGGGGCCGGCTGCTGCGGCTGCTGCTGGTAGGACTGCGGAGGCGACGCCGGCTGCTGCGGCGGTACGGCGGCGTGGCCGGCGCCGTGCGGCTGATAGGGCGGTCGGACCGGTCCGCGCCCGCCCTGCGGACCGCCGGCCTGTGGCCTGCCGCCCGCCGCGGGCATCTGGGGACCCTGGCCCGCCGCCGGCCTGCCGGCTGCGGGCCTGCCACCGGTATTGCCGGGATTGCGCGGGTTGCCGGGACCGCCCGGCGTCTGACCACCCTGCGCCGCTCGGGGCCTGCCGGCCTGCGGCTGCCACTGGTTCGGACGCGGCCGCTGACCGTCGTCCGGCGACTGGTCATAAGCCGGACCAAAGGGTGGTGTGGCGCTCACAATATTCCTCCGCGAGAGATGCACGGCGCGTCGACTTGACGCCGCGGTGGTCATGGCCAGCTTAAAGGGGAGCCGGTCAATTCCCGTCCCGGGGGAGCGCGTCAATGAGGCCCGAGGCCAGATCCTGGGCCAACCGCTCCTTGTCGCCGCCCTCCGGCGGGACCCCGGTGAAGAAGGAATTCAACGTCACAGTCGCGTTCGCCTCCTGGGCGTGCAAGCGCACCTCCGATTCCTCGCCGCCTTCGATGACGGCGGCCGCCGCCTGCTCGGCGAGCCCGCCGACCGACGAGGTCTCATGGCCCTCGGAGGCCTCGAACTCCAGCACGCCCGCGTACGCGACCCTCGCGTCCGACGCCGACTCGTACACCTGCACCGTCGCGAAGATCGTGACCAGGCGATACGCGTCGGATCCGGCGTGCTCGGCCGAATAGGCGCACTCGAAGGTGCGCATCTCGTCCGCGGACTTCTCGGACGGCTCGCGCATCTGCTCGACGCCCGCCCATGGGGCGATGAGCTCCTCGTCGACGACCAGCTCGCACAGGTCGCCGATCGCGCTCGCGTCGACGTTCGGCTCGGAGTCCCCGATGCCGCTCATCCAGAACAGGACGGTGCCGCCCCCGGCCACCAGCAGTACGACTGCGGCGAGGACACCGCCGGCGCTGGCGAGTTGGCGGAACCTGTCGGCGCCACGATGCCGCCCCTGGTAGGTGACGGGCTTGCCGTCGTCCTGGGGTTTGTCGGACTCCTCCGAGTCGATGACCTGCACTGCGATGTCCGCTACCTCCGTGCGTGGGGCCTGGCGCCCCGCTGCGCCGCCTCCGAGCCTGAACGGCCGCGGCCAGCTTATCGAGTACATCGGACTCGGACCAGGCTCCGGCCGTGCCAACCACTATGCCAATTTACGGCTCCGCCGACGCCGCGGTGAGGTACGCCTCGCTATCTCACCCGATAGTGACCGCTGACACTGAGAGGCGGGGCACCGACTTGCCGACCGGCTCGGCGAATGACGCAGAGTGTGCGATACTCGACCTTGTCGCACCGAACACATAGACGATGGTGCGATCGCAGATGTCCTGTCCGCACTGCTCACGGTGCCGGACGTGACCACTCGGCCGAGGCGAGGTGTTTTCTCGGCGCGAGTTGAGGCTTTCGGTGCGGTCTGATCGGCAAGGAATGCCAGGAGGGCCGCACTACTGATGCCGCGCCCGTGCGGCAGCGGACGCAAACAGCGTCACGCGCCCGGGCAGCGGCTGGAATGGAGATTTATTCGCATGCGCGAGAACGAGCCGCGCGAACAGGTGCCCGCAGTTGTGGTCACCTTCATGGCGCCGCAGAAACCCAAGAAAGACGAACCCGCCGAACCCGAGCCCCGAGCCGAGCGATCCCGCCCCGCCGCGGTCGCCCCGCAAGCGGTGCCGGTGTTCGCACCCCCGCCCAAGGTCGAGAAGACCGAGCGTCCGGCCGAGCGCGACAGCGATGAGCCGGCCGAGCCCAAGCGGGCCCAGAAGAAGTCACAGCCCAAGAAGTCGCAGGCCAAGCAGGCCCCGGCGAAGAAGTCCAGGGCCAAGGAGCCCGAGCCGGTCGCCGAAGAGGAGCCCGTCGACGAATTCGACGATGACCTCGACGACGAGAGCGCCGAGGAGCGCCGCCGCCGCAGGGGCCGGCGAGGACGCCGCGGCCGTGGCCGCGGGAAGGGCGGCGACAGCGCCTCCGACTTCGACGATGACGACGAGGACGAGTCCGACGACGACGAGTCCTCGAACGAGACCGCCGAGGACGAATCGGCCTCCTCCGACGGCCCCGAGATCACCCGCCGCCGCCGGCGCCGCCGCAAGCGCGCCGGCTCCGAAGAATCGGACCGGAGCCCCAAGCCCGCCGACGACGCCGAAGTCGTCGTCAAGGTCCGCTCCCCCTCCAAGAAGCTCTCCTCCAACGACGACGTCCGCGGCGTCTCCGGGTCCACCCGGCTCGAGGCCAAGCGCCAGCGCCGCCGCGACGGCCGCAAGGGCGGACGCAACCGCGTCCAGGTCGTGAGCGAGGCCGAGTTCCTGGCCCGCCGCGAGGCCGTCGAGCGCCATATGGTCGTCCGCGTCCGCGGCGGCCGCGCCCAGGTCGCCGTCCTCGAGGACGACATCCTCGCCGAGCACTACGTGTCCAAGTCCGGCGCTCAGGGACTGGTCGGCAACGTCTACCTCGGCAAGGTCCAGAACGTCCTGCCGAGCATGGAGGCCGCCTTCGTCGACATCGGGCGCGGCCGCAACGCCGTGCTCTACGCCGGCGAGGTCAACTGGGACGCCACCGGGCTGGCCGGCAAGGCCCGCTCCATCGAGCAGGCCCTCCGCCCCGGCGACTCGGTGCTCGTCCAGGTCACCAAGGACCCCGTGGGCCACAAGGGCGCGCGTCTGACCAGCCATATCGCGCTGTCGGGCCGCCACCTGGTCTACGTGCCGGGCGGCAACGCCTCCGGCATCTCCCGCAAGCTCCCCGATCGCGAGCGCACGAGGCTGCGCGCGGCGCTGAAGAAGCTGGTGCCCGAGGGCGCCGGCGTCATCGTCCGCACCGCCGCCGAGGGCGCCGGTCCGGAGGACCTGGCCCGTGACATCTCCCGACTCCAGATCGAGTGGGAGGAGATCCAGACCAAGTCCAAGAAGGGCAACGCCCCGGCGGTGCTGCACTCCGAGCCCGACGTGCTCATCCGGGTCGTCCGAGACGTCTTCAACGAAGACTTCAAGGAGATTCTGGTGGAGGGCGACGAGGCCTACGACGAGATCCACAAGTACCTCGAGTCGGTCTCGCCGGAGCTGTTGCCGCGGCTCAAGCGCCACACCGGCACGAAGGACGTCTTCACCGAGAAGCGCGTCGACGAGCAGCTGCTCAAGGCCCTCGACCGCAAGGTCTACCTGCCGTCGGGCGGCTCGCTGGTCATCGACAAGACCGAGGCGATGACGGTCATCGACGTCAACACCGGCCGGTTCACCGGCGAGGGCGGGAACCTCGAGGAGACCGTCACTCGCAACAACCTCGAAGCGGCCGAGGAGATCGTTCGCCAACTGCGGCTGCGCGACGTCGGCGGCATCATCGTCATCGACTTCATCGACATGGTGCTCGAGTCGAACCGGGACCTGGTGCTGCGCCGGCTGACCGAGTGCCTGGGCCGGGACCGGACCAAGCACCAGGTCACCGAGGTGACCTCGCTCGGCCTGGTCCAGATGACGCGCAAGCGTGTCGGCCAGGGCCTCATCGAGGCGTTCTCCGAGCCCTGCGACCACTGCAAGGGCCGCGGTGTGGTCATCCACACCGACGAGATCCTCGGGACCGGCTCCTCGAAGAAGAAGAGCGGCAGCGCCTCGTCCGGGAACGGCAACGGCGGCGGCAACGGCAACGGCGGCGGCAAGAAGAAGCGCGAGCGCGGCAAGTCGGGCTCGAAGCAGTCCGGCCAGAAGGCAGAGCAGTCGGACCAGCCCGAACAGTCCGAGCCGAAGTCGGTCGCGGCGGAGACCGCGAAGGTCGCGGCCGCACCGCCCGAGCACGACGGCGACGGATCCGGGGAGACCGGGAACGGCGACGACTGATCGAGGGCTGCGCCGCGGACTGTGACGTTCGCGGCGTCGCCCCGGTCCCCATGCCGGAAGCAGCGCGTCAATGACGTACGCTAGTGAGCGGCCTGCAGAACCTTCAGCTTCCATCCCCGCCTGGCGGGGGAGCCCGCGCCCCGTGAAAACGGAGCAGGGCGAGGCGCTTGATCGGCAGGCCTGCCGAGGCTCCGCCCGCGGAGCCGTACTGGCACCCACGGCGACGCTTGCGGAGCCGTAAGTTGGCGTGGTGCGCGACACCGCAATATTTGACAGACACCGTTCCCCTGCGGGGAACTTGTTCCCCGCACCGGGGAGGACCCAAGGAGACCAGCGTCGACATGTACGCAATCGTCAAGACTGGCGGAAAGCAGTACAAGGTCGCCGAGGGCGACGTCCTCGAAGTTGAGAAGCTTCAGGGCGAGCCCGGCGACACGCTTACGCTGCCTGCGGTAATGCTCGTCGACGAAGGCACTGTGGTCACCGACGCCTCTGGCGTCACGGTGAGCGGTGAACTTCTCGAGCACACCAAGGGCCCGAAGATCAAGATCCACAAGTACAAGAACAAGACCGGCTACCACAAGCGCCAGGGGCACCGTCAGCCGCTGACCCGCGTCAAGGTCACCGGGATCGAGAAGTAAGGGGTTGACCGATGGCACACAAGAAGGGTGCATCCAGCTCCCGTAACGGACGCGACTCCAACTCCAAGCGCCTCGGTGTGAAGCGCTTCGGTGGCGAGCGCGTCAATGCCGGTGAGATCCTCATCCGGCAGCGCGGCACCAAGTACCACCCGGGCGACCTGGTCGGTCGCGGCGGCGACGACACGCTGTTCGCGCTCGCGGAGGGCGAAGTGCTGTTCTCCAGCAAGCGCGGCCGCAAGCTCGTGAACATCGTTCCGAGCGCGTAGCGCCGACGCTCAAGGCTTGAGGAGCCGGGGACCGCCGAAAGGCGGTCCCCGGCTTTCGCGTTGCAATGAGAAAGACTCCGATAACTGGTTTAGGGTTGTAGCCGACCGGCTACACATAAAGCAATTCTCGGATCGGCCGGATGCCTTCCGAGACACGGTCGGGTGAATGGCTCAGGGCACACC
The DNA here is from genome assembly GCF_054776215.1 of Glycomyces tarimensis. Lineage (NCBI taxonomy): Bacteria > Bacillati > Actinomycetota > Actinomycetes > Glycomycetales > Glycomycetaceae > Glycomyces > Glycomyces tarimensis. Next base: position 6,978 of record NZ_BAAHCB010000034.1, read on the forward strand.
CTTGGGTGATCGACTGAATACGTCAGGGCCTTCTCGGAAACGGCGAATGCTTAGCCGCGTCGCGGCGGGCGATGAAGTCCGGCCGGCTGTGGGAGACAAGTGAAGGCGGCGCTGTCGCCGCAGTTCAGAGCGGTAGTCGAATCGGAGGGGACCCCCCGATTCAGAGGCCGTCGAGAGCGTGTATATTTGTATCTGCCCGCGGGGGAACGGAACAGCCGAACAAGGCCGGTCCGGAAGCCGCCGGAGAGCAGCGACAAACTCGCAGAGTGTTGGCGCGATCCGGAAGCTGATTCGCGGGGATCTCAGAGACTCGGTAAGAGGCTCGATCATGTGTGACACAGGTTAATCAGCCTGAGTCTTGCAGAACGATCGGAGCCTGCTAGAGTTGAGAGGTTGCTCCGGCTGAGGCCAAATCACGAAAGTGAAATGACTTGGTTGGCGTGTTGTTTGAGAACTCAACAGGGTGTTTGGATGGTCGACGTGCGGGCTGGCCGGG
>NZ_BAAHCB010000035.1:0-14116 GCF_054776215.1 Glycomyces tarimensis
AACAGCGGCAAGCTAACCTAGCCCGCGCCGCATAGGACGGTGTCAACACCAAAGGGACAAGCCCCCTTCGGGTGAACTCGTCCATACCGGTGCTATATACCAAACTCCGCGCGGCCCAACGAGAGTGCGACCCCATAGACCGATTGACCTCTCAATGACGGCCCTCACTCAAGCGGGACGAACCGACCCGGCCCATGCCAGGCATGATGGGGGGCGTGTCTTCGCGAATCCCGACCCGTGCTCATGCGGCAGCGGCGGTCCAACTGGTAATCGCTGCCGCGCTCCTCCTAGCTGCGATCGCGCTGCTGACCACGACCGACGAAGCAGTGCAGCGCACCCGTGCGGCGATGGATCTGGATCCCATGCTCGACTCCGCCCATTACCTCGACTACATCGCTGCCATCGTCAACTATCGCCACGGCGTGGTTGCAGTGGCCTTCCTGGTAGCCGCGATCGCATGCGCGTTCCTCGGCACGTTCGGGCTCACCGGCCGGCTGCGCAGTCCCGCGGCCGGATGGACCGTGTGGGGTATCGCCATCGCCGCAACGTGCGTCCTCGCCTATGGCGAAAGGACCGGGTTTGCGCTCAGGCCGAGCTTCAATTACGAGCTCGTACAGCGCTTTGCCTCGCAGAACGAGTCTCCTCCGGCAGAGGCGTCGCAAATCCTGGCATACCTCTGCCTGCTCGTTGGGCTCCCACTCTCGAGCTTGTGGCAGTCAACCAGCCGATCGCAGGAAACCACCTCGGCGCCTTCGCCCTAGACAAACACCTGCCAGCAGACTCCCCGAACCACCCCCGTCGCTTCCGTCCTCACCGCTGGCCAGAAACTCACCAAGTGAGACAAGCTCTAACTCAGGACAGGAGGAAGCTGGCATGACCAACAAGGACAACTTCGCTGGCTTCCTCCAGCACGCGCTCATAGCGCTGAACTCCATGACCGTCGCAGAGGACCACCGGTCCGACTCCGATTGAGCATTTAGGATGGTGTGGCGCAGTCGCCAGGCACGCAGCCATGCTGCGCGACAACCCCGTGGAGAGCACGTTCAGCCACCGTTACCCCCTCCTGACGACCACGGAAGACCTCCACGTCCGTGGAGAGCACGCTGACGCGGGGCACACCGTGCATGCACAACCCGGAAGACCTCCACGGACGTGGAGGTGTTTCAAGTGAGGTCAACGGTGTTCACGCACAGTGGGTGTCTCCTACGTTCATGGAAATGCTTCGCAGCTCCTGAAATTTTCTGAAGCGCGGCTACTGAGGCGGGCCTTGCTGCTGGACAAAGCCGTTGTCAGTCGGACGCCTTTTCAGCCATGGGCTCGTTTTTCAGCCGCCCGTCAGCGTGAGGTGCCCTGGAGATTCCGGACTGACAGCCATAAACTGGCTGGTAGGAAGGAAGCACAGATTCTATGACCGCTCCGCGTGAGTACAAGCCCGAGTTCAAAGAGATGGCCACCCAGATGGCTCTTGCTGGCGATAAGGCGGTCTCCCAGGTCGCCCGTGAGCTGGAGATGCCGGTCTATGACACCAAGGGCGAGGATGGTGTCAGTTGGTACCAGGCGGTTCCGGATGTCACACTCGAACTGCTCGACACATTGGATGTGGGCAAGGGCGCGCCGATCATCGACCTCGGCGGCGGCGCCTCGGTCGTCGTCGACCACCTGCTCGCCCGCGAGCTCACGGACGTGACGGTTCTCGACGTGTCCAAAGTAGCCCTGGACGACGCCCGGGTCCGACTCGGCCCGGCCGCGGAACGGGTGCACTGGCTGCACCGGGACTTTTTCGACTGGAAACCCGAACGGCGCTACGACCTCTGGCACGACCGCGCCGTGTTCCACTTCCTAATCGAGGAGGACGAACGCGAGGCCTACCTGCAGGTGCTCCGCTCCGGCATCGCCCTCGGCGGCCGGGCCGTCATCGCCAAGTTCGACGCCCATGGTCCGACGCACTGCTCCGGACTTCCCGTGGTGCGTTACGGCGCAACAGATCTGGCCCAGATATTCGCCCCGCACTTCGACCTCGTCGACACCCGCGCTGAAGAGCACCTCACTCCGGCCGGCCTCGTGCAGCCGTTCACCTGGATCGTCCTCAGCCCGGCATCCTGAACGCTCGGGGAGGTCTCCCGGCGCACCTTCCCGAGCGACCGCACGCCGACGACCCCACAGCTGGTCAAGCGCTGCGGGTCAGCGCGCGAACGGTGAATGCGGCGTCGGGATCGGCGAGGATCGCGCGGGCGAGCCCGCCGCCCTGGGCTCCGGTCGCGCCGACGACTGCGATGAGCTTCTTGCCTACCATGGTCTTGCCTTTCGATATATGTCATCTAAATCAGCACGGGATAGATGACGCGTCAATAACTCGGTAGAATGGACCACATGAACGACTCCGTGCGCTGGTTGAGCGACGACGAGCAGCGCTCCTGGCGCGCCTTCATCCGGCTGCACCAGAAGCTCTCCTCACGCCTGGCCGCTGATCTCCAGGCCCACTCCGGCCTTTCCGGCGCCGACTTCGGGGTCCTGGTCGCCCTCACCGACGTCCCCGACGGCCGCGTCCGCTTCCAAGACCTCGCCCGGGAGATCGACTGGGAGCAGAGCCGCCTGTCCCACCAGATCCGCCGCATGATCAAGCGCGATCTCATCGCCCGCGAAGAGTGCGAAGAAGACGGGCGCGGCGCCTACGTCGCCATCACCGCCCACGGCCGCGAAGTCGTCGGAGCCGCCGCCGCGAAGCACGTCGTCACCGTCCGCCGGTTCGTCGTGGACGCTCTCACTCCTGACGAACTCGCCCAGATCGGTCGGCTCTCCGCCAAGCTCAACGAGAACATCGACGCCCAGCCCCGCTGACCGAACGGGTGCCGGTCAGCGGTCGTAGGCGAGGCGGGCCCGGCGCGGGACCGGGCCGAACGCGCCGGATTGGAAGTCGCGGAACGCCTCGGCGATCTCGGTGCGGCTGTTCATGACGAACGGGCCGCCGAAGGCCACCGGTTCGCGCAGGGGCGTGCCGCTGTAGACCATGACGCGTGCCGCCGCATCCCCATCCGGTACAGCCAGGTGCAGCACCGTCCCATCCGCCGAGTCGACCGGGTCGGACCATCCGGTCTGGCCGGCGGCGACCTCGCTCCCGCCGACGAACGCCCGGCCGCTGACGACATGCGCGAACAGGCGATGATCGGCGGGGACGGCGAGCTCGTAGGACGCCAGCGGATCGACGACGGCGAGCAGGCCCTGCACCGGCTGGTGCGTCTCGGCCGTCCCGGTCACGCCCGCCACCGTGCCCGCGTGGACATCGATCACCACTCCCGGCGCGTTCACGCGGCGTATCCCGGCGCGGGTGAGGTCCTGATAGCGCGAGCCGGTCATCTTCTTCGCTCGCGGCAGGTTGAGCCAGAGCTGGAACGTGTGCGCGTGTTCGTCGCGGTAGGCCAGTTCACGGTGCACGATCCCCCTGCCGGCGGTCATCCACTGCACCTCACCGGGTTCGAGCGCGCCGGCGTTGCCGAGGTTGTCGCCGTGTTCGAGGACGCCGTCGACCACGAAGGTCACCGTCTCCAAGCCGCGGTGGGGATGCCATTCGAAGCCGGGACTCGAGAACCAGTCCTCGGCCATGATCAGGAACGGATCGGTCAACGCCGGGTCGGTCGGGGCGAAGGCCAGGGCCTTGTCGTCTACTTGGGAGTCGGGGCCCAGGCGGCGGGCGTGCTCGATCCGGTTCAGGGTCCGCTGGTGCGAGGTCATGTGCTCATTCTCCGCTCGTTCGGCATCGATGGGCGCCGGGTGCCGTTCGGCACCCTGACTATTCGGCGGTCACGGCGCCGAAGGCGGCGGCCATGCGGTTCCAGGACGCGGCCTCGTCGTGGCGCCCTTGGCGTTCGAGGGTGCGGGCCAGCAACCGGTGCGCGTACGGCTCGACCGGGTCGCGGTCGATGAGCTCGCGCAGCTGCTCCTCGGCGCGGCGCAGCTGCGCGGAGTGGTAGTAGGCGCGGGCCAGCAGGAGCCGGGGACCGGTCGGCCCGGGCGTCTCCTCGACGATCGCGGCGAGGAGTTGCGCGGCGCCGATGTAATCGCGGGATTCGAAGCGCGCGTTCGCACGTTCCCAGCGGTCGAAGGTCGTCTCATCGCTCGGCGTCGTGCGCGGGACACCGCCTGGAGCGACGTCGTCGAACAGGTGGGTCGCGCGCACCCAGCGATCGGGGGCGACCTCGCCGTTCGGCAGGAAGTCGTTGAAGTCGTTCACTGCTCCTCTTTCCGGTTGCGTGGCGATGGTTCAGGCCGGTCGCAGCGCGGCCAGCCGCTGTTCGAACGGGACGACGGCCGGGCCCGGCCCGGCCGGCACGTGCCCGAGGAGGCCGGCCAGTTCCCCGGCCGCCCGATCGATGCGGGCGGTGAGGCCGTCCCCGTGCCGGTCGTCGGTCGCGCCCCAGTCCTCGGTCGCCCCGTACACGGCGGTCGGGGCGATCACGGCGCGCAAGTGGGAGAACAGCGGTCGCATCGCGTGTTCCAGGACCAGCGAGTGCCGGGCGCTGCCGCCGGTGGCGGCGATCAGCACGGGCTTCCCGACCAGCGCGTCCTCCTCGACCAGGTCGATGAACGATTTGAACAGGCCGCTGTAGGAGGCCGAGAAGACCGGTGTGACGGCGATGAGGCCGTCGGCGCCCGCGACCGCTTCCAGCACGTCGCCCAGGTCGCGCGGCGCGAATCCGTTGACCAGGTGGTGCGAGATGGCGGTGGCGAGATCGCGCAGTTCGACCACCTGGACGTCGGCGTCGCTTCCGGCCTCGGCGAGGTGCCCGCGGGTCGCTTTGGCGAGCCGGTCCGTGAGCATCCTGGTCGAGGACGGCTGCCGGAGGCCTGCAGAGACGGCGACGAGCTTCAGCGGTTTCACGGTCGGTTCCCTTCATTCGGTCTCAGGCAGCCGCGCCGCGGGCGGCGAGCAGCGAGGCATGGGTGGGGGCGTCGGGCACTCCCGCCGGGCGTTCTTTGGCGAACTCCTGGCGCAGCACCGGGACGACCTCCTCGCCGAGCAGGTCGATCTGCTCGAGCACCGTGGAGTGCGGAACGCCGCCGCCGTCGACGATGAACAGCTGGCGCTGGTAGTCGCCGACGTAGTCGCGGAAGGTGAGCGTCTTCTCGATGACCTGCTCGGGCGAGCCCACCGTCAGCGGGGTGCGCTCCATGTACTCCTCCATCGAGATGCCGCCGCCCATCTGCGGCGAGTGGTCGAAGAACGGGCGGAACTCGTTCACGGCGTCCTGGGAGTTGCGGCGCATGAAGATGTGGCCGCCCAGACCGACGATCGCCTGCTCGGGGGTGCCGTGCCCGTAGTGTGCGTACCGCTGCCGGTACCGGTCGATGAGCTGCTTCGTGTGCTCCTTGGGCCAGAAGATGTTGTTGTGGAAGAAGCCGTCGCCGTAGTAGGCGGCCTGCTCGGCGATCTCGGGCGACCGGATGGAGCCGTGCCACACGAACGGCGGCACGCCGTCCAGCGGCCGGGGCGTCGCAGTGAAGCCCTGCAGCGGTGTGCGGTGGCGCCCTTCCCAATCGACGACGTCTTCGCGCCACAACCGGTGCAGCAGTGCGTAGTTCTCGACGGCGAGGTCGATCCCGTCGCGGATGTCCTTGCCGAACCACGGGTAGACCGGGCCGGTGTTGCCGCGGCCCATCATGAGGTCCACTCGGCCGTCGGCCAGGTGCTGGAGCATCGCGTAGTCTTCCGCGATCTTCACCGGGTCGTTGGTGGTGATCAGCGTCGTGGACGTCGAGAGGACGATCCGCTCGGTGCGCGCGGCGATCCAGCCGAGCATCGTGGTCGGCGAGGAGGGCACGAACGGCGGGTTGTGGTGCTCGCCGGTGGCGAAGACGTCGAGTCCGACCTCTTCGGCCTTGAGCGCGATCTCGGTCATCGCCTTGATCCGCTCGTGCTCGGTCGGCGCGCGGCCCGTGGTCGGGTCGACGGTGACGTCCCCGACGGTGAAGATTCCGAACTGCATCGTCTTCGCCCTCCATTTACATGACATATCAACTATTGACTCGAACGCGGGCGCCCGCCCGGTTGTTCCCGGACCTTCGGCACCCCGTCCGGGAGGCCGGTCGCCGTTCAGGCGAGTTCGGCCTTCAGCCACTGGAGGATCGCGGGGGTGACCGGGTCGGCGAGGTCGGCGAACTCGGGGTGTCGCTTGAGGAACGTCGCCACGTACGGGCACACGGCCACGAGGCGCTTGCCGCTGTCGCGCGCGTCCGAAAGGGCCCGCTCGACCAGCTTCGCGGCGAGGCCCTGTCCGGCGAAGGCGTCGTCGATCTCGGTGTGGTAGAAGACGCGCTGGTCATCGCGGTCGCGGTAGGCCGTCAGGCCCGCGCGGTGACCGTCGATGGCGATCTCGTAGCGGCGCCGCTCGTTGACGCGCTCAACGGTGGGCTCATTCATATCGTTCACTCTCCGGTCCGGCGCGCCGGGTTGGCGCGCGGGGTGATGACCGCGTTCGGCAGCGCGGGCGCGGGCAGACGGCGGCCGGGGTAGCCGACGACCTCGCCGAAGCGGTCGGAGGCGGCCTCCCATTCCTCACGGGCCTGGACGATGTCGTCATGGCTGCGGCCGATGAAGTTCCACCACATCACGATGGCCTCATCGAAGGGCGCGCCGCCGAGCAGGAGCGTCCGGGCGGGCTCCCCGGTCTCGTTCACCAGCGTTACTTCGCTTGCCCCGCAAGGCAGGTAGCCGAGTTCAGCGGCCTCCACGCGGGCGCTGGCGATACTGACCGCGCCGGTGTCGACGAGCAGGCCGTGCTCGAATTCCGGGTCGACCGCCAGGGTGAGGCGGGCGCCGGGTTCGATGTCGATCTGGGCGCCCAGCAGCGGTGTGAACGTCGCCAATGGCGAGGCGGCGCCGGCGAGTGAGCCGAGGAAGACCCGCAGCGTTGCGCCGTCGATGCGCACCGGTTCGGGCGCGTAGTGCGCGAAGGCGCGGTCGGTGTCGCGGTGAGCCTCCGGAAGGGCGATCCACAACTGGACGCCGTGGAGGACCCTGGTCTCGGGCAGGGAGACCTCGGAGTGGGCGATACCGCGCCCGCCGGTCATGAGGTTGAGTTCCCCGGGACGGACCAGTCCGACCGTGCCGAGCGAGTCGCGGTGCTCGATCACCCCGCTGAACAGCCAGCTCGCGGTCTGCAGACCGGTGTGCGGGTGCGGCGGCATGTCCATGCCGTCCCCGGGCGGGACCTCGACTGGCCCGTAGTGGTCGGCGAAGCACCACGCTCCGATCAGAGTGCGCGCCCGCTGCGGCAGCGTGCGCCGCACCGAGAGCCCCCGCACCCCGCCGAGCGGCACCTCCCTCGCCGACAGCACCTCGGCCGGCGGCTCACCGCCCGGTCGAATGCCGTCCGCGGGCGGACCGTACCGCAGCGCATCAGGCTCGGCCTCGACGTTGCTCATCCGAACCACCTCCTCATCATCTAGATGTCATATCATCTATACTGTCATAGCCGGGCTGCGAATGCCACGGCGACGGGCGAACCATGGAGCCGCACAGAGGAGGACCACTTGAACGACCACGAAGACGACCGGCCGAGGATCTGAAGGACGAGCAGTCGAGTAGACACTCTCCAAACTGGAGAGGGTGTTGAGAGACATGCCGAAGAACGAACCGATCAAGCAGCTCAAACGTGAAGGGCGGCTCCGTGAAGCGCTCGTATTGTGCTACCGGGCGATCGAAGGCGCCGAACAGTCAGCCGAGGGACGCGAGCCCGCGCCGGCGTACACCGAGCATGCCGCGATCATTCATCGTAAACTCGGTGAGCACGACCTGGAGGTCGCCGTGCTGCAGTGCTGGCTCGACCATGCGCCCGATCGACGTGAGGGCTCGAAGATCGCTGAGCGGCTTGTGAAGCTGCAACGTTGACCGGTGGAGGGTCGATCGTTGACGTGGCTGTCGGAGGGGGTTCGAGCCAGCCGCTTGCAAACCGGTACGGCATCGAGCGGCTGGACGCAGGCGGCGCACGCCGTGCATACCCTCGGATCGGTTGGGCGCCGGCCGCGCTGGTGGGTTCGATGAACCGAGAAAACCACTAGCATTGCAGAACGTGGCAACCGAATTCACGCTGAGTAGCTCCACTGATCGATAGAGGATCCGCCCGAAATGAACAACCCCACCCCCACCGAACCTCACAACAGCGGCTCCAGCTCAGGGAACCAAGGAGGTCCGCAACCGCAACCGGGCAACGCCGTTCCACCGCAATACGTCGTCCCTGTCTACTACGTGTACCAAGCAGTGCCGGTACCGGCGCAGGTACCGGTGCCGCAGCCGCAGCGGCCCGTGGGCCCTCAGAACGGCATGGGGATGACGTCGCTGATTCTCGGCATTGTCGGCGCGGCGACCAGCGCGATCCCGTTCATCGGATGTCTTGGCTGGATCGCGAGTATCCTCGCGATCGTGTTCGGCTCGTTGGGGTTGGCGAACGTTCATGCAGGGAAGGCCACCAACCGTCGTTCGGCCATAACCGGTTTGGCTACCGGCATCGTCGGGCTCGTCCTGGGAGTTGTTATCGCTGTCGCTTTCTGGAACTACACGGAACGCAACGACGAGTCGAGCGATGCCGCGGTCCAGAGCGGAGCTGCGGTCGAGATGGCCGGTGGCGATCCGTCCGGCCTGGTCGGATCCTGGTAGGGCTGACCTTCCCGTTCCTCGGGCGGGACGCGGTTTCGATCCACTGGCGTTGTCGGGCGCACGGGATTGTGGCGTGCGATTACCAGTGGTACTGGTACGTCGCTGCCAGCCATACCAGCGGTCACGCCTGATGTCGGCCGGCGTAGCGAGCCGCCGCACCCACTTCAAGTGGCCGGTGTACGTGCCGCGACCGAACCCGATCACGACCGCCGGCTCCAGCGTGTGACTGTCTCCAGACCGCCGTCGATCCGGGCCAGCAGCGAGGTCAGGCACCGGCGCGAGGGCGACCGTCTGCACCCCAACGGGTGGCGGCGGATACCGAGCGCGGCCAGGACCTCGGCGGGCGCGTCGGCGGCCCACTCGCAGATCGCCTCGACCGTGACCGACCCGGCCACCACCGCGGCCGCGCACAGCGTCAGCAGGCTCGAAAGCGAGTATCAGCGGCCGCACCGTCCGCGCGGATCAGGCACCCACGAGAGGTAGCGGCGCAGGGCAGGAACCTCGTCAAGATTGATCTCGCCCAGCTTCGCGAAGGCATCGGTGATGGGAGAGGATAGCGGTGCAGGCACGGTTCTCCTTGGTGTTCAACAGGATTCAGCACCCGTATGATCACCCAGGCCGTGCCTGCACCCTCATTGCGCCCCACACCGTCTCACCACCGAGAACCACGACATCACCGGCCTTCGCCCACGCCCTGAGGATAGGTCTGCGACTTCGGCATATGTGAGCGCTCCGGTGGCACGGTCGGGCGGTGCATGGATTCTCATGAGTACATTCTCGCGGCGCGCAAAGAATTTGGCGATCGTCACCCTTGAGCGGGAAGTTGGGAGGGTCCCTGGCCCAGAAGGTGGCCAACCGGTGACGGGGAGGCCGCTCGGTTGAGGTGCCAGGCCAACATGGACCGCAGTGACCAGTCTTGCGGTTCAACACCGTCCAGCCACAATTCCAGCACATCGGCAAGCTATGGGTCGCTTAGCACGACAGCTGTATTTCGTTGCGCTGCTTCCGCTTTCAGTTGACTGGCTACATCATCGACGAATGGTTCCGACTATTAGGCAGCGCTTACAGAGGGTTAATCTTGATGCCGAAGGTCCTGGTCACACAATCGTCCAGGAGAAGCCCGAAGTCCTGAGCGGTCCCAATGTCGGGTCCGTGGAGTGTGCCTAGGTCGTCGTCGACGGTGATGTAGTCGATGTCGGCCCATCCGCCCCGGTAGAGCACAATGTGGAGTCCCGCATCTCCGGGTCCCTGGATCTGGACGCCGACGGAGTCGGGATCGCTTGCGGTCGACCGATCGGTAACGATTCTCTGTGGCCATGGGGAGGCTGCGTCGCGCCAAGTCAGCGACGAGACGGCAAGTCGTGCATGCTGCCAGGCTTGGCATCGGTCGCCGATGGCCTCGGCGGCTTCGTCGAGATTAATGACCTGGTCCATCTGATGATGATCCCCGATCTGCGCCGCAAATGACCAGCGTGGTCGAGAGTTCAAGGTGAACTATCGTTGGTGCACTTCGATTTTCGCCGGTAGTGAGACCTGCGGGCGCGGGTTTGGTGGCGGCGTCGCCAGTGGGCCGCGGCGAGGGCAAGCCGGAGGGTGCGAGCGGGGTAGAGGACTACCGCCAGGAGACGGCGGATTTCGGGGACTGTGAGTCTTCCCAGCTCGCGTGGGCTTTTGGGTCGGTCGCAGCGGTGACGGCGAGGAAGGCGTGGGCGAGCATGGCCATGGTGATGTGCCGGTACCAGCCCTCCCACCTGCGGACCTGGTAGTGGTCGAGACCGCACTCGTTCTTCGCGGCCTGGAAGCACTCCTCGATCGCCCACCGGGACCCGGCGACGCGGACGATCTGATCGAGCTCGACCGAGTCGGGATGGAAGCACAGGTAGTAGGCGATATCGGCGGGGTCGTCGATGGAGCGACGGGCCAGCAGGGTGCGGACGAAGCCGGCCGGCAGGTCACCGTAGGAGGGCACAGTGGCCCAAGCCCAGTCGTAGACCCGTTCGCCGCGGACCCCAGGGCCGGCGGAGACCCGATGCCAGGCCTCGGCCGGGGCCCGGCCGATGAGGGTGTCGACCCGACGCTTCCCGTCCAGGTCCTCCACGGTCTGCTTCACGGGCACTTCGACCACATAGGGCATCCTGCGGGCCTCCAGGAAGGCCCGGAACCTGCCGTCGCGGCCGTAGGCCGAATCGGCGGCCACCCATCCGGCCTCGACCCCGGCGGCCAGGGTCCGGCCGATCATGGCCTCGGCCAAGCGCGGCTTGGTCAGCACGCCTTGGTGCCAGCGGTCATCGGGGATGCCGGCGTCGTCGCACCGGTCGCGGTCGGCGATCCAGGACTCGGGCAGGTAGAGCTCGCGGTCGATCAAGGCCCGACCGGGCTCGCCAGCGTAGGCGAGGAAGACGCCCAGCTGCGAGTTCTCGATCCGGCCCGCGGTCCCTGAGCACTGCCGCTGGACCCCGGCCGACCTGCGGCCCTTCTTGATGAAGCCGGTCTCGTCGACTACCAGGACACCGCCGGCACCGGCCAGGTTCGCCGCCACATAGGAGCGCAGCTGGTCCCGGACCGCATCGGCCGACCATTTGGCCCGGCCCAGGAAGTGCTGCACCCGCCATGGATCGGCGTCCCCGGCCGCTTCGGCTAGCTGCCAGGAGTTCTTCCGCTCTACCGGTGCCAGCAACCCGACCAAGTACGACCTGGCCCGCCGCCGCAGTTCCACGCGGCTGAACAGGCCCGCAACGAGGGCGAACATGTCATCGAGGCTCGACTTCCACGCCGAGACATCTTCCGCTGCAACATCATCGATCACGAGCGACATAGTAAAGCACTTGCGGCACAACGAAATACAGCTGGCGTGCTAACACGACAGCTGTATTTCGCTGTGCTGCAAGCGGTCAAATATGCCGTCGCGTCGATGGTGTTGCGGCAGTGGATGTCTCGTCGTGGAAGGCAAGTCCGTTCGCGCATGTAGCCGGGTTGCGGGTCGACACTCTCATTGGCCGAGCCCCGGCCGAAGTGTGGCACCGGGTCTCGGCCGGACCGGGCATCCGCGGCGCCCGGGAGTATAACTGGGCCTGGGCTACCGTGCCCTCCTACGGCGACCTCCCGCCCGGATCCGTCTGCAACCTACCGCTCACACCCTCAGTCCCGTTCGAAGCATCACATCGCCTGCGACTCGGCTGGGATCCCGCTCGCGGTCATCACTACAGCGGGGAACGTGCCTGACATCAAGGCCGCTCAGGATCTAGTCGAGTCCATCCCACCGGTTGCTGGCCGCGTCGGTCGCCCTCGCCGGCGCCCCGATACGATCCTTGCCGACGGCGGTTACGATTCGGCCGTCTTCCGCGAATGGCTGTGTTCCAAGCGGATCGCCTCGGTGATCCCGCAACGCGGCAGGAAGAAGATCATCGGGCTCGGCCGTATCCGCTGGGTCGTCGAACAGGCCATCTCCCACTTCCATCAGTTCAAACGCCTCGCCGTCCGCTGGGACCGGCACCTGTTCATGCATCAGGGCTTCGTCGAACTCGCCGCGGCGCTCATCTGCTGGAGGCGCTTGCAGCGCACCCGCTGAGGCTGGGCCGAGCGATATCCTGAGTGCCACCCGTTGTCCGGATGTCTCGAGGATTTCCAAATGATCGACCTCCACGCGCTGAGCGAGCGCGAGTACATCGCCGAGATTGCCCGAAGACCCGGCATGTTCACCGGCCGAGCAACCTATGAGCGCATGGCCCAGTTCCTCGTCGGCTACGATCTCGGATCCCAACGGGCTGGAGGTCGCGGGCTCGAAGGCGTCAGCGCATGGTTTCAGGAACGACTTGGTCATCATTCCCCGCTGCACTGGACCTCGATCGTGTTGCAGTTGGCTTTCCCCAGCAAAGACCGCTCCCTCGGCCCCCTTGCCCCAGAGGAAGACGCACACGCGCTCAACGTCTTGTTTGAGCTACTCGATGAGTTCCTTGCCGAACGCGACGGCACCCACCAATCTTGAAACCAGTTCTAAGATAACCTCATGCTTAGAGTGCTAGGGAAGGCGTCTTGCTCAGGAGTCGAGGCGACAGGCGACCGCTGGGTACCCCTCGCGGTTTATTGGGGTGTGAATCTTCGTGACGGTCCTCTCTACCTTTTTGTCACGGGCCGAGAGGGTGGCTACATCGAACTGAAAGTAGATCCAAATTCTGGCGCTCTATATGGTTTGGTTATCATTAATTTGCCCCCACGGTCAGAGCGTGCAGTTGAGGCAACGGGAATCGAACCGGAATCGGGTGTACCAGTGTTTGATCTAGAACTTTGGGACTGGAAAGTCACTCCTGACTATAGGGAACCTGCTGGCCGTGATGCCGAAATGGATTCGAGGCTCTGGTACTCGACGCCTAGTGGTCACTTCGCTCTTTGGTTCTCTAGCTCTGCTGTGCGTCAATACTTGACGGCAGGCGATGTGAGCGTTGGAGTGTCTTCTAATGAGGATCTAGTTTGTATTGTGGTCCCGGAGCGAGCTACCTCAAACTCCATTCTCGAGTAAGAACTCCTACCTTATTTGTTGGAGGCGTCTCCAGCAGATGAGTGCGCAGCCGAGGTGGAGGAACGCTTCATGGATCTCGCTGCGGCGTTCCCAGCGGATGCGCAGGCGGCGAAACCAGTGCAGCAGCGCCAGGGTCCGTTCGACCACATAGCGAGTGACCCCGAGTCCGGAACCGTGTGCCTCGCCACGACACGCGATCTGCGTCCCGATCCCTTTGCCGTGGAGCATGTTGCGGTACTTGTCGTGGTCATAGCCGCGGTCGGCCTGGACGATCCGCGGTTTGCTCCGAGGCCGGCCGGGCTTGCCCCTGATCGGGCCGATCGCCTCGATCAGGGGCACCAGCTGGGTGACGTCGTTGCGGTTGCCGCCGGTCAGGATCACCGCCAGCGGCAGACCGTTCGCGTCGGTGGCCAGGTGATGTTTGGAGCCGGTACGGCCACGGTCTACCGGGCTCCGACCGGTTTTGGGCCGCCTTTGAGCGAGCGCAGGTGCGCCGCGTCCACCACCACCCGGTCCAGATCGAGCTCGCCGAAGCCGTTCAACTCATCCAGCAAGACGCGGTGGAGGGCTTCCCAGACGCCGGCTTCCTGCCAGTCGCGCAGCCGACGCCAGCACGTCATGCCGCACCCGAAGCCGAGTTCCTGCGGCAGCCACTGCCATTGGATGCCGGTATAGAGGACGAACAGGACGCCGCACAATGCTTTCCGGTCGTCGAGTGGCTTCCTGCCCGGCGTGCCCGGTCGGCGCTCACGCTTGGGAATGAGCGGCTCGATCCTGGCCCACAGCGTGTCTTCGACGATCCACGGCCCACGGCTCTTGCGCTGCTGCGGTCCACGCTTTCCACGTCTCACACCAGCAAGAACGAACCACAACCGAAATAGTTACGACCTCTAAGAGAGTGTTTGACGCAGGATTAGCCCGGTTTATCTGGTTGTGCTGGCGGCCGCCAA
>NZ_BAAHCB010000036.1:0-45607 GCF_054776215.1 Glycomyces tarimensis
ACGAACCTGCTGTTTCCGCCGGTTCGTGCTATACCTCTATTCTCCCAGGTCACAGACGCTTTGTCATCACCCATTAGGGTGGGAAAACCCTCACGTTTCCATGGCCGGAACCATCGAACCGCATTGCCCCGCAAGATAACCCGGACAAAGGGTCACCGCCTCGGCCTGCGCCCCAAGCCCCCCGGTGGCCCGCCAACCCGACCTCCACAAAAGACTCCACCTCTCCGTCGCTGACGCCCTTGGGGCAGCACAACCATCCGCCCACCTTGCTCCCGCCAGCGCCCCAAGTTCCATTTCAGGCCTCCCCAGGCGCGGAGGCCGCTACACCGGCCCCCTCCAGGCGCGGAGGCCACCACACCGGCCCCCTCCGGCCACCCGCCCCCTCCGGCCACCGGCCCCCTCCGGCCACCCGCCCCATCCGGCCACCTGCCCCGGCCCGCGCCCAACGCACCTCCCGAACGCCCGCCGCTCGGATCGGCCATGCCGGTCAGGCACCGCCCCGAACCGAACTGCCATCTATATAGAGAGGTCTATATAGAGAGGCCATCCAAGATGTCAGCTGATCCGATGGAAGATGAAATGGCGCGAGGCCGGTTCGCCAACGTACGCCGTGAGGGCGACACCGTGGTGCGGCATCCACCATCGATAACTCGGGTTCCCGTGCACTGCTCCGGCATTTCGAGGACAAGGAGCGAGCTGGGGAGGGGACGGCCCGCCGGATCGGCGTGCCCGACTCGCCCTCCCACAGCACAGTTCAGTACGCGTCGCTCAATCGGCGTCGCGACCGAGCCTCCAGTAGCCCATGAACGCCCCGCACTCCTTCGGCAGTCCCAGGCCCTGCCGGATCGTGCGGCGCAGGGACTTCACCACTCCGGCCTCGGCGGCGATCCACACATACGACGCGCACGCCCCGACCTGCTCCGGGGCGTCCCAAAGGGTCTCGGTGTCCACGTCGACGTCCTCGACCTCATCGAGCGTCGCCTGCATCTCCAGCCCGGCGGCGGCCTCGGCCACGGCCGGGATGAGCTTCTCGCCCCACTGCGCGCCCTCTCTGGGCAGCCAGTGGACCTCCACCTCCGGCGGCGCGTCCAGCGCCAGCGCGTCCGCGACTTCGGGCACCTCGATGAAGACCTTGCCGCGTGCCGTGATCGGCAGCCGTTCCAGAATCGCCGCGATCGCCGGCGCCGCCGTCTCATCGCCGCCCAGAAGGAGCTCGGCGTCCTCGGGGGGATTGAAGTCGATGCCCCCGTGCGGGCCTTCGTAGCGCGCGTCCGGACCCAGCAGGACGAGCTCGCTGCCGATCTCGGCGTTGAGCGCCCACCGCAGCGCGGGTGCCCGGTGGCCCTCCTGCGGCTCGTGAATCACCATGTCCACATCGACCTCGCCGAGCTCGGGCCGTACTGCCCGTACGGTGTAGGTGCGGACGCTGCACTGCTCGTCATCGGGCAGCTCCCGCAGCTCGGAGTACCACCGATCGCTCATCGGCAACTTCTCGAAACCGCACGACTCGGCCGGGAAGATGAGCTTGAAGCGCTGGTCGTAGCCGTTGTCGGCGAACCGGCGCAGCTCGTCGGAGGCGAAGGTGACGCGCAGGAACGAGGGGCTCAATCGCCGCAACTCCTTGACGCGGCAGGGGAAAGGCTGCCAGGGTCGTACAGTGTTGAGGGCGAGTCCTACGGTCTGTGTCGTCACGCTGCTCCTCCAAGAGAATTAGGTTTGGCTAACCTTATACGAGCCCGTCGGCATGTCGCCACCCCTGTCGGGCCTTCACATGGCATCATCGAGCGATGCGCGGTCGACGCGAAGAGTCCGAGCAAAGCCCGTGGCGGCTCGTCCACGTGGTGCGCCGCCGCATGCCCAATCGCCGGCTCAGGCTGTGGATCGCCGCCGTGGTGGCGCTCGGCGCCGTCTTTTTGGGAATCGTCTGGGGCACGCCGCTGTTCGCCGTCGATGACGTCCGCGTCTCCGGCACCAGCGTCCTCGACCCCGCCGAGGTGTCCGCTGCCGCGGACGATTACGTCGATCGCTCCATCCTCCGCGCCGATCTCGACGCCATCGCAACTGAAGTCGCCTCGTTGCCCGCAGTGAAATCAGTAGCGGTGTCGCGCGCGTGGCCGACTGCGATCCGCATCGAGGTCACTGAGCGCGAACCATATCTCGCCGTGCCGGCGGGCGAAGAGACTTTTCTCATGGTCGATTCCGAAGGAGTCGTCTTCGACGAAGTCGCCGAAATCCCCGAGACAATTTGGAACGTCGAACTCTCCGCCCCAGGACCGGGCGACCTGGCCACCATCGAGACCCTCAAAGTCCTGCAAGCACTTCCCTCCGACCTCGCTGACATGGTCGAACGGGTCGAGACACCGTCTCCGGCTGGGGTGACTCTCTATCTCGAAGATGGACGGACGCTCCGCTGGGGCGACGGCTCGGAGAACGAGGAGAAATCCCTCGTCGCCACTCGATTGTTGGAGAGCGGGTACGAACATGTCGATGTCAGCGCACCAGATGCCCCCTCTGTGAGTTAGCGTTAGGGGGAACGGGGCGTGTTCGCACCTCTCGTTTGTCGCACCATGGGGCCGGTCAGGGAAGGAAGGCAGCCGCGATGACACCACCGCACAACTACCTCGCCGTCATCAAAGTCGTTGGAGTCGGAGGCGGCGGCGTCAATGCTGTCAACCGGATGATCGAGGCGGGGCTCAAGGGCGTCGAGTTCATAGCCATCAATACCGATGCCCAGGCACTGCTGATGAGCGATGCCGACGTCAAGCTCGACGTCGGACGGGAACTGACCCGGGGCCTCGGCGCCGGGGCCAATCCGGAGGTCGGCGCGAAGGCGTGCGAAGATCACCGCGACGAGATCGAAGAGGTCCTCAAGGGCGCCGACATGGTCTTCGTGACCTGCGGCGAGGGCGGCGGCACCGGCACCGGTGGCGCGCCCGTCATCGCCAATATCGCGCGCAAGCTCGGGGCACTGACCATCGGCGTGGTCACGCGCCCGTTCGCCTTCGAGGGCAAGCGGCGCCAGACTCAGGCCGTGTCGGGAATAGAGGATCTCCGCAACGAGTGCGACACGCTCATAGTGATTCCGAACGACCGCCTCCTGCACCTCGGCGACCGCACCATCTCGATGATGGACGCCTTCCGCCTCGCCGACCAGGTGCTGCTCTCCGGTGTCCAAGGCATCACCGATCTGATCACCACGCCGGGATTGATCAACCTCGACTTCGCCGACGTCAAGAGCGTCATGAGCGGCGCCGGCTCCGCCCTGATGGGCATAGGCTCCGCGCGCGGTGAGAATCGCGCCGTCGAGGCGGCCCGAGCCGCGATCGAGTCGCCGCTGCTGGAGCAGAGCATGGAAGGCGCCCACGGCGTCCTGCTGTCGATCGCGGGCGGCTCGGATCTCGGCCTGTTCGAGATCAACGATGCCGCCGAACTCGTCTCCGACTGCGCCCACACCGACGCGAACATCATCTTCGGCGCCGTCATCGACGACGCCCTCGGCGAGGAGGCGCGGGTGACGGTCATCGCCGCCGGATTCGAGCAGGACGAGGCCGAGTTCGAACTGGCCCAGCCCAGCCGGATTCCCAGCAGCGTCCCGGAGCCGGAGCGGCCCGAGCCGGCCGCCGAGCCGGAGCCGGTGCGCGAATCGGCTCCCGAGCCGCGCAAGGTGCTGTTCGACGACGTGGACGTTCCGGACTTCCTCAAGAATGGCTCCTGACGCCGACCGCCGAGAGCAGTTGCGGGCCAATCTGGTCCGTACCCGCGACGCCATAGCATCGGCCTGCCGGGAGGCCGGCCGCGAACCGGAATCGGTGCGGCTCATCGCCGTCACCAAGACGTTTCCCGCCTCCGACGCGGCGGCGCTGGTCGAACTCGGCCAGGCCGACCTGGGGGAGAACCGCGACCAGGAGGCCGCGCCGAAGGCCGCCGAGCTCGAACGCCTCGGGATCGAGCCGGTGTGGCACTTCGTCGGCCAGCTGCAGCGCAACAAGGCCCGTTCGGTCGCCCGCTACGCCGACTTGATCCATTCCGTCGACCGAATCCGCCTCGTCGACGCCCTCGACACCGCCGCGGCCGCGCAAGGCCGGATGATCGAGGCGCTGCTCCAAGTGAGCCTCGACGGCGACACTTCTCGCGGCGGCGTTCTCCTCTCAGATCTGAGCGCACTCGCCGAACGCGTCGCCGAGGCCGGATCGCTTCGGCTGCGGGGCGTCATGGCCGTCGCCCCGATCGACTGGGAGCCGGTCAAAGCCTTTGAGCTCCTTGCCGAATGCTCCCAGACCGTCCGTTCGGTCGAGTCCTCGGCGACCGAGATCTCGGCGGGGATGAGCGGCGACTTCGCCGCCGCCGTCGCCTGTGGGGCCACAATGGTCAGACTCGGCAGAAACGTGCTCGGCGAACGTGAAGTCATGACGTAAGGTATTGGACTATCGGAGCATTCAGCCGTCGAAGGCGGTCGAATATCGCAGTAAAAACACATCCGTTTAAGGAGTCGGCGCTAGGATGAGACCGCGTACCTGACTCAACAGGGGCGGCCCGAGGAGGGAGCACGATCGATGGGCGCGATGCGGAAGGCAGGCGTATGGCTCGGCCTCATCGAAGACGAGGAGGACCGCGGCTATTCGGCCTACGACGACAACGACGAGTTCGCTGATGAGGAACCGGCCCGCAGCCGCCACACCCAGCGCACCACCGGCCGGCTCGGCCGTGAGGACCGCGGCACCGGCACCGTCCGGCAGCTCAATCGCGGCTCCGGCTCGGTCACCCCGCTGACCCGCGACAACCTCGCCCTGGCCGACACGTCGCCGGTGCGCGCCGTTCCGGAGGAGGAGTCCCCGACGAACTACCGGATCACCACCCTGCACCCCACCACGTACAACGAGGCGCGTACCATCGGTGAGCGCTACCGCGACGGCACCCCGGTGATCATGAACCTCTCGGAGATGGAGGAGGCGGACGCCAAGCGCCTCGTCGACTTCGCCGCCGGCCTGATCTTCGGCACCCGCGGTTCGTTCGAGCGTGTGACGAACCGCGTGTTCTTGCTCTCGCCCCCGCACGTCCAGGTGACCGCCGAAGACAAGGCGAAGATCGCCGAGGGCGGCTTCTTCAACCAGTCCTGACTGAGGGATACTGCTGACCGTGAACCTCGCTCTTCAGCTGATCTATCTGGCGCTCTTCGCGTTCTACCTGTTCCTCCTCGCGCGTCTGGTCGGCAGCGTGGTGATCCAGTTCTCACGTCGCTGGCAGCCCAGTGCTCGGGCCGCGGCGCTGCTGGAGACCGTGTTCAGCGTGACCGACCCTCCCCTGAAGGGGTTGAGGAAGGTGCTCCCTCCCCTGAGGCTTGGTACTGTATCGATTGATCTGGCGTTCCTGGCGCTGCTCTTGATCGTGTGGATCCTGATGGACTTCGTCATCGGGAGACAGATCTCGTAGCGGTGGCGGGGGTGTGGTGCGAGACCCGGTTATGGTGTCGAGTGGCCCTGGCCGCCAGGCTAATAGCTGAGAAGGAGTTTCGAATGCCGCTGACCCCAGCAGACGTTCACAACGTCACGTTCAAGAAACCCATGCTCGGAAAGCGCGGATACGACGAGGACGAGGTCGACGGTTTCCTCGACGAGGTGGAGCGGGAACTCGCTCGCCTCAGCGATGAGAACGGCGAACTTCGCGCTCAGATCGAAAGCCTCCGCGCCGGTGCTCCCCCCGGGGCCGCCGACCACGCCGAGATGGCCGCCGCGCTCGACCGAGTGCAGCGGGAGAAGCACGCCATGGAGCAGCAGCTCCAGGAGCTGGAAGCCGAACTGCACGACAGCCACCAGCAGATGGTGGCCGCCCAGCAGCTTCAGCAGCAGCTTCAGCAGCAGCTCCAGCAGGCCTCGCAGCAGCGCGGCTCGCAGGGCGACGGCATGGGCCAGGGCGGCGAGCAGGAGGCCCTGCGTCTCCTCATGGTCGCGCAGCGCACCGCCGACGAGCACCTCGAGGACTCCCGCCGTGAGGCCGACACGCTGGTGTCCGAGGCGCACCGCGAGGCCAAGGCGATGATGTCCGAGGCCCAGCGCGAGTCCAAGACGATGATGTCCGAGGCCCAGCGCGAGGCCGAGACCATGGTCACCGAGGCCCGCACGCAGGCCGAGGACCTGGTCGGCCAGGCCCGCGACAAGGCCGAGCGGCTCGAGATCGAGGCCGAGCAGGAGCGTCAGAAGGTCATGGGCGCCTTGGAGAACAAGCGCGCCTCGCTGCTCAAGCACATCGAGGAGCTCAAGACCTTCGAGCGCGAGTACCGCACCCGCCTCAAGCTGTACCTGGAGAGCCAGTTGCGCGACCTCAACGGGCAGCAGGCCTCCAGCGAGGAGGAGGTCTACGAGCAGGCCGCCGAGAGCGTGGAGAGCGAGCGGACGGGCAAGACGCCGGCGGCACGATCCGGCGGCTTCGCCGGACTGCCGACGCGTGGATGAACCCTCCCTGCCCCTCGTTTTGAGCCGTCTCCAGGCCGTAACCTGAACGGGCATCGCCTCGTTAGACGTGAGTGAGCAGGTGAGGGTGCCTCCTTCCTTCAAGGGGGCCGCCCTCACCGCCACGCATGCGTTCGGATGACGCGGCCCCCTCGGGCCGCTCGAAATGCGCGGCCGGGTG
Source organism: Glycomyces tarimensis (assembly GCF_054776215.1). Lineage (NCBI taxonomy): Bacteria > Bacillati > Actinomycetota > Actinomycetes > Glycomycetales > Glycomycetaceae > Glycomyces > Glycomyces tarimensis. Next base: position 6,628 of record NZ_BAAHCB010000036.1, read on the forward strand.
GAGACCCGCCGCGCTGGGGAGGCGACTCGTCGTGATCGTCAGCAGCCTGCTGATCCTCGTCACTGCGGCGGTCTTGTTGACCATCGGTCTGATCACCGGCAACAACCAGCTGCTCTACTCGTCGATCGCGGCGAGCCTCGCGGCCGGCGTCGCCCTCTACATCGGCGCCCGCAGCCGCGCCCCTCGACCGAGCCTTCCTCGCCGCCGCCCCGCCGCCGACGACACGCAGGAACTCACCCGGATCGGGCTCGACGACACGCCCACCACCGAGCTCCCCGTCATCGCCGGGCGCGTCTTCGAACCCACCGACTACGCGGTGGACCGCGAGCCGGAGATCCGCTTCGAGACCCCGCCGAAGCGCGTCGCCGCGGGCTCCCACGCCGCCGACAGCGTCCCCGACCTGCGGGACGAGCCCAGTGAGCAGCGCATCACCCGCGTCGACGCCGCCGCGCTCATGCGCCTCGACGCCGAGGTCGCCGTCGTCGACGGCCGCCCGCGCTTCCACGCGCCGAGCTGCGTCCACCTCGTCGGGCGCGACCCCGAGCCCCTGCCCGTGGCCGAGGCGGTCGAACTCGGCTTCACCCCCTGTTCCCTCTGCGAGCCCGCCTCGCGGCTCCTCATGGCGCCCGCCCCCGTTCGCTGACCGGCACGCACAGTCCGGGTCCAAGTTCCCGAAGTAATTGACCTAGTTGCAGGTCTTGCGTATCCTGTGTGCTTAATTGCGCGGCGTGCGTCCGTCTCGACGGACCCCACCGCGCATTGTCCTCGTCTTGACGAGGTGTCAAGAGGTACGCGATATGGGGAGCCACGATGCCGAACGCCACCGCCCTGAGCACAGCCGGGGAGGAACCGTGTGCGCGTTCGCGGCCTACCCGGCACCGACCGGAACCAACACCGACACATCCCTCCAGAGGCCCGTCATGAGTGCAGCGAAGAAGACACCGAACCAGGCCGCCGCGAAGAAGGCGGCCAAGAAAGCGGTGAAGAAGGCCACCGCGGCAAAGTCGTCCGCTGGGCACGCCGCCCCGAGCAAGGCCGCCTCCAAACAGCCGGCCAAGAAGGCCGCCGCGAAGAAGGCGGTGCGAGAGACGGTCCCCACGGGGGCCCCCGCCGAGGCCGAACCGCTGCGCACCGACTCAGAACAGGCCGAGCTGCGCGCCGCGCTCAAAGAGCGGCTCGACGAGCTCGTGGAGGAGCAGGAGCGCTTCATCGACTCGATCGCCACCGCGCAGCGCGAGCGCCTCTCCGACACCGCCGGCGACGACCAGATCGACTCGGGCTCCAAGACCGTCGAGCACGAGCACGAGGTGGCCGTCGCGGGCGCCATCTCCGAGCGGATCCGCCAGGTCAGCCACGCGCTCGAGCGCCTCGACGACGGCGACTACGGCATCTGTGAGAAGTGCGGTAAACCCATCCCGGCGGCTCGTCTCGCCGCCTTCCCGTCGGCTACTCTCTGCGTCAGTTGCAAACAGCTGGAGGAGCGACGCTGAGCGAGGACACGCAGCCCGACACCGAGATGACCGGTCGCACGGAGCGAGACGACGATACCGCCGAACCCCCGGGTCGCGCCCCGAAGCGCCGGCCGGGCCTCATGCTGGCCGCCTATCTCATCGCGGCGGTCGCGATCGGGCTCGACCAGTGGACGAAGACCCTCGCGGTCAACGGACTCGACCCGGCCGATCCGGACCGCCTGTTCGGCGGGCTGGTGTACCTCAGCCTCACGCGCAACCCCGGGGCGGCGTTCAGCATCGCCACCGACTACACGTGGGTCCTGGCGATCATCGCCACCTGCGTCGTCGTCTTCCTCATCTTCCTGGCGCGCAAGATCGTCTACCCGGCGTGGGCGATCGCGATCGGCCTGGTCCTCGGCGGCGCCGCCGGGAACCTCATCGACCGCGTCTTCCGCGCGCCGTCGGATCCGTCGAACCCGACGGACGGCCACTTCGGGCAGGGCCACGTCGTCGACTTCATCAGCGTGTTCCAGCCACACGGCCAGGCCTTCCCGATCTTCAACGCGGCCGACTCCGCGCTGGTGTGCGGCGTCATCCTGATCGTGCTGCTGGAGCTCACGGGGCACGGCTTCTCGCCGGCCGCGCGCCAGGCCGCGGGGAAAGAGGACGAGCAGTGATCACCGAGCGCCCCACGCGCTCGCTGCCGATTCCCGAGGGCTTCGAAGGCCAGCGCGTCGACCAGGTCGTCTCGCGGCTGCTGGGCCTGTCGCGCACCGTCGCGGCCGAGCTCGTCACGGCCGGGGACGTGACCGTCGACGGCCGCTCGTGCGCGACGAAATCCGAGCGCGTCAGCGCCGGCGCCTGGCTGGAGGTGACGCTGCCGCCCCCGCCAGAGGACGTCCAGGCGTTCGCCGACGAACCGGTCGACGGCCTCGACGTCGTCCACTCCGACGAGGACATCGTCGTGGTCGACAAGCCCGTCGGCGTCGCGGCCCACCCGAGCCCCGGCTGGACCGGTCCCACGGTCACCAGCGGCCTCGCCGCCGCGGGGCACCGCCTGTCGACCTACGGCGCCGAGGAACGCCAGGGCATCGTGCACCGCCTGGACGTCGGCACCTCGGGCCTCATGGTCGTCGCCAAGAGCGAACGCGCCTACTCCGAGCTCAAGCGGGCCTTCAAGGAGCGCCGGGTCACCAAGCGCTACCGCGCCATCGCCCAAGGCCACCCCGATCCGCTGTCGGGCACGGTCGACGCGCCGATCGGGCGCCACCCGCGCCACGACTACAAGTGGGCGGTCGTGGCCGGCGGCAAGCCGAGCGTCACCCACTACGACACGATCGAGGTCTTCCCGGGTGCGTCCCTGATGGATGTCGGCTTGGAGACCGGCCGCACCCATCAGATCCGGGTCCACTTCTCGGCCCTGGGGCACCCGCTCGTCGGCGACTCCACCTACGGCGCCGACCCGACGATGACCGAGAAGCTGGGCCTGAGCAGGCAATGGCTGCACGCCTATCGGCTCGAGTTCGTCCACCCGGGCACCGGCCGGCCGGTCACCTTCGAGAGTGATTACCCCGAGGATCTCGCCGCCGCCCTGGCGCGGTTGCGGGCGGAGCAATGAGGAGCCACTAGACTTCACTTGTACTGACTGCCCGGTGCAAGGTCGCGCCGGGTAACGCACGTCTCCCCGACCGGGCCCGCGCGCCCGCGATTCACGCCGGGCCTTGAGGAATCGTTGTGTTCTAATAGTCGCGGGTGGTAGTTATCCGGCCGGGGAAGGCTCGTTATTCAGCCTGGCCGAGAGGAGGTTGCGCGTGGGCTCACCCGAAGCTTGGAGCGAACGCCCGGATGCGGGTTCGCGATGGCGGAATTTGCTGGGACGAGGACGGGGCCGAGGCGGTGCGCAGCAGACGCCGACGCCGCCGCCGCGCGAGACCTATGCTTCTCCGCCCGCCGCACCGCCGCCGACGTCCGCGCCTTCGGCCGGTCGGAGGCCGGTGCCGCAGCAGATGCCGCCGCCGCAGACACCGCCGCGCGTGCCGCAGGGTCTGCCGCCCTCCTCCGTCAGGCACCAGACTCCGCAGCCGACCGGGCCCAGTCCCGCCACCATGGAGCGGCTGCGCCGCGATCTCGGCCGCAGCCAGGTCATCGCCTTCATCAACCCCAAGGGCGGCGTGCACAAGACCACCGCCACCGTCCTGTCGGCCGCGGCCATGGGCACCGCCCGCGACGGCGGCGTCATCGCCTGGGACGACAACGAGCTGCGCGGCACCCTCGGCCTGCGTGCCGGCTCGGCCCGGCACGGGCGCACCATCCGCCATCTCGTGGAGCACCTGAACGAGGTCGAGGCGGCGGGCGTCCACCTGCCCGAGCACCTCGACGAGTTCCTGCGCCACTCCGCCGACGGCTCCTTCGACGTCCTCGCCGGCGACGAGGACCCGAAGCTCCAGCGCCAGCTCGACCCGACCACGGTCCTGCGCGTGCTCGACATCCTCACCCGCACCCACCAGATCGTCTGCATCGACACCGGCAACAACGTCGAATCCGCGAACTGGCGCACCGTCGTCTCCTCGGTCGACCGACTCGTCGTCACGACCGTGCCCCGCGAGGACGCCGCGTTCTCCGCCGACTGGATGCTCGACCTGCTCGAGGAGAACGGCTACGGGCACCTCGTGAAGAACGCCGTCACGCTCCTGTCGATGCCGACGCCGAACTCGGGGCCGCTGTTGGACGATCTGCGCCGGCACTTCGGCTCGCGCACCCGTTCGGTCGCCGTCGTGCCCTACGACCCGGCCCTGGAGCCCGGCGCGAAGATCGAGTTCTCCGGCCTGCGTCCCGCCACGCGCACCGCCTGGTTCGAGGCCGCGGCCACCATTATCGACGGCCTCTAGGAACAGGCGGACGCACCGCGGGCGTGCCTTGCATCGCTGTGGCAGGATCGTGCCCGTGACAGACGACGCCGAACGCACCGCCGAACTGCGGCCCGCCGAGGCCCTCCCCTCCGATGTCCAGGACGCCGAGCCCGGAAGGCCGGGAGCAGCGGTCGCCGAAACGCCCACCGGGGGCGACCGGCGCACGCTCGGGAGCGACCTGCTCGCCTCCGGAGCCCTGGCCGTGGTCCTCACCGCCCTGGGCTTCCCCTTCGCGATGCTGTGGCAGACCGTCACCCCCAGGGTGGAGTTCATCACCGTCGAGGGCGGTTGGGTCGGCGTCGAGCCCTACCCCGACGAGTACCTCCTGGCCGACCTCTACTTCGCCGGCATGGGACTGGTCCTCGGCATCGTCGCCGCCCTCGTCGCCTGGACGGCCATGCGCGCCCGGCGCGGCCCGATCGCGCTCCTCGGCCTCGTCGTCGGCTCGGTCGCCTGCCAGGTCGTCGCCTGGCGCATCGGCACCGCGGAATGGGACGCCTTCTGGGACGCCATGCGCGCCGCCCCGCCCGGCCTCCACATGTGGCGCCCGCCGTCGGTCCTGTTCGTCGAGCTCGACCCGGCCGCCGCCTGGCAGGCCCTCAAGGTCGGGCATTTCACAGACGCGCTCGCCTCGCTCCAGCTCGGCGGGCTCGCCGTCATGGCCCTCGCGGCGGCCTTCACTTACACCGTTTGCGCAGGTTGGTCACGTCGGTCCAGTCTTCGGTCGGACGTTCCCGAATAGCGGTATACCTTTCGCGCGGGAATCGGCGCCAACTAGGCTTGTAGCGTGCTCAGACGCATTGAACTCTCCGGAGCAGTAGCCGAATACTCCGCCCGCGCCCTGCGCGGGCTGCTGCCGCGCGCCGCGTTCGACGTGAACGCCGCCCTGCGGCAGATCCAACCGCTGCTCGACGACATCGCCGAGCGCGGCAAGGCGGCCGTCGTCGAGTCCGTCGAGCAGTGGGACGGCGTGCATCTGGAGCACCTGCGCGTCCCCGAGTCCGCCGTCAAAGCGGCCGTGCAGGACCTCGACGAGGACCTCAGGCGCGCCTACGCCACCTCGATCGACCGGGTCCGGGCGGCCCACGAGGCGCAGCGCCTCCCCGAGGTCGTCACCGAGGTCGCGCCCGGCGGCGTCGTCACCGAGCGGTACGTCCCGGTCGGCCGCGTCGGCCTGTACGCCCCCGGCGGCCTCGCCGTGCTCGCCTCCAGCGTGATCATGAACGTCGTCCCGGCCCAGATCGCCGGCGTCGGTTCCATCGCGCTCGCCTCGCCCGCGCAGCGGACCAACGGCGGCTTGCCCGACAACGGCATCCTCGCCGTCGCCGGGCTCCTCGGCATCGAGGAGGTCTACGCCGTCGGCGGGCCCACCGCGATCGGCATGTTCGCCTACGGCACCGACGAGTGCGAACCGGTCGACATGATCACCGGCCCCGGCAACATCTACGTCACCGCCGCCAAGCGCGCCGTCAAGGGGCTGGTCGGCATCGACGCCGAGGCCGGCACCACCGAGATCGCCGTGATCGCCGACGCCGGGGCCGACCCCGCGCACGTCGCGGTCGACCTCATCAGCCAGGCCGAGCACGACCCGGCCGCCGCGAGCGTCCTCATCACCGACTCGCCCGAGCTCGCTGACTCCGTCGACGCCGAACTCGAGCGCCGCGTCCCGGCCACGCGCCACCGCGAGCGCATCGCGACCGCGTTGGCGGGGGAGCAGTCCGGGACGATCCTCGTCGCCGATCTGGACGAGGCCGTCGCCGTCGCCGACGCGTACGCCGCCGAGCACCTGGAGATCCAGTGCGCCGGCGCCCGCGAGCTGGCCGACCGCGTCCGCAACGCCGGGGCGATCTTCGTCGGCGCCTATTCGCCGGTATCCCTCGGCGACTACTGCGCCGGGTCCAACCACGTCCTGCCCACCGGCGGGTGCGCCCGCCACTCGGCCGGGCTCAGCGTCCACACCTTCCTGCGCGGCGTCCACATCGTCGACTACTCGCGCGAGGCCCTCGAAGCCGTCGCCGGCGATGTCGTGACCTTCGCGAACTCCGAGGACCTGCCCAGCCACGGCGAAGCGGTCTCGGCGAGGTTCGAATGAGTACAGGATTCACTCCGGTTCGGGCATCGGCGGATGACGGGCGGGCGAGCGAGATCGAGCACCTGCTGCGCGAGGAACTGCGCGGCAAGTCGCCGTACGGCGCGCCCCAGTTGGACGTGCCGGTCCAGCTGAACACCAACGAGAACGCCTACGCGATCCCCGACGACGTCGCCGAGGTCGTCGCCGAGTTCATCGGCCGCGAGATCCGGGGCCTGAACCGCTACCCCGACCGCGACGCGGTCGCGCTCCGCCAAGACCTCGCCGCCTACCTGGGCCACGACCTCACCGTCGACAACGTGTGGGCCGCCAACGGCTCCAACGAGATCCTGCAGCAGCTGCTCCAGGCGTTCGGCGGGCCCGGCCGCACCGTGCTCGGCTTCATGCCGTCGTACTCGATGCACCCGCTGCTGGCGCGCGGCACCGGCACGGCGTTCGTCGACGCCGGCCGCGAGGCCGACTACACGCTCAACCCGGCCTTCGTGCGCGAGGCGATCGGCGAGCACGACCCCGACGTGGTCTTCCTCGTCTCGCCGAACAACCCGACCGGCACCGCGCTGAGCGCCGAGGTCATCGACGCCGCCTACGACGCCGCCCGCGGCATCGTCGTCGTCGACGAGGCCTACGCCGAGTTCGCCCGCGATCCGCGTTCGACGGCGCTGGGCCGCCTCGACGGCCGCCCGCGCCTGGTGGTCACCCGCACCATGAGCAAGGCCTTCGCCTTCGCCGGAGCCCGCGTCGGCTACCTCGCCGCCGACGCCGAGCTGATCGAGAAGCTCCTGCTGGTGCGCCTGCCGTACCACCTGTCGAGCCTCACCCAGGCCGCCGCCCGCGGCGCGCTCGCCTGCGCGCCCCGCCTCCAGGCCGAGGTCGACGAACTCAAGCACCAGCGGGACCGCATCGTCAAGAATCTGCGCGCCAAAGGGCTGCCGGTCGCGGACTCCGACGCGAACTTCGTGCTCGTCGGCGGCCTGAGCGACGCCGCCGAGGTATGGAGGGCCGTCCTCGACCGAGGTGTCCTCATCCGCGACGTCGGCCTGCCCGGCCGCCTGCGCATCACCGCCGGCACCGAGGAAGAGACCACCGCCGTCCTCGACGCCTTCGAGGCCGTCATGGCGCAACGACCAGCATTGTTCGAGGAGAGCAAGTGAGCCGCACCGCCCACATCACCCGCACCACCGGTGAGACCAGCGTCGACGTCTACGTCGACCTCGACGGCACCGAGAAGACCGTGGCGATCGCCACCGGCGTCGGCTTCTACGACCACATGCTCCACCAGCTCGGCAAGCACGGCGGCTTCGACCTCAAGATCAACGTCAAGGGCGACCTCCACATCGACGCCCACCACACGATGGAGGACACCGCGATCGCCCTCGGCCAGGCGTTCGCCGAAGCGCTGGGGGACAAGGCCGGCGTCGTCCGCTTCGCCGACGCCTCCGTGCCGCTCGACGAGGTCCTCGCCCGCGCCGTCGTCGACCTGTCGGGGCGGCCCTACATGGTCCACGAGGAACCGGTCGACATCGCGCCGATGATCAACACCGACTACCCGACGTCGATGACCCGCCACATCCTCGAGTCCTTCGCCTACCACGCGCGGATCTGCCTGCATGTGACCGTGCTGCGCGCCTCGAATCCGGGCCAGAAGCCCGACGCGCACCACGTCATCGAGGCCCAGTTCAAGGCCCTGGCGCGCGCGCTCAAGGCCGCCACCCGCATCGAGGGCGACGACATCCCGTCCACCAAGGGCGTGCTGTGAACGACTACGTCGGACCCATGCTGCTCATGGCCGTCGCGGGTATCCTCGTGGGCGGCGCCGTGGCCCTGTACAAGAACGGCCGACGCCTCGCTTCGATCGGGTGCGCGCTGATCGGCGCGGCCGCCTTCGCCGGCGGCGCCTTCCTCATCTACGGCTAGGAGCCCGCAGTGCCCAAACCGACCGTGGCCCTGTTCGACTACGGATCAGGGAACCTCCGCTCCGCCTTCCGCGCCCTCGAGCGCGCCGGAGGCGATGTCGAGCTCACCAGCGACCTCGACGCGGCCCGCCGCGCCGACGGCCTCGTCGTGCCCGGCGTGGGCGCCTTCGCCGCCTGCATGGCCGGCGTCGTCGAACACGGACTCGACGCGGTGGTGCGTGAGCGCGCCGCCGCCGAGACCCCGGTGCTCGGCATCTGCGTCGGCGAGCAGGTCATGTTCGCCGAGGGCGTCGAGCACGGCGTCGAGACCGAAGGCATCGGCGTCTTCGAGGGACGCGTCGAGGGACTCGCGGCCGAGCGCGTCCCCCACATGGGCTGGAACACGCTCCAGGCCGCCGAAGGCATGCGCCTGTTCGCCGGTATCGACCCGGACGAGCGCTTCTACTTCGTCCACTCCTACGCCGCCAAGACCGCCCCGCCCGGTGCGCTGGTCGCCACCACCGTCCACGGGGAGCCGTTCGTGGCCGCCGTCGAGCGCGGCTCGGTCGCGGCCACCCAGTTCCACCCCGAGAAGTCCGGCGACGCCGGCGCCGCCCTGCTCGCCAACTGGATCAGAGGATTGCAATGAGTATGCTTCAGCTCCTGCCCGCCGTCGACGTCACCGGCGGCAAAGCCGTCCAGCTCGTCCAGGGCGTCGCCGGCTCCGGCAAGCAGTACGGCGACCCGCTCGAGGCCGCCCTCGAATGGCAGCGACAGGGCTCCGCCTGGCTCCACCTGGTCGACCTCGACGCCGCCTTCGGACGCGGCACCAACCACGAGCTGCTGGCCGAGGTCGTCGCCCAGGTCGACATGGAGGTCGAGATCTCCGGCGGCATCAGAGACGACGAGACCCTGAAACGGGCACTGGACTCGGGGGCCCGCCGCGTCAACATCGGCACCGCCGCCCTGGAGAACCCCCAGTGGTGCGACCGTGTCTGCGGCGAGTACGGCGACCGCGTCGCCATCGGCCTCGACGTCAAGGGCGGGCGCCTGGCCGCGCGCGGGTGGACACGGGAGGGCGGCGAGCTGTTCGCGACGCTGGAGCGCCTGGAGCGGGCCGGCTGCGCCCGCTACGTCGTCACCGACGTCAAGAGCGACGGCATGCTCTCCGGGCCGAACCTGGACCTGCTCCGCAGCGTCTGCGAGGCCACCGACAAGCCCGTCATCGCCTCCGGCGGCGTCTCCTCGCTCGACGACCTGCGCGCGCTGGCGGGCCTGACCGGCGCCGGCGTCGAAGGTGCGATCGTCGGAACGGCGCTGTACGAGCGTAACTTCACGGTCGCTGAGGCGTTGAACCTGCTGAAGGAGCTCTAAAACCCTCGGGAGGCGCACATGGCCCTGGTCCATCGAGTAGAGGAGACGGGGCCGTGGGCGCAGCTCTACGGTTACTCGCGCGCGGTGGCGGTGGGGCCGCTGGTGGTCACCAGCGCCTGCACCGCCGACGTCGACGGCCGTCCGAGCCTCCTCGACGATCCCGCGGCGCAGGCGAAAGAGGCGTTCCGTACCGCGCTCGACGCGATGGTGCACGCCGGGGCGAGCGTCACCGACGTGGTGCGCTCGCGGCTGTACGTCACCGATCCCGCCCACGCCGACCCGGTGGGCCGCGTCCACGGCGAGTTCTTCGGTGTGGTGAAGCCCACGGCCACCGTCGTCACCGTGTCCCGGCTGCTGCACCCCGGCCAACTCGTCGCCGTCGAACTGGAGGCCTTCCGCGCGTGGCGGGACATCGACTAAATTCGACTCCAGGTGCCTTAACGACCGTTCAGTAGACGGGTAGTCTGAGTTGAGAGGAGGTACCGCCGTGGACCCTGAGGAGATCGCCGAAGCCCGCGAGCGCTGGGAGAAGCGCTACGCGTCCGCCGCCAAGCGGCAGGCCGACTTCACGACGCTGTCGGGAATGGAGGTCGACCCCGCCTACGGTCCGCCCGAAGGAGTCGCCGACCCGCGGATGGAGCGGATCGGCTGGCCGGGCGAGTATCCCTACACGCGCGGGCTCTACCCCACCGGCTACCGAGGCCGAGCCTGGACGATCAGGCAGTTCTCCGGATTCGGCAACGCCAAGCAGACCAACGAGCGCTACAAGATGCTCCTCGGCGCGGGCGGCGGCGGGCTCAGCGTGGCCTTCGACATGCCCACGCTCATGGGACGCGACTCCGACGAGCCGGCGTCGGCCGGCGAGGTCGGCCACTGCGGCGTCGCCATCGACTCCACCGCCGACATGGACGTGCTGTTCGACGGCATCGACCTCGGCGCGACCACGACCTCGATGACGATCTCCGGCCCGGCCGTGCCGATCTTCTGCATGTACCTGGCCGCGGCCGAGCGCCAGGGCGTGGACCTGTCGGTGCTGGACGGCACGCTCCAGACCGACATCCACAAGGAGTACATCGCCCAGAAGGAGTGGCTGTTCCCGCCCGAGCCGCACCTGCGGCTCATCGGCGACCTCATGACGTACTGCGAGGCCAACATCCCCCGCTACAAGCCGCTCTCGGTCTCGGGCTACCACATCCGCGAGGCCGGCTCGACTGCCGCGCAGGAACTCGCGTTCACGCTCGCCGACGGCTTCTCCTATGTCGAGCTCGGGCGCTCGCGCGGGCTCGACGTCGACCGATTCGGGCCGGGCCTGTCCTTCTTCTTCGACGCCCACATCGACTTCTTCGAGGAGATCGCGAAGTTCCGCGCCGCCCGCCGCCTCTGGGCCAAGTGGATGAAGGAGGTCTACGGCGCCAAGACCGAACGCGCCCAATGGCTCCGCTTCCACACCCAGACCGCCGGCGTCTCCCTGACGGCCCAGCAGCCGTACAACAACGTGGTGCGCACCGCCGTCGAAGCGCTCGCCGCGGTCATGGGCGGCACGAACTCCCTGCACACCAACGCGCTCGACGAGACCCTCGCCCTGCCGACCGACCAGTCCGCCGAGATCGCGCTGCGCACCCAGTCGGTGCTGCGCGACGAGACCGGCGTGACGAATGTGGCCGACCCGCTCGGCGGCTCCTGGTACGTCGAGGCCCTCACCGACAAGATCGAGGCCGCCGCCGAGGACCTGTTCAAACAGATCCTCGCGCTCGGCGGCGAAGCCGGCGACGACCCTGCCGAGACCGCCAGAGAGGCCGCAGGCCGCCACGAGATCGGGCCGGTGACCACCGGGATCCTGCGGGGCATCGAGGACGGATGGTTCACCTCCCAGATCGCCGAGGCCGCCTTCACCTACCAGCGGCAGCTGGAGGAGGGCGCCAAGCACATCGTCGGCGTCACCGAGCTGACCGAGAGCGTCACCCCGGAGGTGGAGATCCTGCGCATCTCCGACCAGATCGAGCACGAGCAGCGTGCGGTCCTGGACCGGCGCCGCACCGGGCGCGACCAGTCCGCGGTCGACGCCGCGCTGGCGCGGATGGTCGAGGTCGCCAAGGGCGAGGGGAACCTCATCGAGCCGATGCTCGACGCGGCCCGCGCCGAGGCCACCCTCGGCGAGATCTGCGGCGCCCTGCGCGATGAGTGGGGCGAATACCGCGAGCCCGCGCGCATCTGAGGCGCGCGCGACGAGCGCGGTGCCGGCGGCGCGTGCGCCGAGCCGGTCACTAAGGCATGCCTTTCTTTCAATGGTTCGTTGAAGCGCTGCTCGCCGACGCGCAGCGATTTCACCGCGCGCCCTCTCGAATCGTCATATGATTGAAGGCGCTCGCCGTTGCATCTTAATGAACAATGCTTGTCATTTGGTCGCTGAATAGTTATTCGGATATGCGACATCTCTATGTCGAATATGATCGAAGACGTTGATTCAGTGGTCCCAGTGGGGCATCATCCGCGCGTTAAGGTTGTTGCTGGTGTCCGTTTCTGAGCAGTATCGTGCCTGCCCACAGCCCCGGGTCTGCTGGTCATCCCATCATGTGCCCCTTTATAGTGGAAACTATGATGGGCACCACTGTCGGTATCAGAGAAATATTCACCGTAGAAAATGCTGACGGGGTGATCTTGATGTAGTACGCTGATTCAATGACATGAACGAATCGCGAGTCCACGTCCCGGAGGTGGCCGACAGTCGGTGAATCGGGCGGCGCGCGAGCCGCCACACCAGTCGCCACACCACGGGACGAGCGCCTTCAAGAAAAGATTCACAAACTCGGCCCTCCACTGAACGCCCCCGGATGTCTCCGAACAACGCCGCTCACGCGGCAAGCCCACGACGAAGCAAGATCCGGCGCGACGCGCCGGAGCAAGGCAGAGAGAACGGGCAGGATGGGATTCCCATGGCGGACAAGCAATCAACCGAACGACGCGTCGGCTCGAACGAATACGCACACCTGGCGCCGCTGTTCAACGAACTGGAGCAACTCGACGAGGGCGACCCGCGCCGCGCAGAAGTACGCGACCGGCTTGTCACCGGCTATCTGCCCCTCGCGGAGCACATCGCTCAGCGGTTCTCCGGCAAGGGCATAGCCAAGGAAGACCTCGTGCAGGTGGCCTCGGTGGGCCTGATCCACGCGGTCGACCGCTTCGATCCCCACCAGGGCGCCGACTTCCTCTCCTACGCCGTCCCGACGGTGATGGGGGAGGTGCGCCGACACTTCCGCGACACCAGCTGGCCGATGCGCGTTCCGCGCCGGCTCCAAGAGCTGCGACTGTCGATCAACCAGGCCAACGGGGAGCTCGCGCAGCGCCTCGGCAGGCCGGCCACCAACGCGGAGCTCGCCGAGCATCTCGACATCACCGAGGCCGAAGTCGAAGAGGGCTACGAGGCCAGGCAGGCCTACCGCGCCGTCTCCCTCGACGAACCGCCGTTCGAGGACGAGGAGCGCGCCCCGCTGGCCGAGTCGATGGGCGAAGAGGACACCGCGCTCGAATTCGTGGAGAACCACGAGTCGCTGGTGCCGCTCATCCAGGAGCTTCCCGACCGGGAGCGCCGCATTCTGGCGCTGCGCTACTTCGGCGACATGACCCAGACGCAGATCGCCGAGGAGGTCGGCATCTCGCAGATGCACGTCTCGAGGCTGCTCAACCGCATGCTCAACGAGCTGCGCGAGGGCCTCACCAGCGCTACGACCTAAGGTCGAACGGTCGTCGCCCTCCGGGCCGGATTCGTCGGGACGCTCCCGGCGCTTCTCGGCCCCGGTGGGCCGGCCGAACTCGGGCGCGTCCGAGGACTTCTGGCCCACGTGCGGGTCGTCGTGGACGCTCTCGTGGCCGGTGTCGGCCTCCGAGGTCCATCGCCTCACCGCATCGCTCAACCTTCGCAGCAGACGGCGCATGGCCGGTCTCCTTCCCTAGTCCCGATGTTCGGGGTACCCGGCAGGAGACCGGCCATGCACGTGCCGACCGATACCGCTCAGACGTCGCGGCCGGTCAGTGTGTCGCGGATCTTGTCGATGAAGCCGGCCCCGGGCCCGAGGATCAGATTGGCCGGGGGCTTGTCCGGGGCGCTCGGATGGGGACGGGTCGGGGCGAACTCCTTGGCCTTCTGCACCTTGTGGCCCAAGTCCCGCAGCTCCTCGGCGCTGCACGCCTCTCGCAGCCGCGGGAGCAGGTCGGACTCCTCCTCCTCGACGTGGTGCCTGATGGAGCTCATGAGCTCGCTCAGGCGCGGCTCGAAGTCCGGATCATCCGGCCCGAGCCCCTCGAGCCGCTTCATGATCTCCTCGGCCTCGGCGTGCTCCTCGATCTCATGGTCGGCGATCTCGTCGCCGTCGCGGAGGTGCTCTCTGGCGGCCGGGTACATGAACTGCTCCTCTGCCACCGAGTGGCGCACCAGTTCCGCGATGACGTGGTCGGCCAGGTCCTTGCGGGCCCCGCCCAGCACGGCGCCGTTCTCCAGCTCCGCGAACGCGGCCTCGACCTCGCGGTGGTCCTTGATGATGACGCCGATCAGGTCGGTGTCCTCTTCGGTGTTCGCCATCGGTCCTCCAGGTGTGATGGGACGGTTCGAACGGGAGACGAGGTACCCGCGCCCCGGGGCCCGAAACCCGAGGTGTCGTCGCACCATATCGGGGGTACTCGACGTTGAACTGCGAGAACACCCGAGGAAGGAGCACGACGATGACGCCACGCGCACAAGGCGCAGAGCGGTTCGTGCCGCCCTCTGAGGACCTCGGACGGCTGCGCGAGGCCGCCGAGACCTGCGAGGGTTGCGACCTGTTCCGCGACGCCACCCAGACCGTCTTCGGCATCGGCCCCAAGGGGGCCCGCCTCGTCCTCGTCGGCGAACAGCCGGGGGACGACGAGGACCGCACCGGCGAACCGTTCACCGGACCCTCCGGCGGCCTGCTCGACAGGGCGCTCGACCAGGCCGGCATCGACCGCGACGACTGCTACGTCACCAACGCCGTCAAGCACTTCAAATTCGCCCAGCTCCAGGAGGGCGGCCGGCGCATCCACAAGAAACCCTCGCGCGGCGAGGTGACCGCCTGCCGGCCCTGGCTCATCGCCGAGCTCAACGCCGTGCGGCCCGAACTGGTGGTCGCGGCCGGCGCGACCGCCGCCCAGTCCCTCATGGGCCCCGACTTCCGGGTGACCGCACAGCGCGGCGTCGTGCACGAACTCGAGTTCGACGGTCTCGAAGAGTCCACCCGGCTCCTGGCCACCGTCCACCCGTCCGCGGTGTTGCGACTGCGCGAATCCGAGCGCAAGGACGCCTTCGCCCAGATGCTCGTCGACCTGCGCAAGGCCGCGGAATTCGTGGGCGCCGCCAAGCCGCAGAAGGGCTAGCTCTCACAGCCCGGACCCGCACACGACGACGGGCACCGCGTCCCCTCCGCGCGGTGCCCGTTCGCCATACCCCCGGAACTTGGCTTCTGTTACTGCGAGATGGACTCCACCAGGCCGCCCGTGGTCGGCTCCGGCATCTGGCGGGCCACGTCGGCCAGCGCGATGATCCCGACCAGGCGGTGGTCGTCGAGCACCGGGATGCGGTGCACCTGGTGCTCGCGCATCTTCGCGACCGTGATCTCGGCGTCCTCGTTCGCGTCGGCCAGGATCAAATGGCCCTGCGGCAGGCGGTCCACCGTGTACTTCTCGGCGTCCTTGCCCAGCGCCATCACCTGAAGGACCAGATCCCGGTCGGTGACCATGCCCTTGATCCTGTTGTCGTCGGCGCCGCATATCGGCAGACAGCCGACGTCCATCTCGGCCATCATCCGGGCCGCGTTCGCCGCGGTGTCGTCGCTGCGGACGCACGTCACACCCGGATGCATGATGTCTCTCGCTGTGGCCATCGCCATCAGCTCCTCTCGTCGACCCGCTCGCCCCCGGACTTGCGAATACGGAGCTTGGATACCCGCATCGTTCGGGTCTATTCCTTCGTCACGCCACGAGGCGCTGCGCGGCGTGCACGATCGCGTCCGCGTCGATCCCCGCCGCCGCGAGCTGCTCTGCGGGGCTGGCGGAGGCCGGCATGCCCCGCACGCCGAGCTTGGCGAACCTGACCGACGGCACCTCGCCCGCCAGGACGTCGAGGACCGCGTCGCCGAGACCGCCGACCGGCCAGTGGTCTTCGACGGTGAGGACCCGCCCGGTGTCGGCGGCGGCCTGCCGCAGTGTCGAGGTGTCGATCGGCTTGATCGAGTAGGCGTCGATCACCCGCGCCGGGATGCCGAGGTCGGCGAGCCGCTCAGAGGCCGAAAGCGCCTCGGAGACCGTGATGCCGGCGGCGACGATGGTCACCCGGTCGTGCTTGGAGGCCACGAGCGTGCGGCTCCCGCCGACGGGGAACAGCTCGCCGGGTCGGTAGATGACCGGCGTCTCGGCTCTCGTGGTCCGCAGGTAGCTGATGCCTGGCAGGTCGGCCATCGTCGAGGTCAGGTGCGCGCACTGGTTGGCGTCGCACGGGTAGAGCACGATGCTGCGCCACAGGGGACGCATCATCGCCAGGTCCTCCAGGGCCATCTGGCTCGGCCCGTCGCGGCCGATCGAGACGCCCGCGTGGGAGCCGACGATCCGCATGTCGGCGTTGCCGATGGCGGCCATGCGCAGGAAGTCGTGGGCGCGGGTGAGGAACGCCGCGAACGTCGCCGCGTACGGCACCCATCCGAGCGCCTGCATGCCGACCGCGTTCGCGATCATCTGCTGCTCGGCGATGTAGCACTGGAAGAACCGTTCGGGGTGGGCGTCGGCGAACTGCTGCGTGCGGACGGAGTCGGCGACCTCGCCGTCGAGGACGACCACGTCCGGGCTGGCGTCGCCGACGGCGGTGAGTGCCTTGCCGAAGGCGTCGCGGGTGGCGACGTTGGAGCCGTGCTCGAACTCCGGCAGGTGCACCGGCTCTCCGGGCCGCTCGGGGCGCGGTTCGCGGAAGGCCGGCTCGGCGACGTTCACCCGCAGGTCTCTCGGCCCGCCGAGCTCGGCGAGCGCGTCGTCGAGCGCGGGGAGCGGCTTGCCGTGCGCTCCTTCCCTGTCCTCGACGGCCGCGACGCCCTTGCCCTTCTTGGTGCGGGCGAGGATGGCGGTGGGCCGGTCGGGCGTCTCGGTGGCCTCGGTGTAGGCGCTGTCGATCTGTGCGGGGTCGTGGCCGTCGATCTCGACGGTGTTCCACCCGAAGCCGCGCAGCTGGGCGGCGTAGGCGGCGGTGTCCCACTCGTAGCGCGTGGGGCCGCGCTGGCCGAGCCGGTTGACGTCGATGATCGCGGTGATGTTGGAGAGTCCTTCGTACCCGGCGGCGGCGAAGCCCTCCCACATCGAGCCCTCGGCCATCTCGCTGTCGCCGCACAGGACCCACACCCGGTAGGGGACCTCGGCGAGGCGGCGTCCCGCGAGCGCCATGCCCACTCCGATCGGCAGGCCTTGACCGAGGGAGCCGGTGGCGACGTCGACCCAGGGCAGGCGCGGCGTCGGGTGTCCTTCGAGGAGGCTGCCGAGACGGCGGTAGGTGAGCAGCTCCTCCTCGTCGATCGCGCCGGCCGCGCGCAGCATCGCGTACAGCAGCGGCGAGGCGTGTCCCTTGGAGAAGATGAGCCGGTCGTTGCCCGGCAGACCGGGGTCGGCGAAGTCGTACTTGAAGTGCTTGGCGAGCAGGACCGCCATCAGGTCGGCGGCCGACATGGAGGAGGTCGGGTGCCCCGAACCGGCCTTGGCCGAGCAGCGCACCGCGTCGGCGCGCAATTGCTGGGCTAGCTCGGCTAGGTCGGTGGTGCGAGTTTCGATAGTGGTCACGGCAGGGACCTTTCACGTGCGGCTTTCGGCCTCGTGGCCCTTCTTGGTGGGCTACCCGGCGGGTTCGTGGCGAAACCGCTTCGTCCTCGTGCGCCGCAGGTGTCACCCGCCGTCGGCGGGGTACCCGCCGGGCGGCGGCGACCCGCCGCCCGGCTTCGAGGAGGGATGACATGTCCGGTACTTCCGACAGGGCCACCGATCCTGGCTTCCACACGATGCGCGGCAGGGTGACACCGGTCCAGGACGCCGCCGTACTGGTGGCGTTGGGATTCGTGGTGGTGGGGGTCCTGGGTTTCCTGCCCGGGGTCACCACGAACTTCGACGAGATGGCGTTCGCCGGGCACGAGTCGGAGGCGAAGCTGCTCGGCATCTTCCAGGTCTCGGTGCTGCACAACATCGTCCACATCGTGATCGGGCTGGTGGGGGCGTTCATGTCGTGGTTCCTGCGCGGTGCCCTCATTTATCTGACGGTCGGTGGCATCGCGTATCTGCTGCTCGGCGTCTACGGGCTCTTCGTCGCCGCCGAGGACGCGGCGAACTTCCTGCCGATGAACACGGCCGACGACCTCCTCCACTTCGCGTTCGCCATCGTGATGCTGGGGCTGCTGTTCACGATGCGCCGGACGCCCACCAAGCACAGCTCCGGCGGGGGCAAGCCGCGGCCGGAGGCGGAGGAGGAGTAGCTCCGAGCGGGCTCGTGATGTCGCCGGGCCGTCGAATACATCGCCGGCCCGGCGCGGCGTCCCCCCAGATGCCTGCGCCGGGCCGGCGGTTTTCTTTCCCCGGTTGGCTTTATGTGTCTATTCGGGATGCGTCTATTCGGGTTGGGAGACGGCGCTGACGACCTCACCGACGATCGGTTCGGGCAGTCGGCGGGCCACGTCGGCCTGCGCGATGATGCCGATGACGCGGCCGTCCTCGACGACCGGCACGCGCCTGACCTGCTGCTCGGACATCTTCGCGAGCGTCATGTCGGCGTCCTCGTCGGCGTCGGCGAGCACCAGCGACTGGTGCTGCGGCAGGTCGCCGATCTCGTAGGTCTCGGGATCGTAGCCGGCCGCCATGACCTGGATCGCGAGGTCCCGGTCGGTGACCATCCCCTTGATCTGGTCTTCTGCGTCGCAGATGGGCAGCGAGCCGATGTCGTGCTCGGCCATCATCCTGGCCGCGTTCGCCGCGGTGTCATGGGTGTGGACGCAGTGCGCGGTCGGGTGCATGATGTCGCGTGCGGTCGCCATGGTCCGGGCTCCTCCCGTTGATCGCTCTGTATTGCTCGTCCCTGGTCAGTGAGTCTGGTGTGTCCGGCACTTGGCTACCCGCCCCGGGGGGATGTATGCGCGCCGTCGCCGCGCCTTTCTCACACCCGCGTGGTGGTGAACGCGAGCGAGAACGGGTCGAGCGTGGCCGGCTCCGGCCTGCCGGTGTAGAGCGGGTTTCCGGACACGAGGCGGTACTCGTGGCGGCGCATGAGCCGAGCGAGGGCGCTGGTGACGTTGAACAGCACCAGGTTGCGGCCCGGACAGCGGGCGGGACCGCCGCTGAACGGCACGAGCGCGGGCTCGCGTTCGGCGGTGCCGTCGGTCCAGATGTCGGGGGTGAAGCGGTCGGCGTACGGGAGCCGCTCGGCGTCGCGGTGGAACCATGGGGCGTAGATGAGGAACGAGGTGCCCTTCGGCAGGGTCGCGTCGCCCCACCGGGTCTCGGCGGTGCTGTCGCGCAGCACCAGCGGCGTGGTCGGCCACAGACGCAGCGACTCCAGGACGCACGAGCGCATGTAGGGGAGTTCCGCGGGCCCGTCCGGGTCGACGGAGGCGAGTTCGCAGCGGGCGACGTGGCGGTGGCCGCGGTTGACCGACAGCAGCGCGAGCGTGCGCATCAACGCCAGACCGGCGGCGTCGTAGGCGAACAGCCAATGCGCGACCTGGTCGTGCGGCTGGATCACCGGGTCGGTGTCCGTCTCGGCGATGGCGGCGGCGAGGCTGCCGTCCTCGGGGCGGTCGAGGTGTGCCCGCAGGCGCCCTTCGAGCGCGTCGCGGGCGCGTTCGCGCCGCGGGCTCAGGTACGCCCAGTTGGCGCTGCGCCGCAGTGCGTCGAGCACGCCGGTCAGTTCACGGTCATCGGTCGCCCGGTCGCCGAAGACGACGCGCCGGACGAGGCGCTGCCAGGAGCGGTCGAAGGTGCGCCAGTCGAGTCGGCCGGTGTCGTCCACGGTGGCGGCGAGCCGGTCGCATTCCTCGGCGGTGCGCGCGAGCATCGGCGCGGCGAGGTGGTGCAGCGGCCGGTGCGGCTCCAGGACCGCCTCGTTGAACCGGCGCCGCTCGCCGCGGGACGCACCACTGGAGACGAGCACGCCGTGCGGCTGGAACTTCCCCAGCGCGGCCCGCTTCTCGACCGTGTCGGGCGTGAACGGGTCGGGCGATTCGGCGAGGATCCGGCCGACGTCGCTCGCGGACATGACCAGAGCGATCGAGCGCCCGGGGATCTGCAAGCGCAGCGGCGACGTCCCGTGCCGCTCGCGGAGCCGCCCCATGAGCCGGATCGCGGACCGGTCCATCTGGCAGCGTTCGGCGACGGCCATCATGAGCGGTCGCCTCTTGACGACCCCCACGGCGACGGTCGGGACGACGAGCCTGGTCAGGACCCGGACGGTCTCGGCGACGCCCGCGCGTTGCGGGGTGGCGGACTCGTCGGTGGCTCCGGGCCGCGGCATGGTCTCGGTCATGAGATTCCTCCCTCGGTTCGCGGATACCCGGGCGACATCCGGCGAAACGGTGCGTGCGGCGCCGCGGCGTCGTTTACTGCCTTGTAGGGGCGGATATGAGCCCGCCCCTTCCACTCCGACTGATGAGAGGTGCGCTCAATGAGCGACGATGCCGCCCGCGACCGCAAGGACGAACAGCTCGACGTTTCGAGAGTCGTTGACCAGGACGAGGCCCTCACCACGCAGCAGGGGGTCCGGGTCGACCACACCGACGATTCGCTGTCCGTCGGCGAACGCGGCCCGACCCTGATGGAGGACTTCCATTTCAGGGAGAAGATCACTCACTTCGACCACGAGCGCATTCCCGAGCGGGTCGTCCACGCCCGCGGGGCGGGCGCCTACGGGTTCTTCCAGCCGTATGACTCCTGGCTCGCCGACTACACCGCCGCGCGGTTCCTCACCGATCCGGCGACGGCCACGCCCGTGTTCGTCCGCTTCTCCACCGTCGTGGGCTCCCGCGGCTCGGCCGACACGGTCCGGGACGTGCGCGGTTTCGCCACGAAGTTCTACACCGACGAGGGCAACTACGACCTCGTCGGCAACAACATGCCGGTGTTCTTCATCCAGGACGGGGTCAAGTTTCCCGACTTCGTCCACGCCGTCAAGCCCGAGCCGCAGAACGAGATCCCGCAAGCGGCCTCCGCGCACGACACCTTGTGGGACTTCGTGTCGCTGCAGCCGGAGACGATGCACATGATGATGTGGCTCATGTCCGACCGGGCCCTCCCGCGCAGCTACCGCATGATGCAGGGCTTCGGCGTGCACACGTTCCGCCTGGTCGACCGCGAGGGGCGCGGCACCTTCGTCAAGTTCCACTGGACGCCCGCGCTCGGTACGCACTCGCTGATCTGGGACGAGGTGCAGAAGATCGCCGGCGCCGACCCCGACTTCAACCGCCGCGACCTGTGGGACGTGATCGAGTCCGGCATGTACCCGGAGTGGGAGCTCGGCGTGCAGCTGGTGCCCGAGGAGAACGAGTTCGACTTCGACTTCGACCTGCTCGACGCCACGAAGCTCATCCCCGAGGAGCAGGTGCCGGTCCGGCCGGTGGGCAAGATGACGCTCAACCGCAACCCGGACAACTTCTTCGCCGAGACCGAGCAGATCGCCTTCCACACCGCGAACGTCGTGCCCGGGATCGATTTCACCAACGATCCGCTGCTCCAGGCCCGCAATTTCTCCTATCTGGACACGCAGCTCATCCGGCTCGGCGGGCCCAACTTCGCGCACCTGCCGGTCAACCGGGCCGTCGCCGAGGTCCACAACGATCAGCGCGACGGCTACGGCCAGCAGCGCGTCCACACCTCGCCGACGTCTTACAGCAAGAACAGCATCAGCTCGGACTGGCCGCGGCCGGGCCAGGCGGGCTCGTACACGCACTACACCGAGAAGGTCGAAGGCGCCAAGATCCGCCGGCGCAGCGAGAGCTTCAAGGACTTCTACAGCCAGGCCACTTTGTTCTGGAACTCGATGACCCCCGTCGAGGCCGAGCACATCGTCGCGGCGTACCGCTTCGAGCTCGGCAAGGTCACCGACTACGACATCCGCCGGCGCGTCGTGGAGCATCTGAGCCACGTCGATCTCGATCTGGCGAGCCGGGTCGCCGAGGGCATCGGCGTGCCGTCGCCGGAGGCCGAAGTCTCGCCCAACCACGGGCGCAGCTCGCCGGCCCTGTCGCAGTTGACCGAGCCCGTCCGCAAGGTCGCGACGCGCAAGGTCGCCGTGCTCGCCGCCGACGGCGTCGACGGCACCGGGACCCAGCGCCTGCTCGCCTATCTGCGTGAGCGGAACATCGTCGCGGAGGTCCTCGGCCTCGTCGACGGGCCGATCCGCGCCGCCGACGGCGCGGACGTCGACGCCGACCGGGCGCTCGCGACCATGGCGTCGGTCCTGTACGACGCCGTGGCCGTTCCCTGCGGGCCCGACAGCGCCGCCGCACTGGCCCGCGACGGGCGCGCCAGGCATTTCGTGACGGAGGCCTACAAGCACGCCAAGGCCGTCGCCGCCTTCGGCTCCGGACTGGAGGTGCTGCGCGCCGCCGGGGTGGACGGTGACCACGCCACCGGGCCCGAGCCGGTCAACGACGAGGGCGTGGTCACCTCCGTCGCCTCCGGTTTGGACGTGCCCGCCGCGTTCTTCGAGGCGTTTGCCGAGGAGATGGCGGGGCACCGCCGCTGGTCGCGCGTCACCGAGGACGTCGCCGCCTGAAGGGGAGAGGTTTTCACCGGGGGGACCGGGGGAACCCGCAAACGGACGGACCCGACGCCCGAATCGGACACCGGGTCCTGACCGGAGGTGAAAGGCCATGCCGCAGCAACACTGGACCAAGAAGGAAGAGCGGCAGTACAAACACATCAAAGGCCAGGCCGTGGAGCGCGGGACCGACGAGGACCGCGCGCAGGAGATCGCCGCGCGCACGGTGAACAAGCAGCGTGCGCAGGCGGGAGAGACACGGCAGGCCAGCCGTACCTCGACCGATGACATGTCGGCCTACAAACGCGGCGGGAAACGCTCCGGCAACCGTACCGGCCCGCAGGGCCGCACCAAGGAGCAGCTGTACGAGGACGCCCGCCGCAAGAACATCAAAGGCCGCTCCAAGATGAACAAGGCCGAGCTCCAACGCGCGCTCAAGCGCAAGTAGAGCCGGCGGAGAAGGAGTGATGACATGGAGGTTCGACGCGATCCTCAGGGGATGACCTTTCGAACCGCCGATGACTACGACACCGCGACCGCCAGGCGCCGCGAGTGGGACGAGCGGGACCGCTCGGTCACTCAGCTCGTGGGCGACCTGAGCTCACACGTCGCACACCTCGCGCGGGTGGAGGCCCAGCTGGCCGCCCGCGAGATGACGGACAAGGCCAAAGAGGGAGCCAAAGGCGGCGGCATGCTCGCCGTCGCGGGCGTCGTCGCGATCCTCGGCGGAGCCGGGCTCGCGAGCGCGGCCGTGTTCGCCCTGGCCCTGGTCTGGCCCGCATGGCTGGCGGCGCTCGTCGTCGGCATCGCGCTGTTCGTGATCGCCGGCATCCTCGCGATGATCGGCAAATCGGCGCTCAAACGCGCCATCCCGCCGGTCCCCGAAGCAACCAAGGAGCGCGCGCACGACGACGTCGAAGCGCTGCGCGGAAGGAAGTGAGGAGCGATGAGCGGATGGACCGTGCCGCCGAGCGCGGCGGTTCCTCCGGGAGTCGGCACCGGCCCGCCCCCGGGCGTTGGCCTGCCGTACCAACCGGAGGATGAGGCCGACCGCGTGACGGCTGAGCAGCGGGCCACGTGGGCCGAGGCCGACGCCGAGGCCGCGCGGTACCGCTCGTCCGACGAGCTGCGCCGCGAGGCCGACCGCACGCGGCAGCAGCTCAGCGAGGACGTGGTGCAGCTGCGCGAGCGGCTCGGTTTCGGCGACGAGGCGACCGCGGGCGGGCCCTTCGGCTCGGCGCGTCGCCACCCCGTGACCGTCGTCGTGGCGGCCGCGGGGGCGACCACCGCGACCCTGATCGGTCTCAAAGTCGCCCGCGCCCACCGCCGCGAGCACAACAAGGCGGCCAAGCACTACATGAAGGCCGCGAAGCGTCGGCGCAGGGACGCTCGGAAGCGAATGGGCGAGGCGAAGGACATGATCGTCTCGGCCGCTTCCGACCTGCCGCACAAGCGCCGCACCGGACTGCGCCGACTGACGCACCGGTAGGCGCGGACCGGCCGGTCCGGCGATACGGTAAAAGCCCGGATATCGACGTCGATATCCGGGCTTTCACGCTGTCCGGCGCCGGTTCAGCCGGGGACGGTCTCGCCGCCGAGTGCGGAGAAGATCTCGCCGGTGTAGAACGACGACATCTGATTCGAGGCGAGGAAGACGTATGACGGCGCCAGTTCGTCGGGCTCGGCCGGCCGGCCGAGCGGCACGTTCTCGCCGAAGCCCTCGACGTGCGACTCCGAGAGCGTCGAGGGGATCAGCGGCGTCCACACCGGCCCCGGCGCGACGCAGTTGATGCGGATGCCCCTCGGCGCCAACGCCTGCGCCATCGAGTACGTCCACGCGTGGATCGCGCCCTTGGTGGCCGAGTAGTCGATGAGGGTCTTGTTCCCCCGCAGGCCGTTGACCGACGAGGTGTTGATGATCGCGTCGCCCTCGCCGAGGTGCGCGAGCGCCGCCGTCGTCACCCGGAAGTAGCTGTGCATGTTCACCTCGAAGGTGCGCAGCCACTGCTTCTCGGTGATCTCCTCCGGGCGGTCCACCGGCGTCTGCGTCGCGACGTTGTTCACCAGGATGTCGAGGCCGCCGAACGCCTGCACCGTATCGTCGACCACCGTCGCGCAGTGCTCGGCCGAGCCGAGGTCGCCCGGCAGGAGCGCGCACTGGCGCTGCTCGGCCTCGATGAGCTCGGCGGTGTGCTCGGCGTCGGCCTGCTCCTCGAGGTAGGCGATGGCGACGTCGGCGCCCTCCTTCGCGAACGCGACGGCCACGGCCCGCCCGATGCCCGAGTCGCCGCCGGTGATCAGGGCCCGGCGGCCCTTGAGCAGGCCCCGGCCCTCGTATTCGCGCATCTCGTCCCGCGGTCGCGGGTCCATCTTCTCGGTGTATCCGGGCGGTTTCTGCTGCTGCGCGGGCTTGCTCATCGAATCATCCCTTCCGAAACATGCCCGGTCAGGTCCTGTGCCGGGCGCTGTGCGCTGGCGGATACCCCTGGCGCCGAGCGCTAATCCTCGCCTCGCGGCACCCGGCGTGTAGCCCCGGGAGCCGTCGGGTACCCGCCGGGCTCCACCAAGGAGGAGCTGAAGGAGGAGCCATGCGACACGATCAATTCATCGGGTACGTGCAGGACAGGGCGCATCTGCCGAGCCGCGGCGCGGCCGAGGGCGCCACCCGGGCCACGCTGGAGACGCTGTCCGAACGCATCCCCGATCACCTCGCCGACAAGGTGGCCTCGCAGCTGCCGTCCGAGCTCGGGGAGCACCTGCGCCGGGCCATGAAGCCGGACAAGAGCGGCACCGGGGAGCACTTCGGCTTCGACGAGTTCGCCCACCGGGTCGCGCGGCGCGAGCACAGCGACGAGCCCACCGCGATCTACCACAGCCGCGTGGTGCTGGAGCTCGTCGACGAGGCCACCACCGGCGGCGTCATGGAGCGCGTCCGGGAGTCACTGCCCGAGGACCTGCGGCCGCTGATCGAGTCGGGGAGCACGGGGGACCTCCGGGGCGGCGACCGAGGTTAGGCCTCGCCGGCTCGGGTACACGGGCGCCATGAACGGACTTCGCGTGGCCGTCACCGGCGCTACAGGCAATATCGGCACGAGCCTCATCAGGCTCCTCAGCGGCGACGATCGCGTGGAGTCCGTGTTGGGCATCGCCCGGCGCCTCCCGGACTGGCGGGTCCCCAAGACCGAGTTCGCCGCCGCCGACCTCGCCGAGGACGATCTCGGACCACTCCTGAAGGGACACGACGCGGTCGTCCATCTCGGCTGGCTGCTCCAGCCGACCCGCGACCCGGACACCACCTGGCGGGCCAACGTGCTCGGCAGCAGGCGCGTGTTCGACGCCGCGGCCCGCAGCGGAGCGAAAGCACTCGTCTACAGCTCCTCGATCGGCGCGTACTCGCCCCGCGTCGACCACCGCGCGGTCGACGAGACCTGGCCGACCGACGGATTTCCCGGCGCTGCCTACACCCGCGAGAAGGCCTACGTCGAGCGCCTCCTGGACCACTTCGAGACCGCGCACCCCGATATCCGCAGCGTCCGCATCCGGCCCGCGTTCGTCTTCAAGCGCAAGGCCGCCGCCGAACAGCGCCGCCTGTTCGCCGGCCCGTTCCTGCCCGGCTGGGCCGCCAAGCCCGGCCTGGTCCCGGCGATGCCCGTCGTCGACGGCGTCCGCTTCCAGGCCGTCCACGCCGACGACCTGGCCGAGGTCTTCCGCGCCGCGCTGTTCGGCACCGCGAGCGGCGCCTTCAACGTCGCAGGCGAGTCCATGACCGACATGCGGTCGGTCGCGGCGATGCTCGGCGCCCGCCCGATCCCGATGCCGTTCGGCGCCGCGAGGGCCGCGCTGGCGGCCGCCTACCGCATGCGGATGACGCCCGTCCCGCCGGAGCTGCTCGACGTGGTCGCGCGGCTGCCGGTCATGGACACCGCGCGCGTCAGGCGCGAGCTCGGCTGGGTCTCCCACCACACCTCCGACGAGGCGGTCGCCGAGTTCCTGGAGGGCCTGCGCGCCGGATCCGGGGGCCCCACGCCGCCGCTCCAGAGCAAGGTCGAGGGCGGCCGGCTCGGCGAGATCGCCACGGGAGTCGGCAAGCGCCCCTGACGTAACCGGCCTCACACACCTGACCGGTTCGCGCGACCGCACTGCGGACGGGGAGCGTACCGGATGTGGTCCCGCGCGTTCGAATGCGTTAAGTTGTGGGTGATTCACCTGTGCGCAATGCCGCCGCACCGCCGTAACCAGGCGGTGTGAACGGTCAACTGAACCGTGGAACACCCTGAGGAGGCCTAGATGACTGGCAGCGACAACGAAGCCGTTGCTATCGGGATTGACTTCGGAACGCTCTCGGGCCGGGTCGTGGTCGCCGCCGTCTCAGACGGGCGCGAGCTCGCCAGTGCCGAGCACGTCTACGGGCACGGCTCCATCGAAGAGCAGCTCCCGGTCACCGGTAGGAAACTGCCCCGCAACTGGGCGCTGCAGTCGCCCGACGACTGGCGCGCCGTGCTGCGAGGCGCCGTCCCGCAGGCCGTGGCCGAGGCCGGCGTGAGCGCCGACCAGGTCGTCGGCATCGCCACCGACTTCACCGCATGCACGGTGCTGCCGACCACCGCCGACGGCACGCCCCTGAACGAGCTCGACGACTTCGCCGACCGCCCCCACGCCTGGCCGAAGCTGTGGAAGCACCACGCCGCCCAGCCCCACGCCGACCGCATCAACGCGCTCGCCGCCGAGCGCGGCGAGGAGTGGCTGGCCCGCTACGGCGGCAAGATCTCCAGCGAGTGGGAGTTCGCCAAGGGCCTCCAGGTCCTCGAGGAGGACCCGGAGGTCTACGCCCGCGCCGACCGCTGGATCGAGGCGGCCGACTGGATCGTGTGGCAGCTGTGCGGCGAGGAGAACCGCAACGTCTGCACCGCCGGCTACAAAGGCATCTACCAGGACGGCAAGCGGCCCAGCCGCGAGTACCTGGCCGCGCTCAACCCCGACTTCGCCGACTTCTGCGACAAGCTCGACTTCCCGCTGTCGGCCCTCGGCGACCGCGCCGGCGGCCTGAGTGCCGAGGCCGCCGCCTGGACGGGCCTGAACGAGGGCACCGCCGTCGCGGTCGGCAACGTCGACGCCCACGTCACCGCCGCCAGCGCCAAGGCCGTCGGCGCCGGGCAGCTCGTCGCCATCATGGGCACCAGCACCTGCCACGTCGTCAACGGCGAGACCCTGACCGAGGCCCCCGGGATGTGCGGCGTGGTCCGCGACGGCATCACTCCCGGCCTGTGGGGCTACGAGGCCGGCCAGTCCGGTGTCGGCGACATCTTCGCCTGGTTCACCCGCAACGGCGTGCCCGGCGACTACGAGGCCGAGGCCGCGAAGAAAGGCATCTCGATCCACGAGCACCTCACCGAGCTGGCCGCCGCCCAGGAAGTCGGCGAGCACGGCCTGGTCGCGCTCGACTGGCACTCGGGCAACCGCTCGGTCCTGGTCGACCACGACCTCTCGGGCGTGATCGTCGGCCTGACGCTCGCCACGAAGCCCGAGGAGATCTACCGGGCGCTGGTCGAGTCGACCGCGTTCGGCACGCGCATGATCGTCGAGACGCTCGTCGAGTCGGGCGTCCCGATCGAGGAGTTCATCGCCGCCGGAGGCCTGCTGAAGAACCGGTGGCTCATGCAGACCTACGCCGACGTGCTGCGCCGCCCGATCACCGTCCTCACCTCCGACCAGGGCCCGGCCCTCGGCTCGGCGATCCACGCCGCGGTGGCCGCCGGCGCCTACCCGGACATCAAGACCGCCTCCGAGGCGATGGGGAAGATCGAACGCGCCGCCTACACCCCCGACCCGGCCAAGGCCGACGCCTACGACGAGCTGTACGCGATCTACGCCGAACTGCATGACCACTTCGGCCGCGGCGGCTCCAAGGCACTGCACCAGCTCCACACGATCGCGACGGAGGCCGCGAAATGACGTTCGAGACCACCGAGGCCGTCGAGGCCATGAAGGTCGAGGTGTGCGAGCTGCACGCCGAGCTGCTCCGCTGGGGCCTGGTGACCTGGACCAGCGGGAACGTCTCCGCGCGCGTCCCGGGGACCGACATCGTCGTCATCAAGCCCTCCGGGGTGTCCTATGACGACATGGTGCCGGACAAGATGGTCGTGACCGACCTGGACGGCAAGGTCCTCGCCGGCGATCTCGTCCCCTCCTCGGACGCCGAGAGCCACTCCTACGTCTACCGCCACATGCCGGAGGTCGGCGGCGTGGTCCACACCCACAGCCCCTACGCCACCGCTTGGGCCGCGCGCGCCGAGGCGATCCCGTGCGTCCTGACGGCGATGGCCGACGAGTTCGGCGGGGAGATCCCGCTCGGTCCGTTCGCGCTCATCGGCTCGGACGACATCGGCAAGGGCATCGTCGAGACGCTCGAAGGCCACCGCTCCCCGGCGGTGATCATGCAGAACCACGGCGTGTTCACGATCGGCAAGGGCCCGAGGGCGGCCGTGAAGGCGGCGGTGATGGCGGAGGACGTGGCCCGCACCGTCCACATCGCTCGCCAGATCGGCGAGCCGGTCCCGATCGCCCAGGCGCACATCGACGCGCTCTACGACCGCTACCAGAACGTCTACGGCCAGCAGCCCGCCCCTGAGGAGAAGTAAATGCAAGCGAAGGAACTGTGGTTCGTCACCGGCAGTCAGCACCTGTACGGGCCCGAGGCGATCGACCAGGTCGCCCAGAACTCGGCCGACATCGTCGCCGGTCTGGACTCGGCCTCGGCGATCCCGGTCGAGGTCGTCGCCAAGCCGGTGCTGACCACGCCCGACGAGATCCGGCGGGTGATGCTGGAGGCGAACTCGAGCGACGAGTGCATCGGCGTCATCGCCTGGATGCACACGTTCTCGCCCGCGAAGATGTGGATCGCCGGGCTGAACGCGCTCCAGAAGCCGCTGCTGCACCTGCACACCCAGCACAACCGCGACCTGCCGTGGGCCGACATCGACATGGACTTCATGAACCTGAACCAGGCCGCCCACGGCGACCGCGAGTTCGGGTACATGCTCACGCGCCTGCGCCACCGACGCAAGACCGTCGTCGGCCACTGGGCCGACGAGCGGGTCCAGACCCGCGTCGGGAACTGGGCGCGCGCCGCCTTGGGCTGGAACGAGGTCCAGAACCTCAAGCTGGTCCGCTTCGGCGACAACATGCGCCAGGTCGGCGTGACCGAGGGCGACAAGGTCGAGGCCCAGATCAAGCTCGGCGTCGAGGTCAACACCTACGGCGTCGTGGAGCTGGCCGAGCGGGTCGCCCAGATCGAGGACAAGGCCGTCGACGGGCTCGTCTCCGAATACGAGGAGGCCTATGACGTGGTGCCCGAGCTGCGCGTCGGCGGCGAGCGCCACGAGTCGCTGCGCGACGCCGCCCGCATCGAGCTCGGCCTGCGGTCCATGCTGGAGGAGCACGGCGCGAAGGCGTTCACCGACACCTTCGAGGACCTCGGTGCGCTCAAGCAGCTGCCGGGCATCGCGGTCCAGCGCCTCATGGCCGAGGGCTACGGTTTCGGCGGCGAGGGCGACTGGAAGACCGCCGTCCTGGTGCGCCTGATGAAGGTCATGGCGACCGGCCTGGAGGGCGGCACGTCCTTCATGGAGGACTACACCTACAACCTGGGCGCCGAGTCCCCGCAGATCCTCGGCGCGCACATGCTCGAGGTGTGCCCGTCGATCGCCGCCGCCAAGCCGAGGTGCGAGATCCATCCGCTCGGCATCGGTGGCAGGGAGGACCCGGTGCGTCTGGTCTTCACCGCCCCGCCCGGTCCGGCGTTCATGGTCGGCCTGATGGACCTCGGCACCCGGCTCCGCTTGGTGGCCAACGAGGCCGAGGCCGTCGAGCCGGAGCAGGACCTGCCGAACCTGCCGGTGGCGCGCGCGGTGTGGGAACCGAAGCCGGACCTGGAGACCTCGGCCGAGGCGTGGCTGACCGCCGGCGGCCCGCACCACACGAGCTTCACTCAGGCCTTCGGCCGCGAGGTCATGGAGGATTTCGCGGAGATCGCGGGGATCGAGCTGGTGACGATCGGCGAGGGCACCACGGCCCGGGAGTTCAAGCAGCAGCTGCGCTGGAACCAGGTCTACCACCACCTGGAGGGCTCGCTCTAGACCGGTGAACGAGCGACGGGGGCGGGCAGCGGCCCGCCCCCGTCGCCGTCCGGGTTACGGGCCGGTCGGGCGGGTACTCATCGCATCCACCACCGATATGCGAAGGGGATCGTGAGGATGAGCGGTTTCGACAAGGCGAAGGACAAGGGCCAGCAGGCCAAGGGCGAGGCCAAGGAGCGAGTCGGCGAGGCCACCGACAACGAGGAGCTCGAAGCCGAAGGCCAGCGGGAGCAGATGGCCGGCGAGGCCAAGGAGGCCGCCCACGGCGTGAGGGACAAGGCCACTCAAGCCGCCCACGACGCCAAGGAGAAACTTCAGGGCGACGAGGGCGAGCGCGAGAGCGAGCACCGCCGTCGGTGACCCGAGGGTCAGCGCCGTCGCCGCAACCATGCAGGCGTGAGGATCGCGTCGAAGGCGATCTCGGCCGCGCCCCGGAGCGGACCGACCGCGCCGACCGTCCCGACCACGATTCGGGGCGGTTCGGCGCGCCTGAACTCCATCAGCCCCGCGGCGCAGCGCTCTTCGATGAGCCCGCGCCGCAGGCGTACCAGCTCCACGCCCAGCCCTGAGAGGCTGATCGCCTCGGGGTCGAGGGCGTTGGCCAGCGCGCCGAGCCCGGCCCCCAGGGCGGCGGCGTTGTCGTCGACCGCTCGGGAGGCCTCGGCGTCGCCCTCCTCGGCGCGGGCGAGGATCTCGCGGCCCAGCTCGCGCCCGACCCCGTAGCCGGTCTCGGCACCGAACCGGCGCACCAGCGCGTTGACCCCGACGTCGAGGCTCCAGCAGCCGAGGACCCCGCACATGCACGGCAGGCCCGAGCCGGTCAGCGGCATGTGGCCGAACTCGCCGGCGACGTTGCGCGCGCCGGTCTGGGCGTCACCGCCGAGCAGCAGCGTGCCGCCGATGTCGAAGTCGATGTGGAAGTGCATCGCCGTCCCGGCGCCCCGCAGGGCGCCGCGCCGCGCCTCGGCCAGCCCCGCCAGCCGAGCGTCGTTGCCGACCACGGTCGGCGGCCATCCCGCTCCGATGTGATCGTCGAGGTCCACCTCGTCCCATCCGAGGTGCGAGATGTGCAGCCGCCGGCCGTCGCGGATCGGCCCGGCGATCGCGATGCCGAGGGCCGCGGTCCGCTCGTCGGCGTGCTCGTCGACCGCGGTCTTGATCCGCGCGAACACCGCCGGGGTCCGGTCGTGCTCCCCGTCCTCCAATGTCGTGAGCTCCCCGCCGAGCTCAATCCGCGCGAGCGTCCACGAGTCCTCCCTGATGTCGGCGGCGAGCGCGACGGGCCCGGCGGCATGGGGGACCAGCAGCGTCGTCGGCCGCCCGCGTCCCGAGGACTCGGCGGGGATCTCGTGGAGGAGTCCGGCCTCCTCCAGCTCGCCGACGAGCGAGGCGGCGGTGTTGCGCCCGATGCCGAGCCGCCGAGCGGCCGCGGCCCGCGTCAGTGGCTCGGGGGCGTCGTGGACGGCGCGCAGCAGCCGCACCTGATTGTGGACCCGCAGGTCCGCGCTCGTCGTGGTCACCATGGCCGAAGTATGTCCCATCGCTCGGCACCGCCTGTTGCGGCGGCCTCAGCGCCATGTTATGTTCTTGCCAAGAACAAAACAAGCCGACACAAGGACCGTCATGACCCCCGACACCACCGGCCTCCGGAAGGCGAGAATCGGCGTCTTCGGCTGCTTCGCCACCTCCGGCTTCGTCATGGGAGCCTGGGCCGCCGCGCTCCCCGCAGTCGACGCCCGCCTGCATCTCGGCGAAGCCAGACTCGGCATCGTCCTCCTGGTCATCCAGCTCGTCGGGCTCGCGGCGATGGTGGTGGCGGGCAGGCTCGCCGACCGGATCACCACCAGAAGACTGCTCCGATGGACCGGCCCGGCCACCCAGCTCGTCCTCGTCGCACCGGCGCTCGCCCCCAGCTACGAGACGCTCCTCGCCGCCGCCGCGCTGTACGGCGTCGGCGTCGGCTTCGTCGAGGTCGGCATGAACGCCCACTCCGTCGAGCTCGAACGCCACTACCGGCGGCCCATCGTCTCGTCCTTCCACGGCTTCTGGAGCCTCGGCGGCGCCGCCGCCGGCGCCCTCACCTCACTCGGACTCACGCTGGGCCTCGGCAGCCAGTCCATGCTCGTGGTCGCCGCGCTGCTGTGCACCGCCGCGTTCGCGGCCTGGACACGTCCGCTGCTGCCGCCACCGGGTCGAGCGATCGGCGGCGGCAGCGGCGCCCAAGCTTCGGCCGCGCGCATCGGCGCCGTACTCCTCGGCGCGCTGTTCGTGCTCGGCCTCGGCAGCCACCTCATCGAGTCCGGCGCCGCCGACTGGGCCAACCTCCACGCCGCCCGCGTCCTCGACGCCGACGCGGCCCTCGCACCGCTGTCCTACACCGTGTTCGGATGCGCCATGACCGCCTTCCGCCTAGCCGGCGACCCGATCCGCTCCAGACTCGGCCCCGGCCGAACCATGCTGTGGGCCGGGGCGGCCGCCGCCAGCGGCTACGCCCTCGTCCTCGTCTCGGGCACCGCCGGCGGGCTCCCCCTCGCCTGGACCGGCTGGATCCTCGCCGGCTCGGGCATCGCCATCATGGTCCCGGTCCTCTTCAGCGCCATCGGCGAAGCCGGCGGATCGCCCTCGAACATCGCCCTGATCTCGATGTCCGGCTCCACCGGCCTCCTGCTCGGCCCGGCCGCAATCGGATTCGTCGCCGAAGGCGCGAACCTGACCGTCGGCCTCATGATCCCCGCCGCCCTCGCCGCCTTCATCGCCATCGGCGGACCGCTCACGATGTGGCGCCTGCTGAACCGGTCCGCCCCCAGCGAAGGCCACCGCGAAGCGGACGTCACCCTGGTGCGGTAAGCTCTTTCGCGCACGAGGAGCACGATGACCCCGACCGCCACCGAGCTGCGGCGAGCCAGGATCGGCATCTTCGGATGCTTCACCATCACCGGCTTCGTCATGGGCGCCTGGCCGCCGCATACCCCTCGATCGAAGCGCACCTCGACCTCGGCGAGGCCCGGCTCGGCACCGTCCTCCTCGTGCTCCGGCAGGAGCGGGACGGTGCCGGCTCGCTCACACTCGTCGGCTACCTCCTCGTCCTCGCCGCCGACGCCGTCGGCGGCCTCGCCCTGTCCTGGAGCGGCTGGGCGCTCGCCGGCGTCGGCTCGGCCGTGCTCATACCCGTCCTGTTCAGCGCCGTCAGCGAGGCCGGAGGCACCGGCTCCGACATCGCCGCCATGAGCATGTGCGGCTCCGCGGGTTCCTGCTGTGCCCCGCGAGCGTCGGCTACCTCGCCGAAGCCACCAGCCTCACCGTCGGCCTCATCGTCCCGACCGCGCTGGCCGTCGTCATCGCCCTCGCCGGACCGATCGCCATCGGCCGCCTGCTGGGGCATCGCGCGTCACTGCCGGAGCCGGTCGACGCCGGATCGAGAACCGGCGGCGTATAGTTGCGGGCGCAGAAGGGGAGTAGCTCCCAACGCCGCGGTCGACACACTGGCACCCACAGCCGAGCACGCAGCTGTGAAACGGTGCCCGGCCGCGCGGCCTCGGCTCCGGGGCGAGCGAGACCTTCGACCAAGGCAATGCGCCGGGTCGAGGTCAAGGCTGCCCTCTCCCGGCCCCGAACTGGGAGGATCAACCCCCGATGGACGTCTTCTTCTCCGCCGCCGCCCTCAGTTTCGGCGTCATCTTCGTCGGCGAGATGGGCGACAAGAGCCAGCTCATGGCCCTGTCCTTCGCCGCCCGCTACAAGCTCCGCTCCGTCATCGCCGGACTCGTCATCGCCACCGCGATCCTGTTCGGCGTCTCCGTCGGCATCGGCGCCACCGCCGGAAGCCTGCTGCCCACCGACTGGATCACCCTCGGCGCCGCCGTCCTGTTCATCGGCTTCGGCCTGTGGACCCTCCGCGGCGAGGACGACGACGACGCGCACGAGTTCAAAGAGCGCAAGTCCGGCCTCCTCACCGTCACCGGCGCGATCCTGCTGGCCGAACTCGGCGACAAGACCATGCTCGCCGCGATCTTCCTCGGCGGCCAGTACAACCCCTGGGGCGTCTGGCTCGGGGCCACCGCCGGCATGGTCGCCGCCGACCTCCTCGCCGTCTTCGCCGGCGCCTGGGTCGCAAGGCGCATCCCCGAGCGGTACATCCGCTGGGGCTCGGCCGCCCTCTTCATGGTCCTCGGCCTCGTCCTAGGGGTCCAAGCCGTCCGCGCGCTCGCGGGATAGGCTTGCCATCATGCCGAAATCGGACGGAAACGAGGACACCGCCGTCATTTACACCGACGGCGCCTGCTCAGGCAACCCGGGCCCGGGAGGCTGGGGCGCCTACTTCAAATGGGGCGACCACGAGAAGGAGCTCTACGGCTCCGAGACGGCCACCACGAACAACCGGATGGAACTCATGGCCGCGATCAAGGCCCTGGAGACCCTCAAACGCCCCATGACGATCGTGCTCTACACCGACTCCTCGTACGTCCGCAACGGCATCATGTCCTGGATGTCCAACTGGAAGCGCAACGGCTGGATCAACTCCCAGAAGCAGCCGGTCAAGAACGCCGACCTGTGGAGGCGGCTCGACGAGGCCGCCGCCCGCCACCACGTCGAATGGCGCTGGATCCGCGGCCACTCGGGCGACCCGGGCAACGAACGCGCCGACAAGCTCGCCGTCAAGGGCCGAGACGAGGCCGCCGGCCGCTGCTGAGCGCGACCGGGCGCCGCCCACATTGCCTCATCCCCGCACGCGAGTCACGAACTGGAATGGGAAGATCACGATCATGAGCGACAACGTACCGTCACGATTCTCGGGCAGTGCCGTAGACCTGAGCGCACTCGCCGCCCAGCAGCAGCAACAGCAGCAGGCCGCCGCCCGGCGGCAGGCCGCCGGCCAGCAGCCGCCCGCGGCCCCGGACCCCGGCTCGGCCGCACCGGGCGTCGTCGCCCTCGACGTCACCGACGCCACCGTCCAGAGCGAAGTCCTCGAACGGTCGCTGAACACGCTCGTCGTCGTCGTCTTCTGGGCCGAGCAGTCGCCCGAGAGCGTCGAGGCGCGCGACCTGCTCCAGCGCCTCGCCCACGCCGACGGCGGCGCCTGGACGCTCGCCAAGGCCGACGTCCAGTACAACCAGCAGCTCGCCGCCGCGCTCCAGCTCCAGGCCCTCCCGGCCGTCGTCGCCATCGCCGGAGGCCGCCCCGTCGACCTCCTCCAGGGCCCCCAGACCGAGCAGGGCCTGCGCCAGTGGCTCGGCAAGCTCGCCCAAACCGCGGGCGTCGACGTGCCCCAGCAGGTCGACCCCGAACTGGCCGCCGCCGAGGAGCACATGGCCAACGGCAACGTCGACGCCGCCGAGACCGCCTTCGACAAGTACCTGAAGAACAACCCCGGCTCCCTCGAGGCCGAGTCCGGGCTCGCCCAGGTCCGACTCCTGCGCCGCGCCGGGGACCTGCGGCAGGACGCCGTGGCCGTCGCCGACGCCGAGCCGAACAACGTCGACGCCGCCCTCGCCGCCGCTGACCTCCAGATCCTCTCCGGCGAGGCCGAAGCCGCCTACGACCGGCTCATCAAGCAGGTCGCCATGCTCGCCGGCGACGATCGCGAACGCGTCCGCAAGCGCCTGGTCGAGCTGTTCAGCATCGCCGGCCCCGACGACCCGACCGTCACCAAGGCCCGCCGCAAGCTCAGCTCCGTCCTCTTCTAAGGGACGAGGCCGAACCATGTGATTGCGAACGTCTCTCCTGGTGCCGCAGCCCCGGCTGTGATTAGCTAGCGTGGCCGATACGGGGAGGTGAGCGCCAGTGGCGACGAGATCCAAGCGCGTCGCCATACTCGACGCGCCGTCCAACCTCGGGCTGCGGCCTCCGACTCAGCACACCGTCCCCGGCTGCGGCAAAGCGCCGGGGGCGTTGCGCGATCACCGCCTCGTCCAGCGGCTCAACGCCGTCGACGCCGGCTGCCTCACCGCGCCCCGCTTCGACGCCTCCGGGTGGCGGCCCGGCGACGGCGTCGGCCAGGCCAAGGCCATCGCCGAATACACCAGGCAGCTCGCCGACCGCGTCGAGCGGCTCTGGCGCGAACGCCGCTTCCCGCTGCTGCTCGGCGGCGACTGCTCGATCATGCTCGGGCCGCTGTTGGCCGCGCGCCGCCGCTCCGAACGCGACGGCAAGCGTCGCGGCCTGGTCTTCGTCGACGCGCACTCCGACTTCCGCCACCCCGGCAACTCCAAGTACGTCGGCGCCGCCGCGGCCGAGGAGCTCGCCCTGGCGACCGGCCGAGGCCAGCCGGACCTGACCGACATCGGCGGCCTGCGCCCCTACGTCGACACCGACCACCTGGTCATGCTCGGCCTGCGCACCGACGACGCGCACCGCGTCGAACTCGAGGCCACCGGCGTGTCCATGCGCACCGTGCCCGAGCTGCGCGCCGGCGGGGTCGGCCGCTCCGCCGAATGGGCGCTCGAGGCGGTCGGCGACGTCACCACGTTCTGGCTCCACATCGACGCCGATGTGCTCGACCCCTCAGTGATGCCCGCCGTCGACGGCCCTTCCCCCGGCGGCATCTCCATCGGCGAACTCGCCCAGATCGTCTCCACCTGCGCCTCGGACGAGCGCTGCGCCGGCATGGAGCTGACGGTATTCGACCCCGACTACGACCCCGACGGCGAGTACGCCAAGGCGCTGGCCGACATGCTCGTCGAGTCCCTCCAATAAATCGCTTCCGCCCGCCGCCGCGGCCGCATAGGCTCCGGGCGTGCACGACTTCGAACCGTTGCAGGGATGGCGCCACCGGGGCGTGGCCGCCCGGCTGTCGAACGATGGATGGAACGTCTGCGGCGTGGGCGACTGGGCCACGGTGTGGCGCTCTCCCGACGGACTCCAGGCGGCGCGCCTCAGCCCGTTCGAACCCGCCTACGAGGTCTTCGTGCGGCTGTGCCGGGCCCTGCCGGGGCACCCGATGCTGCCACGGATCGACTTCGACGCACCGCTACCCGGAGGCGCGCGCCTGACCGTCATGGAGTTCCTGCGCCCGGCCGCCGCGGAGGACGCCGACGCGCTCAAGCAACGCTGGTCCGCCGCCGCGCCCGGCGATCCGGTCACCGCGGTTCGCAGGGAGGCCGAACGCCTCGACGCCGAAGCGTCCGAGGCGATTCCCTTCTGGGGCGGACTCGACGACAATCCGCACAACATCATGGTCGCCGAGAGCGGCGAACCCAAATTCATCGACCTGTTCTATGTGGCGGGCCTCGAGCTCTACGCCGCGCTGCTCGAAAACCCGAGTGCGGTCGCGCGCGCCTTCGCTCCCGAGCAGCGCCAGCACCTCGCCGACATCGGTGCGGTCACGCGGCTCTCCACCGCTGCAGAGATCGTCGAGATCCGCAGGGCCGCAGCGGATCTTGACTAGGCATCGGCCTTGGGGCGACCCCCGGCGATCGGGCGGCGTAAGTTCAGGCCATGCGGAGCGGTGAAAGGCGGCTGAGTTGAACCGAATCGAAGGCGAGCGGGTGGAGCTTCGTGAGCTCGCGGCCGACGGCGCGAAGCGCCTCCTGGCGGGTGAGCGCGAGTCCGACTGGTCCAGGCAGTACCCGTTCGACGGCACCAAGATCGCTGTCGGCATGCTGGTGGCGGCGATGGACGACGGACGGTGGAAGCCGGGCTTCGGGATGTACCAGATCGTGCGCAGCGAGGACGCCCTCGTGGTCGGCGACGTCGGCTTCCACGCGGCGCCGGACGAGAACGGCATGGTCGAAATCGGCTACGAGCTCGTGCCGGAGGCCCGCGGCGAAGGCCTGGCGACCGACGCCGTCCTGACCCTGGTCGGATGGGCGATGGGCCGCGAGGGCGTCACGAGGGTCGAGGCCGAGACCACCATCGCCAACACGGCGTCGCAGGCGGTCCTGGCCCGCTCTGGCTTCGAGATCGTGTCCACCAACGGCGAGGACATCCGCTACCGCTTCAAGATCTGGTTGCAGACTTAGGCGGACCTAAGCGGACCTAGGCAGGCATAGGGGGTGGGCCGTGCCTGGGGAGACCGGAAATGGAACCTGTCGGGTGCGAGGGAACGGTGTGGGCGGGTGGCGGCGCTGCACCAAGGGCGGCAGCGATGACGAGGTAGGAGCCTGTTGGGGTGGCGTCTTCGTGGTGGGGTTCGTTTGAGTGCGGGTTCAGGCGGGCGACGACGGAGAGATGAGTGCTTTGTGGATGTTGGGTTGGCGGACGTGGGGATGGCGCGTGGGAGCCGGACGGGCCAATTGGTGCCCGTTTTGTCTTGTGTCCCAAGGTGTTTGAGCGGCCTCCGTTGGGGAAACGTGAGGGTTTTCCCACCCTAATGGGTGATGACAGAGCGTCTGTGACCTGGGAGAATAGAGGTAT
>NZ_BAAHCB010000037.1:0-4875 GCF_054776215.1 Glycomyces tarimensis
CGAGGTGACTTCGCGACTACCTCTGGATGTTTTCGCTGGTAGACCACGGTAATCGCTGTGCTCTTCCAAACCAATGACGCGAGTACGATTCTCGTCGCCCACTCAACGCTCTGAACAGGGAGAACACCCCGGTTCCCATCACTAGGTCGAACCGGGGTGTTCTGGTAACCAGGGTAGTCACGCAGGTAATCGGCCACCGTGCGTCAAAACCTGTGGCTGGTTCGTGGCGAACATTTCGATCCTGTCTATGATCCCGCTTGCTGTCGCGGCCATGCCTTAAGAGAGTGACCGTCTGAAGAGTCGTAGAGGAAGAACAGCGGTATCGGGGATGTTCACGATGATACCGGTCAGTCCTGGTCCGTCATGCGCTCGGCGTTGGCGATGACCGCAGTTCTGAACCACTCCGCCGCGCCGGGTCGGGTGTCCTTCTCGATCCCTTCCCGGAAACGGTCGTCCTCCACGTACAGGTCGGCCTTCTGCACGTGGAACCGATGGTCCATTTCGTAGAACCATCGCGATACATGCAACCGCGAGGCCTCGGCCACGTCCATGGCCTCCGTGCTGCGCGGATCGGCGCCGGCGTCCATGAGTTCACGGATTCGCGCCTCGATCGCCGCGTTGTCGCGATTGATCTCCTCCCATTCGACCTTGCCGTAGGCGGCGACCCTCCGAGCGGACTCGGCGAACGCCTCCGAGTCGCCCCAACGCTGCTCGGCCTCGTCAAGATATTCGTCCTCGTGCTCGGCGAAATCGCCCCACACCTCGCGCTTTTCCGCTGTTGACATGGGGGTCCGCATCTTTCTCTCCTTCATATCGCCAAATTAGCGGTTGACGTAGCGTCAACCGCAAGTCCAAAGGTCTTACCCGGACCAGAAGCCCTACGGGGCCGGAGGCGGCCCTTCCTCTCAGAGAGTCGTTGCTGGACTACCCGGCGGTGCCTTTCAGTGAGGATCGGTGAGAATGGGCCGATGGACGAACAGAGGGCGGCGAAGCCGCTGACCCGGTCGAGTCTCGCGGCCGACCTTCGCAGGCTCGGGCTCGCCGATGGCGATGCCGTGATGATCCACGCGGCCTTCGGGAGCGTCGGCACGGTCCTCGGCGGCCCCGATGCGCTCGTCGACGCGGTGCTCGACGTGATCGGCGCCGAGGGGACACTGCTGAGCTACCAGGACTGGGAACTGAGCGCGGACGTCTGGGACGAGGACGGCCGAGTGCTCGAGGCCCTGCGCGAGCATGTGCCGCCGTTCGACCCGGCCACCGCCCGCCCGGCGCGCGACCACGGCATCCTGGCCGCGACGATCGGAACGCGACCGGGCGTCCTCAGAAGCGGCAACCCCGGCGCATCGGTCGCGGCCCTCGGCGCGAGCGCCGAGGCCTTCACCGCCGACCATCCGCTCGACTACGGCTACGGGGAGGACTCGCCGTTCGCCCGCCTCGTCGCCTCGCGCGGCCGGGTGCTCATGGTCGGCGCGCCGTTGGACACGATGACCCTCCTGCACCATGCCGAGCACTTGGCCGAGCTGCCCGGCAAGCGCCGCGTCCGCATCGAGTACCCCCTGGCCACACCGACGGGCACCCGCTGGCGCCTCGTCGAGGAGTACGACACCAGCCGGCCCGTCGTGGACGGACCGCCGGAAGACTACTTCGGACACCTCGTCGAGGACTACCTGGCGACCGGCGCCGGCCGCCGCGGACCGGTCGGCGCGGCGGACACCGTGCTCGCCGACGCGGCCGACATCACCGCGTTCGCCGTCGCCTGGCTCGAAGACCACTACGGACACTGACGACACCGGCATTCTCACGATGGCCCGTACATCCCGTGGTTGCGCCGCGCGATCCTGCCCAGGCCGGGCAATCCCGCTGAAACGAATCGGACTGGACCGAGGATCCGGTAAGGGCTGCCGCTCGACAGGGAGAAGTTCCACCTTCGAGTGATGGCCATGGTCCGCCCGCCCCGGAACTTCGCTTCACATGAATCAGGAACTCATCGCCGTCACCGGCGCCTCTGGAAAGATCGGAAGACGACTCGTCCGGCGGCTACAGACGGAGGGCCGCGCCGTGCGCGAGCTCTCTCGCGGTGCGAACGTCAGGTTCGGCTGGCACGACAGGTCCACGTGGGAAACGGCCCTGACCGGTGCCTCCGCGGTCTATCTCACTCCTCCGGACGAGCCGATCCCGGCGGACGACTTTGTGGCCGCCGCAGTGGCGGCTGGAGTCCGACGGCTTGTCACTCAGTCGGGCAAACGACTGCACCTGCTCGCTTCAGCGCTCGGGAACGAGGCGAGGCACTCGGGCCTGTGAACCGCGCAGCTAGCCGTCCAGAACTCTGGCGTCGAGTGGACCGTCCTGCAACCCAACAACTTCAACCAGAACTTCAGCGAAGGCATCTATAGGGAAGCGGCCTTGAACGGAGCACTGGTCCGTGGCCACGATCCCGTTCATCCTTCTCGACCGGAGCCGCCCGCACAGCGAGAAATAGGCAGACACCATGACGCGCCGGCGCAAACCGATCGCCTCGATTGGCGACGTAAACCGTTCTGAATCGGGGGCAGCCATAATACGGCCCTTCGTAGCGATGTGTTTGAAGGAAGGTGACCCGCACCTGATGAGAGACCAGTGCATACAGCAATAGTTCGCGCCTTGGCCCGGGTGGGCGCCGGCGTCGGTCATGTCGACCAGCAGGACCCGGTCGGCCGAGGAGCCAAGAGGACGACGCACCGCCTCGATCTCATGTGAACGTGATGGCGGGCGTGCACTTCGGCCACAACAATTGCATCGTGCGCAGTAGGCACGGCGGCGGGTGCTCGACCACGAGCTGCTGGTCGCTGTTTATCAGGCTCGCTGCGTCCACGAGCGCGCCGACCCCTCGGACATCGATGAAGTCTAGTTCGGTCAGATCCAACGAATACACTTCACGGCGCCATGTCGTCACGGCCTGCAACGCTCGTTCCCAGTCCCGGTGGCTGCGGACATCGACCGATCCGCTGGCCCGTAGACCGCCCTCAGGACTGGCGTATTCGCGGAGGCGCAACGGTTGCCCGGCAGCCAGTGGCGGAGCCGGACCGGGCCACGATGCGGTGCCGGTTCTCGTCCATTCGTTCTCTGCGTGCGTTGCCATCACGCCACCTTTGCCTGGCTGCGAAGCCCGAGTGATGTTCTGAGCTGCCGTTCCGCTCACGCCATTGCCGCTGACGCGGCGAAGGGCGGTCGTCCGCAGGTCGACCACGGGACCTTTCCACCATAGGCGCCTTCCCCGGGTCTTTGTTCGCAGACCGCGGGGCTCGTGCCAGCGGCCTCGCATCGGTCCCGGCTTTCGGTTCGCGTGAGAGGCAGCGCTTCGGTGCGTCCGGTCACCCGCGAGGATCTGGTAGGTCCGCCGCCCCAGCAGCAGCGCGTCCATGTGTTTCACCTGTTCCAACATGGCACTGCTGATCTCGGAGTTGACCAAGGGCACCTGGAAGCCGCCGCTGATCGGCGGGCGTCGTAACTGGCCGTTTCATGGAGTAACGGTGTGTCAAGGGCGCTGAACTATGGTGCGCGACTGCCACCCATATCGACCAAACAAAACATCAATCGGCGGAGCGAGGTGGAGAGCGACCATCCGGCCGTTAATTCTTCCCCGATCACTCCGGTTCGTTCCCTCAACAGCTCCGACGAGCCGTCCATACCGTGCAACACCACCAACAGCATGTCCGCACGGGATCGACGTACCCTCTCGAGTGCGAAAGGTTCACGGCCGCGTGGCCGTTCGGGTATGCTCGAGCGTTCCAGACGTCGCCCTGAACCAGCCCTGCCGAACCCGGACGAGGTACTACATTGCCGGGCACATGGAAACCGCGCTCCATGCGCCAGAAGTACAAGCTCGCGACCCGCGCGCCGAAGGCCGATCACCTCTTCGAGAGCCGCTGGGCGCGCGTGCGTGGGATCAGACTGCATTATCGAGCGTCCCGCAGCGCGGCGCCAGGCGCCGCACCAGTCGTGCTGGTGCACGGTATGGCGGTATCGCACCGGTACCTCATGCCGCTCGCCGCTCATCTGACGCCTCGATACGCCGTTCGCGTGATCGATCTGCCCGGTTTCGGTCTCAGCGACAAGACCGGCACGGTGCAGGGCGTGAGCGATCTCGCCGACTGGCTCGCGGACTGGCTGACCGCCACGGGCAACACCCCGGCCGTCCTCCTCGGCAACTCCTTCGGCACCCAGGTCGCCGTCGACCTCGCCGCCCGGTACCCCGGACTCGTTCGAAGCCTGGTCGTCGTCGGCCCCACCATGGATCCGCACGCGCGCACCATGCCGCGACAGGTGCTGCGCTGGCTGGCCAGTCTCCCTCACGAAGACCCGTGCCAGCTGCCGATCCTCGTCCGCGACCTCCTCGACGCGGGACCGTTTCGAGCCGTGCGCACCTTCCGCCAAGCGCTGCGCGATCCCATCGAAGCAAAGCTGCCCGACGTCCACGTGCCTACCCTCGTCACCCGCGGAGAGCATGAAGCCGTCACCTCCCAACGCTGGGCCGAACAAGCGGTCAGGCTCCTGCCGCGAGGCGAACTCGCCGTCATCCCGAACAGCCCGCACGACGCGACGTACACCGCCGCCGCCGAACTCGCCGCCATCACCTTGCCGTTCCTCGACCGCACCTCCCGCCAGCCTTCCCCGTGATGGGACGATACTGCGAAAGTGCTGTGAGTTCCGGTCAGCGACGGATCGATCGCCTGCCTCACCCGCGGGCTTGATCGTCCATGACGCCTGCTAGCCGTGGTCACTCATACCCCTTCCTCGCCGGGCGGTTTCGGCACCGTCTATGACTGGGCAGGAGGCGGGCGTTTGGTCAGCGCGCGGTCAATCGCCGCCGCTGCCGGCATCCTCCGTCTGCTCATC
>NZ_BAAHCB010000038.1:0-10841 GCF_054776215.1 Glycomyces tarimensis
CGAGGTGACTTCGCGACTACCTCTGGATGTTTTCGCTGGTAGACCACGGTAATCGCTGTGGTCTTCCAAACCAATGACGCGAGTACGATTCTCGTCGCCCACTCCACTATCTACCTACACAAACACCTCAATACACAATGGATCTGACAGAAATCGGCGGCGTCAGCGCCACAAATTGTTTCCGGAGGTCACAGCCTT
Organism: Glycomyces tarimensis; assembly: GCF_054776215.1. NCBI lineage: Bacteria > Bacillati > Actinomycetota > Actinomycetes > Glycomycetales > Glycomycetaceae > Glycomyces > Glycomyces tarimensis. The sequence continues at coordinate 199 of NZ_BAAHCB010000038.1, forward strand.
AGCCACTCTCATGTGGATGGTTTGTGGTGGATACTCGGGCACCGTCTATGTGGACTGTCCAACAGTCCATGCCTGTCACCTGCGGTAACAGGATCGATCACACCCCCGATTCGGTACATCACCGTTGGTTTCAGTGACCAATGACCAGCCACTCGATGCGCCAGACTCTGCCCGAACCTGCGGCTTCCGCGGGGCCGAGCTGGTACGAGCGCACGGTCAACTACACCACCTACAAATGTCCCCGCGTGGCCGCAACCAACCGATCCGGCATCGCCTAGGTCCTCGCCGTCGCGCTCCTCCCCCGACCGGCACGACCGACCTGACCGCGACCTTCGCCTCGCACTCCGGCAGTGGGGGCGTGCTCCCAGACGCCTTGACCGTGACGACTGCCCGACCGATTTCCGCAACACACTCAAGTGGGCAAAGGCGCACGCCCCAGCAATCACCGTCCTCGACGACGCCGACCGCATCCGGAGCCTGCTGGACCGCCTGGCCGTCACTAACTCCGAGAAACAGGCCTCGGCAGCCTACTTCAACCGCAGACGCGCAGTACCGTTCAACGCGCTGAAGTACGCCGTCGCCAAAAGCCGCCTCGGTACGAACCTGCTGGCCGCGCCCGATCTGGGCTGGGAGAAACGAGCAGTAGTAAGATCAGCACCGATCACCTTGGCCGACAACTATCTGGCACTCTCAGGGCCACTTTCCTGCGCTGCAAACTTGAATTACTGGCAAGAGCAAGGTGGCATGTCAAGTCGCCCGGCTGATGGTCGAACGCAATAGTTCGGCGTAGTCGTGCGTGTTCGCCCACCAGCCTTGCACGCCATCCGACCCGGGCAGGTCGTGGATCTTCGCGGCAGGATATGCAGCTCGCACCTGCGGACGAAGCCCCAGACGGTCGATGGCCGTTCTTTCCGACAGCACGATGTGCAGCTTCGCGCCAAGTTGCGAGGCTATTCCAGGGAAGTCGATACCCAAGGGCGTTGGTCGAAGTTGCACGCCCTCCGCGAATGCCCTTGACAGTCGTTCTGCAACCATCTCCTTCACGAGAGCGAACAGCTCGGTGTCGTTGAAATCATCCGCTGTCAGAAAGGAATCGATGAACTGCTCGGCGTTTCCCTGTGACAACCGTCCGGTCTGCTGGAACATGCGGAGTTCCTCTTGCGGAACCGATGCGAACATCCGAGCCAACTTCTCCTGCGATTCTTCGCGTTCCAGCTCTTCGAAGATCCTTTCGCGGGCGGATGCTCCCATCGTGTGGATGAGTGAGGCGATCGTCGGATCGATGACGATCACCGGCCCATGGACGAGCCCTCTTGTCGCGATTTCCAGTCCAGTGAACGCGGCATGACTATGACAGACGACCGCGTCGACGGGCTGTAGTCCCAGGACGGAATTTATCCAGTCCGCGGCATGTACGGCCCAATGTTCGTCCGAGAGCAACACAGGAGACACCGGCGGCGTAGTCCCAATCGTGCGAACCATCCCCTGGAGCGCGTGCCTTAGTGGCGCCCAGATTCGCTCGTCAAGGACGGATTCTTGAAGTAGGAGAGCGGAGGCCAATCCGGATCGTTCTCGCGGTCGGTTCATGACCCCCACTCTCTCATTTCTCAGTGGTCGCCGCTACCGGCACTGATTCACACAGCGAACCCCAAGGCCGCCCGCGCAGACCAAGCAGATCGGGCAGTTGATCGCCCTGTCGATGGCGCTGCCCAGGACGCAGCTGCCACAGGCCATGGCACAGTCGTAGTCCGCGCCGCCGCCTACGCAGTCGATGAAACATGACACCGAGAACATCGGTGTCAGCTCCTCCGCCGACGCAGGCGCGAAGGAGGGGCTCAGTTCACGGACTTCCGACCGGCCGTCCTGAACGGCAACTTCAGCGAGCGGTGTGCCACCGACGGTGTAGTAGCGAAGAACCTCGTGCTCGGCGTCGATTCGGAGTGTTACGGCGACGCTGGGATCGGCCATATCGACGCAAGTGAAGGTGGTCGGGTCGTCATGCTTTAGCAACGCCATCGTTTCACCGATGCTGCCAGTGACGGCGTAAGCAGCCTCATCCGGGCTGCCGCCCCAAACGCGGAGAGCCTGCCGGCTCGTTTCGCTCGCTTGGAGCCTCCCGGCCTCCGCGGGCGTGAGTTTCCGAAGTGTGCCAGTTTCCCCTGGGCCCGCATTCGCAGGAGTAGCGGTGCCGAACAGGACCGCACCGGCACTGGCAGCCGCGCCGCCAATGAGCCAGCGGCGGGAGACCGAGCGTTGCTCCTGCGCCCGTTCGGTGCGGGCTTTGCCTTCGGCAGCAGCCAGGCCGATGAGCGCCCCGGCGTTACGCCAGCCAATCCGTCGGGCGAGTCGCAGACGCATGGCGAGGCCTGTGCGGACGGTGACATGTCCACCATCGATCTCGACGATCGCAGGCTTTGCCGGCATGGTGTGCCCAGTGTCGGCGAGCAGCCGTTGGATCTCGGTGTCGTGCAGTGATTTGACGTCGATCCCGGGTACAGCGAGAGCATTCAACTTCTTTGCCACACGAGAACACGGGGCGCAGTCGGCATCGAACAGTACGATGCTCTCAGTTCGTGGTGATTGATTTGCCATGTAGAGTGGTTCTCCGTTCGTGTAGGGCCGGCGAAGCTCTCTGCTTCCCCACACATGGATCTGCGGCTGCGGCGGTGCAACGCCGTAGCCGCTTTGCGTTGGTTTGGCCGACACTATGGAGCCAACGGACGTGAGTCAATGCTCTGTCCGCATGTGGACATCCGCACCCCGGGAAGCCACACAGTCACCGCAGCGGCGATACGATGAGCCTGCCCTATGGGTGCGAATCCTCTTCTACAACGCCGAAATAGGGCAACGTCGACATCATCTATCCCCTGTTCGGAGCGCTGATGGACACCAGCCCCCATCGACTCGAAAAGTCCTTCCTCGCCGAGGAGGAGACCCTGATCATCGACATGCTCTACGACGGCCTGACACAAAAGGCAATCGGACGGAAGCTCGGTGTCAACGATCGGACCGTGCGCCGTCGCCTCGATGAACTGAAGATCAAACTGGGGGCCGCCAACAGCCTCCAGATTCCGTTGAACGCACACAATCAGAAGGTGTGGTCGCCTCCGTGTTGCCGTAGAACCTCAATATCCCGTCCACGCCGCAACCGATCCACCGAAACTACGGACTGCGCACATCAGTGAAGTCTTTCCATCTCGATTTACGATTGATGCCGAGCGATGTGATAACGGCGCGGTCCCGCAAAGCCCTGGTCGCCGCATGTCGACCGGCACTGGTACCGCAAGCACCGCCACCACGCGGTCATCCTCCCGACCCTTACCGACGGCGGGGGCACCCTTCTGTGGATCGGGACTGAATATCCCGGATCGACTCACGACCTCACCGCCGCCCGCGCCGACCAGGTCTTCTACCAGGCCCGCAGCGCCGGTCTCGAGAACTTCGCCGACAAAACCCACGTCGGCGCCGACGTGATCGTGCCGTTCAAGGGCAAGTGGGACAATCTTACCGAGGAGCAACGCCAGCACAATCGAGTCGTGATCTCCACCTGCTCTCTGGTCGAGCGTGGCTTCGCGCAGCTCAAGACCTGGGCGATCTTCCGCCGCTCTCGCTGCTGCCCGACCCTGATCGGACCCGCCGCCCGCGCCGTACTCATCCTCGAACTCAACGATCGCGAATAGACAGACCATCGTCATCGACCAGAATCGATAGGTAACCGAGATGGAAAACCTCAGTTAACGATCCGTGCCGCCTGATCGGTTGCCACCACCGTATGGCGCATGGCGGATAAGATCGCTCCTCAACCGGTGGCAATCTGAGAAAATACCGAAAGAACCCACCGGTCGAGCACTGCAGTTGCTCTCGCTCCTGGTAGACCCACCGGATCTGGAGTGGTGCCGAGAGTTCGAGCGCGCGCCACGCTGGGTGGACCACACACCGATCGAGATGGAGGCGGACTCTGGTTCCGTCCAGATCCGCGACGATGATCTCGACCGGCTCGCCATGACCGTTGCCCGAATCGCGCTCACCGCCCCAGTGGCCGTCATCGAACCACCTGAGCTCGCCCACACCCTGAGGCGACTCGCCACTCACCTCGCCGTCTCGCCGCTATGACGACCAGGAGCAGCTCGGCCGATCAAGTCATTCGGGGCCAAGTCGCCGCCGAGAACGGGTTCGGGCTCATGCCCTGGGAAGTTCCCGCGTTGGGTCCGTTCGACCATGGCGACGGCCGGCCGCGAACCTGCACGACTCCCAGGCCTTCGAGCCACTCATCCAAGGTATCCCGAAGATCCGCTCCCGGCGCGGCCCGCGGCGCAGGAAGCCCGCGAAGGTCCACGCAGACAAGGCCTACGACATCCCCGACAGCCAGGCCGCGCTTCGCGGACGGCGAATCGGCGACCGTATCGCACGACGAGGCATCGAGTCCTCCGCGCGGCTCGGCCGCCACCGACGGGCCGTCGAACGCACCATCGCCTGGCTCGGCGGCTACCGCCGACTCCCCATCCGATACGAACGCCACAGCCACCTCTTCGCCGCGTTCCTCGCCCTCGCCGCAGCGATCACCCGCTACAAAAAACTCGCCAACTGAGACACACTCTTAATTGCGTGTATCTTGACGCTGCAGACATTCGACTATTGATTTTAGCATTGAACGCCCTTTATCTCCTTCAGTCGGATCAGTCCAGCTATCCCAGAACCGATCAACTTGCAACAATGCTCGTCCTGCTCTGGCTCCTAGGAGCTTCAACTCAGAACGACTTGAATTACTCAGCAGTCCCGTAGCCAAATTCTCAAGATCCACCTTGGAAACGATGTCATCTGAGCAGAAGTTCACAGCGATGATGCCTATCAGCGCATACAGCTCGGGTTCCATGTTGGCCTGCTCGATTTCTCGTGCAGTACACAGCCGACCGGTTCTTACCGCTATTTCATCGGCACGTCTTGAGCTTGGCATAGCGCGAAATTCATCTATGATATCTTCCGCTGTATCGCTTTCAAAAGGACCGTGACTCCAGGTGCCCATCATCATCTCCTCTCCGCATACTAGAAGTATCCACCCATCGGAATATGGATTTCAGGATCCTTATGATTTACGAAAGATACCCCCAGATTCCTTCGGCCCCTCCATGACTGTTTGTTCAACGCGTTTTTAGCCGTTACACTCGAAGTACCTTTCGGGAGCGGGATGGAGGTAACGTTTACCACATCTCCAGGCGCGTACCCGGATTTTCCAACCGAATGCGTCGCCTTCATTGAGCCGTTTTCAGCTGTCATCGATTCCCTGGTGAGGTAAGGAAGAAGCTCCTGGTAGAACCACAGGTGCTGAAATCCGTTGCCTGCCAGGAGCCTCGAGTGCTGTTCTACCAAGCCGCGCTGCCGCTGTCCACCGCCACCCTCAACCACGTGTCCGGCCTCGTCCGCACCCACCGCCGCCAGATCCGCTCCCACTGGCGAGCCCTCGACCCCGGCCGGCAAGCCCTCCTCACTCTCGCATACCTGCACAAAGGCGAACGACTGGTCGACCTGGCCGCCGGCTTCGGCATCGCTCCGGCCACCGCCTGGCGTCGCATCCGTGAGACCATCCGCCTCCTGGCGGCCACCGCGCCCGGCCTTCGGACAGCGCTGCGACGAGCCAAACGCCGCCGGCACGCCTTCGTGATCCTCGACGGCACCCTGGTCCGGATCCAACGCAACCGCATCGACCGGCCGTTTTACTCCGGCAAGCACAAGGTGCACGGCATGAACCTCCAGGCCATCATCGCCCCGGACGGCGAGCTGCTGTGGATCTCCGGCGCGATCCGCAGCTCGATTCACGACACCGCCGCGGCCCGGATCTGGCAGATCGTACGCTTCCTGCACGAGGCGGGCCTGTTCGGCCTGGCCAACAAAGGATACGAGGGCCTCGAGCGCGACCTGGTGGTCACACCCTTCAAAGGCAAGGACAAGCCCGAATACCAGAAGGAGCACAACCGCCTCCACGCCCGGCTCCGCGGACCTGGCGAGCGAGCGTTCGCCCAGCTCAAAAAGTGGTCAATCTTCGACCGGCTTCGCTTGCGACCCGGCTCAGGCCACCGAACTCGCTAAAGCCGTCCAAGTCCTCAACACCTACGAAGCCTCGACTAAATGAAAACGACTCATTGCCGAGACCACGGGTCACCGCCTAATCGAGGGTCTGTGCCTGATTCATACTGCAGGAGCACTGCACCACGAATCATCATGTACCGAATCTACGAATGAAAACACTAGCTGATGTCTAAACTAGACGTATCTGGGGAGAAGAGCGCTTCAAGCGCATTTAGCGCAAACAACAGGGCGACATACAGACAGATCACGATTCCGCCCGCCAACAGGCGGGGGACTACGACATCCGCACCACCCGAGATTGCGATAACCATCAAGAGGATCCATGCCCCCGTCGTCAGGAACTTCCGCAGTCCTCCAGCCATCCGGGACACCGCCGGGCCCATGAGCCGTCTGATCCGAGACCGGGTTGCCGGGTTTCCGTATAGGGCTTTCATATGAGCCTCGGTCAAAAGTTCTCGTCGCACCGCGTCGTCCACGCTTCGATTCATCAGCTGCCCGAGACCAGCATAGAGCACCAGGACGGCCACCACCATGACCCCCGCCAATGCCCACCTCGTCACAGATGCGAGGCGACCGGTCGCCAGATCGCCGAACACGGCACCAGCGAACAACACGACGATCGGGACGAGCTGCAGCAAGAGCAGCCGTGTTACCAGTTTTCTGATCTCACGACTACCGGCCACGACCGGTCTCCTTGCATAGGGTCTTTCCATGATGTCACCAAAGTTCCAAATCGGTATTCCCATCGAGGCAGGTCGCGACCGCACCGACGCCAAAAGTGACGGCCGCGCCGATGGGGTGTTTTGTACCCAGTTGGACGATAATCGTCGCCGCAGTGGCACCAGCTGTGAACGGAGCCTCGTTGCAGGACTGAACACAGTTGGAGACGAAAGGCGTGACACCGGAGGTTTCAAGATATTCGCGGAATCCCAATTCCTCACACGCCCAGTCTGGCATTAGGGTTGTACCGTGTTTGCATGTCTGCGAACGCGACGGGTCGGCCAAGAGACCATCTTCCCCAAAGGTGAACGTTGCACTCGCCAACGTGACCCTCGAAGGCGCTCGTCGGTATCAGGACATATGGCGTGCAGCGCTTTTGGGTCCCATGAGCGGCCGGCGATCCGTGAAACCGACGCCATCCCATGCCGGCCGGTGCGGGCGTAGTGGCGGTCCATCACGTATATGCCGCGACCACTGCGACAAGTCCATACGACTTCGCCGATGCGGTCGAGTCCACGGAACTGTCGGCACGCCAAGCGAATCCGGCGGCAAGAACGGCGGTGACCACTGGATTGCCCTGCCAGCCGCCCCACATGGCGATGGCACCGATGAGGGGTCCGGCCGCGGCGCTGCCAACGACTGCAACGCGGTGACCAGCATGAAGAGGTTCACGAGATACGCAGAAGCCGATCTGCAGGTTAGGCCGCAGCCCAAGCCTCCGCTAGACAGCCCTCGTCGTAGTCCCAAATTCCTTCGCGGGAGCCCTGATCGAGCACCTCACGAAACCGACGGACATTGGCCGAACCTGCGACGCTGAAGGCTACGATCCCAAATGACTCAAGGACCTCGAATTCCGCTCCGGTTTGCTCGAACCGACTTGCTACATCGAAAGGGTCCATGCCGTTCAAACCCACTATGCGAATAGTAGAAGCGCCACTCTCTCGGACAATCGACTTCACCGCAGAACTGTCATCCTTGGATTCGAGCTCAATTACATCTCCACACGAGACCCCTCGGATAAAGAACGGGATGCTGTCGACTTCAAACTGATGCCCGCCCAATCCTTTTACCCAAATGGATTCTGCCGAAGCTGGCGGCCAGCCACTACCATCACTTGGAAGGTCAATGGTAACCTTGGTTCTTTCTTGCAACTTTCCTCCGAGTAGTTTGATTTAGGAGCCGGCTACGGCCAGCTACTACTTTTGCTCCTGTTGCGGATGCGACATAGTGCTTGCCCATTGGCCGACGCTCAGATCCATCCTAGGACCCTTGGCTTAATATGGTCGATTTGCATTTCATTTACCGGAGGAGTGACCCCAGAGGTTGGTCTTTGCGGATTCGCAAGAGGCACACTACAGACCTCCTACTTAGCTGTTCCACCGTTTGCTGCAGCGTTCCGTTGCGCAACCTCGCCCCTGCCGGCTTTCGTGAAGTTCTTACCCGCACGATCGGTCGCAACTCCGCGATCGGGGCTAGGCTGGAGTTCGTCCCGTTTCTTCACCAGGTCCAGCCTGCAGTAAAGATTCCCGTTTGAGTTGTATGTGAGGAAGTCAGCAGTTCCGGCTGCAATGCTAAAGGTATGGAGGTCGGCGACTGTGAGGTTGTGGACTGTCGCCAGTTCGGTTCGGGCCCGACCGCGGTGATCTGGACCCAGGTTCCGGCGCTGGTGAGCAGGAACTGGCCAACCTTCAGGTCGATCGCTTCACCCATAGACGCGGCAAAGACTCTGTCAGCCCGGCAAGCGTGGCAGGCGCGTCATCGTCTGTGGTTCCACCGACCGCACTGTCGCCGTATTGAGTTGTGGCATTCAGTTTAGCAGTGGGTGGGCCGCCGTCTTCGGAGCCGGAGCCGCATCGGGCTCGGGCGCATCCGCTGGGTGGTCGAGCAGGCCATCGCGCACTTCCACCAGTTCAAACGCCTCACCATCCGGTGGGAACGCCACCTGTTCATGCATCAGGGCTTCACCAAACTCGCCGCCGCCCTCATCTGCTGGAGAAGACTGAGGAGCCCAGACTGAAGCCTGTCAGCGGGCAGGACCACCTGCAATCCCTACGTGTCCTGGGATCCTAAAAGGCCTTCAGTCGCAGGCGCCTGCCGGCCTCAAGCCTCTCGACGCATTAGGCCGTGTTTACGAACTCGGTTTCCAGTCGAGGATGATCGCGACCTGGATGGTTGCTTCGTAGCGGACGGCGAGCTTGTCGTAGCGGGTGGCGACGGCGCGGAAGCGCTTGAGCCGCCCGATGGCGCGTTCGACGGTGTTGCGCTGCTTGTAGACCTCGCGGTCGAAGGCCGGGGGCCGCCCGCCGAGGCGGCCCTTGGCTTCCCGGTTGCGCCGCTGGTCCTTCCGGTCCGGAATCACGGCTCGGATACCGCGCTTTCGCAGGTAGGCGCGGTTCGCCCGACTCGGGTAGCCCTTGTCGGCCAGGACGCGGACCGGGCGGGTGCGGGGCGGACCCGCGCCGAATCGGGGCACCGTGATCCGGTCGAGGACCGCACCGAGTTGGGGCGAGTCGGCCCGTTGCCCGGCGGTCAGCTTGAGCGCCATGACCGTTTGGGAGGTGTCGGCGGCGAGATGGACCTTGGTGGTCCAGCCGCCCCTCGAGCGACCGAGCGCGTGGTCGGCGGGTTCACCGGGGACGGGCCGGTGTCGGGCCCCGGCTGCGGCCTGGTGGGCCCGGACCGTGGTGGAGTCGACGCTGACGGTCCAGTCCAGGCGGTGCGCGGCGTCGAGCATGGCCAGGACGAGCTTCACCATCAGCGCCCAGACGCCGCGCTGCTGCCAAGTGGCGAAGAGCCGGTAGACCGTCGGCCAAGGGCCGTAGACCTCGGGCACGTCCCGCCAGGGCGCGCCGACGCGGACCCGCCAGGCCACGCCGTTGAACAGCGTCCGCCTCGACCTGGTGATCGGGCGGCCCGCCCGCGCCGGGGCGGGGATCCATCGGCGCAGGCGTTCCCACTGCTTATCGGTCAGATCCCCGCGCCCTGATAGACTCGACACCGAAGCCTCCTTTTGAAATCCGTTGCGACACAACAGATTCAACAGGAGGCTTCCTCGGTTCGTAAACACGCCCTAGCAGATGACCTCGGCGATATCGTTCCCCGACCCTTGGCTCCCGCAGCATCCGGCCGATCTCGACGAAACCGGTCTCGCCTGCGAGCTCCGCGAGTCCATCGATCGGCCACCGATAGGCCGGCCCCACCCTGCTGGTCTCATACTTCGTGACCGGATCGCCTTCCGACTCGAAGAACGCGACCAGCAGATGTCCTCCCGGTCCGATCACCCGGCGGAACTCGGCGAAGTACGAGGCCACTTCCTTCGGCGGGCCGTGAATCACCGAGTACCAGGACACGACACCGCGCAGCGCCCCGTCGGCCAGGTCCAAGGCGTTCATGGACCCCACCTCGAACCGCAGATCGGGGTGCGCCTCGCGGGCGATAGCGATCATCACCGGCGACAGGTCGACACCGAAGACCTCCAACCCCAGATCCCGCAGATGCGCGGTCACTCGCCCAGGACCGCAGCCCAACTCGGCTACGAGCTCCGGGCCGCCCGTCTGGACGTACTCGGCGAACGCGGCCAGCACGGCCCGATCGAGGGGCAGCCCGTCGAACTCGTCGCGCACGATCTCGGCATATTCGACGGCGACGCGGTCGTAGGCTTCCGTTGTGGCGCTGAGGTGTTCGGACGTTTCAGCCATGGTCGAGCATTTGACGCTCCCCGCCAAGGCCGTGAACGCCGACGACTTTTCCACTGGCTCCGACGAACTTGAAACCAGTTTTAAGCTTGTCTTTTAACCATTGGTGCTGGTTGTAGTGCCCTGCCTGAACGCGGTCGAGGC
>NZ_BAAHCB010000039.1:0-911 GCF_054776215.1 Glycomyces tarimensis
AACGCGTGATCAGCAAAAGCAGGGTGACAAAGACATAATGGATTCCAACACTATGTTAAGCTTTCAGGTAGACTGCTTTCTTTGGCATGTCCGCAAACGATTTGCAGACCAAGAATTGGGTGATGCCCCATTCCTTGATCGGCTTCGCCGAGATCAGAAGTCCCTGAGAGGAAGGGGCAGCACTCTTGGTCTGGACATCGAAACAGCCACTCGTTCGGGAAAGCAAATAGTGGAGCGGATTCTGGAGGAAGAATCCGATGAAACGCTCAAAATGACCATTGCTTCCGTGCCTGCCTCACGCTACCTAACTGACATGACTCTTGAAGAAATGTCAAGGGACTGGTTTATGCTCATGCCCAAGCAGAAAGTAGCAGGTTCCCTTTGCATCAAGATGGACCAGGCAATAATGGATAAAAACATCATATTGAAAGCCAATTTCGGTGCAATTTTTGATCGGCTGGAAACTCTAATACTACTTAGAGCTTTCACAGAAGAAGGAGCAATTGTGGGAGAAATCTCACCATTACCTTCTCTTCCAGGACATACTAATGAGGATGTCAAAAATGCAATTGGGATCCTCATCGGAGGACTTGAATGGAATGATAACACAGTTCGAGTCTCTGAAACTCTACAGAGATTCGCTTGGAGAAGCAGTAATGAGAATGGGGGACCTCCACTCCCTCCAAAGCAGAAACGGAAAATGGCGAGAACAATTGAGTCAGAAGTTTGAAGAAATAAGATGGCTGATTGAAGAAGTGCGACATAAGTTGAAAATCACAGAGAACAGCTTTGAACAAATAACGTTTTTGCAAGCCTTACAACTATTGCTTGAAGTGGAGCAGGAGATAAGGACTTTCTCGTTTCAGCTTATTTAATGATAAAAAACACCCTTGTTTCTACTGATCACGCGT
>NZ_BAAHCB010000040.1:0-42882 GCF_054776215.1 Glycomyces tarimensis
CGAGTACAGCAGCCCGCCGGCACCGCCGGCGGGCTGCTGTCGTTCCACCCGGACACACACCCGAACCAGAACATCACGCACCGGCGTACTCACGGCCCGTATCCGGCGAGAAAGAGGTCCACAGCGTGCGTGACCGGAGCGGCGCGTCCTTCGACGTCGTCGGAGCCGGTCAGCAGCTGCCGGTTGAGCGGTGACCCGATTACAAGCCAGGTCAACTGGTCAGCCGCTATGAGCGGTTCACGCACGTTCAGCCGGCCTTGCTCGCCGAGCGCCTGAAGCGCGTCGGCAAGGGCATGGATATTGCGCTCCCAGCTGTTCTCGAGATAGCTTGCCGCGACGTGCGGGAGGCGCCTGGCCTCACTGGTGACCAGAAGCCGCATGTTCAGGACGTCTCGGCTGAGGATGCCCGCGCGCATGACCTCGGCCAAGACGATCAGGTCACCGCGGGTGTCGTCACCCGACACGAGCCGCTCCAGGTGCGGGCGCATGGCGTCACGCCCGGCCTCCGCCCAGGCGCGGACGACCGCGGCGAACAGCGCGTCCTTGGAGGCGTGTTCGCGGTAGAGCGAGGCCTTCGAGATCTGTGCCCGCGCGGCGACCTCGTCCATGGTCGTTCCGCTATAGCCGTGCTCGAGGAACATTTCGCGCGCGGTCGCGATCAGGTCGGCTCCGGTTCGGCCGGGCGGGCGACCCCGCCGGCGAGCTACGTCGGTCATGTCTCGATTTTAGTACTTGACCGGACTGAAAACTAGGGCTAGAGTATTTAAGTACCAACTAGTACCTTAGGGGTTCGCCATGGTGCTCGCCATCATTGTCGCCACAGTCGCCTCGTTCGCGTTCAGCGCGGTGCTGTACTCCGTGCCGCCGGTCGCCGCCTTCGTGCAGGCCCACAGCACTCCACGCCCGGGAGTTCCCATCGCCGCCCAAATGGGCGCGGTCATCGCCCGCAGCCTCGTCGCCACGTGCCTCGTCGTCGGTCTCATGCAGGCGGCCGGGTGGGAAGGGCTCGGCGCCGGCATCCTGCTCGGGCTGGCACTGGGGGTGCTTCCGACGGCCATCCTCGCGGGCGCCGTCGTACACGAGGGGGTCCCCGTTGCGCTCGCCGCGATCCATGCTCTCGACTGGGTCGTGAAACTGGCGCTGATCGGTGCGCTCGTCGGTCTCCTCGCCTGAACCACGTCAATCAAAGGGGGAATCATGCCCACAGGACCGCTCGACATTCAGTTCACCGCCACGCTCGGCAAGGTCCGAACCGGTGACACATGGACCTGCGTACAGCTGCCCGATTCGGCTGCCATATTCGGAACGCGCGGGCTGGTGAAAGTGGCGGGCACCATCGACGGTGTCCCCTTCCGTGGTGCGTTCATGGCCTTGGGCGATGGCACGCACAAGCTCCCCGTCGCGGCGGCCATCCGCAAACGGATCGGCAAGAGCGACGGCGATGTGGTCGAGGTGCGCCTCACCGAGCGGCTGAACTGACCGATCCCTCGCCTCCGCGCGGCGGTTCGCCATGCTGAGCCGGAACGCTGCCCAGGTGCCCGTGACGCACCACGCCCACCACCACTCCGGAAGAGCATGGCGAAGACTATGCCAGCCGCGCACCGGCCGCGTGTGGCCGGCAAAAAGGCCCCGCCGATGGCGGGGCCTTCTGTGTTTTCGGCTTAGACGTACGGGCCGTCCAGGGGCTCGCCCGCGTGTTGGCGGTACCACAGGCCGCGGTAGGAGCGCCAGGGCTCGGGGCGGAGCTCCGTCGGGGCGAAGATCTGCTCCAGGAGCCTCCGCGCCTCCAGGACGAAGTCGAGTCGCTCGTCGGGAGCCGCGATGTGCTGGGAGTCGTCGACGGGGGTCTCGGCGGGGAGGATCGTCAGCGACGGCCAGATCGTGGTCTGCTCGGCCATGGGCAGCAGCCACGCCCGCATCTCGTCGAGCGGTTCGCTCCCCACGGTGTAAGTGAACGAGGTCCGGTGCCCGGCCGCCCGCGCGGCCGCGAGGATCTCCGCCAGGCGCTCGGACTGCCGCGCCGCCGCCGGGCCGATCGGGTCCGCCGCGGCGGCCGCCTGCGTCGAGTCCGTCTCCGGATCCGCCAGGTGAGCCTGGAACGATTCGGTGGTCAGGAAGAGCAGGATCGGCCCCACCTTCTCGGCCAGCTTCGCGAACGCCGCTTCGCTGTGCAGGGCCGGTGTGAGCACGCCGAGCGTGGTGTGCTCCGGCATGCCCTCGGCCATCATGGCCTCGCGCACCGCGATCAGATTCTCGGTGACCAGGGTCTCGTCGTGCTCGTTGATCGCCGTGAGCATCACTTCTTTGATCTGGTGCTGCGTGCCGTCGTCGGCCAGGTCGGACGCCAAGGCCTGCAGGAGGTCCCTGTAGGTCTTCACGAGTTCCTGCGCGTCCGTGCCGCTCTGCAGCGCCAGCGTCGCCGCCGTGCCGTCGGCGCGCAGATATCCGCGCACCTCGTCGCCCGGCTCGGCCTCGATGATCTCGGCGACCGGTGTGCCGTCGACGCACAGTTCGCTGAGCCCGTGCTGCGGGGAGGACGGGTCGACGTGCGCGCGCAGACTGAACGGCGACGTGGCCCTGTCGGCGGGCAAGACCGTCATGAACTCTTCGTTCTCGGAGTGGATGCGCAGCCGCATCCCCTCGGTGTTGTTTCCGCGCAAGCCGTAAAGGTTCAACGCGATCAACAGCAGCTCGCTCCACTGCAGGTCATGGCGCACGGCCAGACGACGCCAGCGGCGTACAGTCGACGAGATCGGGCCGGCAGGTTCTGCTGGCTGTGTTGGCTCTTCCATCACAAGATCCGATCTTTCTTCTAGTCCCCACCACTGTCCTCCACCGTACAAGAGACTTTCCCGTACAGGTGGCTGCGGTCTGCCTCTATGCTAGGGCCGTCTAGCCGCAAAATCACCCGTCGTGAGCACCAGCACTCTATTCGAGCCGCCGCCGGAATGGCATCCGGGACGGGACCTGACAATTGCTTCCGGCATCGAATCCATACACCCCGAGTGCTCAGGAGTCGGGTATGCGAAACGGTGTGGCGCACGGACGTGTTCGCAAAGCCGTCGACCGGACCTGGTCGGCGGTCGTCATGAAGGCCACCGAGGCCCGTGCCCGAGAGCATATCGAAGCCGGTCGTTTCACTGAGGCCACGACGGTGCTGGAGGGGGCCGCGCTTCGCTATGGGCACGAAGCGGTGCACCGGCTGCTCCTCGCCTGGTGCCTGTACAAGACCGAGCGTCCCGAGGGCGCCCGGGAGCGGGCCGTCGAGGCCGCACCGGAGGACCCGGACGCCCACTGGGTGCCCGCCACAATGCCCGGTTCGACCTCGACCGCAAAGGCGGCACTTCCGCGGCTATGTGGAAGGCCGTCGGGCTCGCGCCGGACCGCGGCGCCTATTGCATGCGGCAGCCCCGGATCCGGTTCGAGGAACGGGACTCCGCCCGGACCCGTGGACTGGTCGAGAAGGCGTTCGACTCGGCGCCCGACGATTCGTGGGTGCGATACGCGGCCCGCCGCGTCTTCGACCACCATCCGCGTCATCGTGCTCGGCCCGATTCGCGACCGTCCCGCTTCTCGATCCCAGCGCCCTGCAACACTTGACCGTCCTCGGCCACGTCGACCGCCGGGCGAGCCGCATCACCGCCTGACCCGTGCCGCTAGCCGCACGGCAAGGTAGGCTTCTGCGCGGATGACAACCGAGCTGGGAGGTCCCGTGGTCAATCAGGGTGTCGTGTGTTCGGTCGACCCGCATGTCAGCCGCATCGGCCGCGACGTGCTCGCGTCCGGCGGCAACGCCGTCGACGCCGCCATCGCGGCCGGGGCCGCCCTGACCGTCGTCGCCCCGCACCTGTGCGGCCTCGGCGGCGACCTGTTCGCGCTGGTCCACCGGCCCGGCGAGCCCGTCCCCGCGAGCCTGAACGCCTCCGGGCGCGCCGGCTCGGGCTCCGACCCCGAGTCGCTCCGCGCCGAGGGACACGAGGCCATGCCGTTCCGCGGCGACATTCGCTCCACGACCGTGCCGGGGTGCGTCGACGGCTGGTTCGCCCTTCACGGGCGCTTCGGCACCAAGTCGATCGGCGAGCTCCTCGCCCCCGCGATCGATCTGGCCGCGCGCGGCTGGCCGGCGGCGGCCATGCTCGCCCGCGCCGGCGCCACCCTCGACGGCGTCGAAGGCGCCGAGGACCTCGTCGGCCTCGAACCCGGCGACACGGTCACGAGAACCCGCACCGCCGAAGCGCTCCGCGCCATCGCCCGCGACGGCCGTGACGGCTTCTACCTCGGCGCATTCGGCGGGGGCCTCATCGAGGCGGGCCGGGGCCTGTTCACCGAGACCGACCTCGCCGCCTCGCAGGCCGAATGGCAGGACCCGCTCAGCGTCGACGCGTTCGAACACCGAGTCTGGGCCGCCGCCCCGAACTCCCAGGGCTATCTCCTGCTGCTGTCGCTGGCCATCGCCGATCGCCTCGACCTGCCCGCCGACCCCGCCGATCCGCTGTGGGCCCACTATCTCGTCGAGGCCTCCCGCCTCGCCGGCTACGACCGCCCTGAGCGGCTCTTCGACGGCGCCGACGTCGCCGACCTGCTCGCCGCCGCCGGCGAACGCGCCGCCCGCGTCAGCCCCGACGCCCGCGCCGCCGTCCCGAGCCATCAGCAGGCCGGCGGCACCACTTACATGGCCGTGCTCGACGCCGACGGCACGGCCGTCTCCTACATCCAGTCCAACGCCGCCGGGTTCGGGACGCGCCTGTTCGAGCCGCGCACCGGCATCGGCCTCCAGAACCGCGGCACCGGCTTCAATCTCACCCCCGGCCACCCCGCCGAGCTCGCACCCGGCAAGCGGCCTCCGCACACGCTCGTGCCCGCCCTCGTCACCCGCCCAGACGGCTCGCTGCGGCTCGTCGCCGGCACCATGGGCGGCGACTCCCAGCCGCAGATCGTCGCCCAGCTCCTCGCCCGCGTCCTCCACTGCGGACACGACGTGGAGGCCGCGGTGTCCGCGCCGCGCTGGCGCCTGCACCCCGGCGAGACCGGCTTCGGCACCTGGACCGGCGCCTACGACATCGACGTGGAGCTCGAGACCGGCGCGCCCGAGGAATGGAACCGCGGCCTGTCGCAGCGCGGCCACGCCACCGTCTCGGCCGCCGCGGGCAGCTCCTTCGGCCACGCCCACCTCATCGAGCTCGACGAGGACGGCCGCGCCGAAGGTGCCGCCGACCCGCGAGCGGAGACCGGCACGGTCGCGACTGTCGTACCCTCGCATTAACGTCGGGCCAGACCCCCGTCGGAAGGACCGAACCGTGCCCGAGTCGCTCAGCCTCGCCGAAGCCCGCCGGATCGCCGTGGCCGCCCAGTTGCGGCCCAAGGCCACCCGGTACAAGACCGTGCTCGAACGGCTCGGCTGCATCCAGCTCGACACGATCTCCGCGGTCCGCCGCGCGCACGAACTCGCCCTCCTGGCACGCGGCCTCGACGTCGACGAGGCCGCTCGCAGCCTCGACAAGCGGCGCAAAGCCGTCGCCTTCGAGTACTGGGCGCATGCGATGTCGCTGCTGCCGGTCTCGGCGTGGCCGTACATGGCCCGCCGCCGCCGCGCCTGGCGCGAACGCTACGACGCCGAGGCCGCGCTGGCCCCCGAGGCCGCCAAGGACGTCCTCGCGCTGCTGGAGGAGCGCGGTGCGATCACCGTCTCCGACTTCCCGAACGGCGCCATGCATCGCGGGAGCGCCGGACCGGTCGCGAACATGGGCGACAGCTGGAACCTGCGAACCGATCACAAGCACGCCGTCGAGCGGATGCTGTGGTTCGGTGAGGTCGCCTGCACCCACCGCATCGGCTTCAAGCGGGTCTACCAGCTCACCGAGCGAGCGATCCCGGACGAGTACCGCTGGGACGCCGACGACGAGGAATGCCTGCGCTACATGGCCGGCACGGCCCTGCGCAACCTCGGCGTCGCCACCACCAAGGACGTCGCCGACTACTTCAGGATCTCGGTCGCCGACGCCCAGCGCACCCTGAGCGAGATGGGGATCGAGCAGGTCGCCGTCGAAGGCTGGCGCACGAGGGCCTGGATCGACCCGGAGGCCAGGCGCCTGCGCGCCCCCGGCGCCGACCGGCCCGTCGCGGTCTCCATGTTCGACCAACTGGTGTGGCTGCGCGAGCGCATGCAACGCCTGTGGGGCCACGAGTGGAAGATCGAGATCTACGTCCCCGCGCCCAAGCGCACCTTCGGCTACTACTGCCTCCCGATCTTCGTCGGCGACGATCTGCCCGGCCGGGTCGCCTTGCGCCGCACCAACGGTGATCTCGTGGTCGAGGCGGTGCAGTGGGACGAGGAGCGGGCCGACCGCGAGCATCTCCACGCGGCCGTCGATCGCGTGGCCTCCTGGGTCGGTGCGACGACACGCTGGGGATAGGCGCGGTAACAGAATTGACGGTCGAGCAGTGTGGAGGTCCCCTACGATTCATCCGTGATTTACGTGCGTCCGACAAGCTCCGGGATATGACTCCTTCCCCCCGGAATCGCCCGAATTGGCGTGTGCCCACGACCGCTATCGCGGCCACCCTCGCCTTGGTCCTCTCAGTACTGACCGTCTCCTCTTCGGCCGCAGCCCAAATCGGCCCGAAGGTCCTGATCTCGGAGTTGAGCAACTACGGCGCCGCCGGCAGCGCCGACGAGGTCATCGAGCTGACCAACTACGGCGACGAGACCGCGGACCTCAGTGGATGGCAGGTCTACCGCTGCGCCGCCAGCGGTTCGCGATCCTACGACCCGCAGATACCGCCGCTCGGGTCGGTCACCTTGGATCCCGGCGAGACGTTCCTGCTCGCCAACGCGGGCGGCACCGTCACCGACGCGGACGCCTACTACGAGGTCAGCGTGGCCAACGCCGGCTTCGGTGTCTGGCTCGAAGACGCGAACCGCAACCGCGTCGACTCGGTCGCCGTCTACGCCGACCCGGTCGACAGCGAATGCGCCCTCGGGGACGAGCCGCTGCCCAACGACCTCAACGGCATCAGGAACCAGAGCTGGCAGCGCGTCGATGACTCTGGCACCGACGCCGACGACTTCATCAAGGCCGTCCGCACCCCCGGCGAACCGAACGCGACCGAGCCCGACGACGGCGTCCAGCCCAGCGACGTCCTCGTCTCCGAGCTCACCAACGCCGGACCGGGCGGCTCCTCGGACGACTTCGTCGAATTCGCCAACTTCGGCGACGACCCGGTCGACGTCGGCGGATGGGGCTTCTACCGCTGCTGGGGCGCGGGCCAGACCACGCCCGGCAGCCTCCAGGCGACGATCCCCGCCGGCACCGTCCTCGCTCCCGGCGAGGTGTTCGTCGCGGCCCACAACTCCGTGTCGGTGCCCGCCGGCGTCGCACACGCCCGCTACTCGACCAGCCTGGCGAACGTCGGCTTCGGCGCGATGCTCATCGACGACGAGGGCGGCATCCGCGACGCCGTCGGCGTCTACGAGACCGACGGCGTCCACCAGCCGCCCACCGGCAGCGCCTGCATCCAGGGCGAGGCCCTGCCCAACCGGCTCGACTTCGGCTGGAACCAGACCTGGCAGCGCACCGGCGACACCGGTGACAACGCCGACGACTTCGTCAGGGCCGAGCGCACCATCGGCGAACTGGCCGCACCCGACCACGACCCCGGCCCCGCGCCGGTCGATTCGGGCATCAGGGTGAGTGAGCTGGTCAACGCCGGCCCGAACGGCGGCGCCGACGAGTTCTTCGAACTGGCCAACTTCGGCGATGAGCCCGCCGATCTCAGCGGATGGCAGGTCTACCGCTGCCAGGAGGACGGGCGCCGCAACCCCACCCTCCAGATCCCGGTGATCGGCGACGTCGTCCTCGAACCCGGCGAGACCTACCTGTCCGTCCACACCGGCTCCGGCTACCACGACCGCGACGACTGGGACGCGTCTTACGACGTCGGCCTCGCCGCCGGCGGCTTCGGCCTCATGGTCCTCGACGACCGCGGCCGACTCGCCGACAGCGTCGGCGTCTACAACGCCAGTTACAGCCCCTGCACCCAGGGCCTGTCGCTGTTCAACGCCGTCGCGTTCGAAGACGGCGAGACGTTCCAGCGCCTCGACGAGACCGCCTACAACGCCGACGACTTCGTCACCGCCGAACGCAGCCCGGGGTCCCTGCCCGACGACCTGCGCCACCCGACCGACTTCACCGACGCCGAGCTCGAACCGGTCGAGGTCGACCCGGCCGGCCGGCCGCTCGCGCCCGAGACCGGGGCCGAGGTCGAAGGCCGGACGGCCGCGTTGAGCGCCACCGCCGACCACACCACCGGCGGGGCGAGCGATCTCGCCTTCACCGGCGCGCCGACCATCGCCGTCAACGAGCGGGCCTCGCGCGTCTACACCGGCGCCACCGACCAGGCCCCGCCGTCCAGCCGCCGCGTCGACGGCGAGGACGAGGCCGACCTCGGCGTCCTCGAAGGCGGCGGCGAGCTCGTCACCGAATCGACCGCGTCCTTCCCGTTCCAGCGCTACGAGCTGAACCTCGGCGCCACCCAGCGCGAGGACTTCCAGTTCACCTGGAGCGGCGCTTCCACCGGCACCAACGAACTCCAGATGTACGCGTGGAACCACCGGTCCGGCCAGTGGGACCTCATCGCCGCCGACGGCGGGATGACCGGCGGCCAGATCACCCTCACCGGCGCCGTCGAGGCGTCGAACCACTTGCGCGGGCGCAACGTCGACATCCTCGTCCAGGACGGACCGGCCACCGCCGCGGCCTTCTCCGACGACGCGGCCGAACCGAACCTCGCGTTCAAGGACCCCGCCGAGTACGACGTGTCCTTCGGCTACGTCACCGACACCCAGTTCCTCAGCGAGGGCTACCGCGAGTCCTACGCCGAGATGACCCGCTGGATCGCCACCAACGCCGACGCCCGCGGCATCGAGTACACCGCCCACACCGGCGACCTCATCCAGAACTGGCTCAACGGCACCCACTCCTCCGAGCGGGCCGTCGACGAGTACGAGTTCGCCTCCGACACCATGGCCGTCCTCGAACGGGCCGGGCAGCCCTACGGCGTCACGCCCGGCAACCACGACAACAAGTGGGGCCGCGAAGGCGAGCTGTACAACGAGCACTTCCCGGCCGAGCGCTTCGAGGACGAGGACTGGTACGGCGGCGCCTGGCGGCCCGACGACTCCCAGAACCACTACGACGTCATCGAGGCCGACGGCGCCGAGTTCCTGTTCCTCTACCTCGGCTACTTCGCCGGCGAGGACGCGATCGACTGGGCCAACCAGGTCCTGGGCGCCCACCCCGACCACAACGTCGTCTTCGCGACCCACGAGTACCTGCACCCGGACGGCTCGCTGTCCACCCCGGACAACTACCGGTGGACGTCCATGGCCGACCGGTACTGGAACGAGATCGTCCTGCCGAACGAGAACGTGTTCATGGTCCTCGCCGGGCACCACCACGGCGTCGCCCTCAACATCAAGCGCGACGTCGGCGGCGTCGACGGCCGCGTCGTCGTCGAGATGATGGCGAACTACCAGGGCTTCGAGGACGAGGGTCGGTTCAACGCCGGGTTCATGCGCCTCCTCCAGGTCGACGTCGACGCCGGACTCATGGCCGTCAACACCTACTCGCCGCTGCGCGAGGAGCACAACGCCTGGGAGTACAAGCCGGACGACGTGGTGGAGGAGTACGACGACGCGACCGACGAATTCACCATCGAGGTCGATCTGAACACCGGCTACGACAAGCGGATCGCCACCGAGCTCATAGCGCCGCACACCGCCGCCGTCGAGATCGGCACGGCCGGCGCCGCCGACGGCGAGACCGCGACGGTCGACTGGACCGGCCTGGCGTGGTGCGGCGACTACCTGTGGATCGCGAACGCCGCCGCCGACGGGCGCACCGCCCGCTCGGCCGCCGCGATCGTCTCCACCACCGGCCGCGGCGGACGCGAATGCGACTGACCGCCACCGTCCGAGTGCTGCTCGGGCTCACCGCGCTGGCCACCGCCGGCGCGGTGGGCGCGGCACCGGCCGCCGCGCACCCGCTCGGCGACCCCCAGACGGTGCGGCTGACCGCCGACGGCTCACGGGTCAAGGCACTGTGGACGGCGCCGCCGGACGACCTGGTGGTCCTCGGCTCCGTCACCGGCGCGATCCCCGACCAGCGTGAGTACGTCTTCGACCTCGGCGCCGACGCCGAACCCGCACCGGTGGGGGAGACCGACGCCGAGCTGCTCACCGGCTCCCGGGCCGTCGCCGACTACCTCGCCGAGCACATCCGGGTCGGCCAGGACGGGCGCGAGTGTCCGGCCGAGGTCGACCTGGCCGCGCTCGTCGACGAGGGAGCCGAGCTCGTCTTCGCCTGCCCCGAACCGGTCACCGCGGTCGAAGTCGAGGTCACGATGCTCACCGACGCCGACCCGGCGTACCGGACGGTCGCGTTCGCCGACGGCGCCGCACCGGAACAGCACCTGTACACCGTCGGCGATCCGGTCGCCGAATGGCGCTTCGACGCCACCGCCGCCGAGGAGGGGCGCGACTGGTTCGCCCCGGTGGCGCTGGCCGTGGCGATCGCGGCCTCGGCCGCCGCCGCCGTCGTCGTGCTGAGGCGACTGCGCCGCACGGCGGCCGGATCGCCGTCATGACCGGCATCGACGCGCGGCTCCTGGGCGCCTTCGACGACGCCTTGTGGCCCATCGCGGTCGGTATCGCGGTCCTCGTCGGGGCCGCGCACGCCGTCCGACCGGGACACGGCAAGACGCTCGTGGCCGCCTACCTCGTCGCCGAGCGGGGCCGCCGGCTCCAGGCCGTGGCGCTCGCGGTCGTCATCGCCGCCCTGCACACCGTCTCGGTGCTGGTCTTGGGGCTGCTGTGGTGGTGGACCGCCGAGGGCCAGGCGGCGTCGATCGACTCGCTCGCCGACTGGGGGCGGTTGCTCGTCGCCGTGCTCGTGCTCGGTCTCGGCGCGGTCGTGTGCCGCCGCCAATGGCGGGCCTTCAGGCACCGCAGGGCTCACGGCCACGCCCCCCACCACCATCACCACGGCCCGCCGGAAGGGGCGGGACCGTGGTCGTGGAGCGGTCTGGTCGCCGTCGCCTCGGTCGGCGCGCTCGTGCCGTCGCCGGCGGCGTTCCTGCTGCTGGTGTCGGGCCTGCTCACCGGCCGTGCGCCGTTGGCGGTGGCGATGGTCGTCGGCTTCGGGCTCGGGCTGGCCGCGACCGTCCTGGCCGTCGGCCTCATGGTCATCGCGGGACGGGACTGGCTGGGCCGCAGGGCGGCAGGGCATCGGGCGCTGGCGAGGCTCGGCGCCTGGGCACCGCTGTTCGGCGCCGCCGCCATCGTGTGCGGCGGCTGCGTGCTGTCGGTGACGGCGGTGGCCGCGCTCGTCGGCGCGTGACACGGCCCTGGAACACCACGAGGGGCCTCCCGGTGACTGTCGGGAGGCCCCTCGCTGTTCTGTGGAGGATAAGAGACGGCTGGCGCTAACTGGTGACGAGCGTCAGGTTCCAGGCGTTGAGCACCGGGTTGATGGGCTGGAAGTAGGTCGTGCCTCCCGTGCGGCAGTTGCCCGAGCCGCCCGAGGTCATGCCCTGAGCGCTGTTGCCGGCGATGAACGAGCCGCCCGAGTCACCGGGTTCGGCGCACACGCTGGTGCGGGTCAGGCCGCGGACGGATCCCTGGGAGTAGTTCACGGTCTGGTTGAACGCCTGCACGGTGCCGCAGTGCCAGCCGGTGGTCGAACCGGACCTGCAGATCGACGAGCCGGGAGCCGCCTGGTTGGAGTTGTAGACGTAACGCGAGCCCGAGTACATGTTGACGATGTTGTACAGGGTCTCGCCGCTGCCCACGGCCACCCAAGCGGCGTCGTTGCCGGGGAAGACCGAGTTGCGGAACGTGCCGGGAGCGGCCTCGCCGCCGGTGACGCTGGCGCCGGTGCGGCCGCAGTGGCCCGCGGTGACGAAGCCGGGCGTGCTGCCCTGGCGGACGGCGAAGCCGACCGAGCAGCGCGAGGAGTTGTTGATGTTGTAGGCGTCGCCGCCGCGCACGAAGTACGTCTCGGGCGCTTCGGCGGTGGTGTCGACGGAGACCATGTCGGCGTCGACGCCCGCGGCCTCTGCCAGGTGGGTCGCGGCGTCGGCGTCGGCGGCCTCGATGACGATCGCGTTGCTCTCCACGTCGACGTAGTAGCCGTAGACCCCGTCCGACTGGACGGCGTCGAGGTCGGCCACGGCCGCCTCGAGGTCGGCGAGGTCGTGCTCGACGAGCACCGGGGTGGCGCCTTCGGCGGCGAGGTCGTCGGCGTCGGCGCGGGAGGTGGTGGCGACCATGATCTCCTCGGCGTCCTCGCTGACCCACAGGCCGGCGTAGGTCTCGTCGAACTCCTGGGGGACTTCGGCGAGGAGTTCGGCGGCGACGGCCTCGACGGCGAGACGGTCGTAGGCCTCGGTCGGGGTGATGTCGAAGGTCTCGGACATCGCGTCGATCATGGCGGGGCTGACGTTGCCCAGCAGGTCGGCCCGTGCATCCTCGGCTTTGATCTCGAGCGGGTC
This sequence comes from Glycomyces tarimensis, assembly GCF_054776215.1. Classification (NCBI taxonomy): domain Bacteria; kingdom Bacillati; phylum Actinomycetota; class Actinomycetes; order Glycomycetales; family Glycomycetaceae; genus Glycomyces; species Glycomyces tarimensis. The sequence continues at coordinate 12,550 of NZ_BAAHCB010000040.1, forward strand.
GGCCGAGGCCGACGACGAGGTCATGGCGAACGCGAAGGAGGTGGCGAGGGCGCTTGCGGCGGTGGCCGCCAGCACTCGTTTGAGTTTCGTCTCTCTATGCCTTTCGGGTGAGGGCATGTGACAACTACCGGGGAGTAGATGTCATGGCGGTCACATGTGAGTGGCGCCATACGAGGAGGTTAGTGGGAAAACGTGCAAACGAGAAGATGGCAATAATTCAGTGAATATCCATACAGGTTTCATATTGTTGCGCATATATGAACAGCAGTGTTATTCACGAGATTTACGGGCATAGTGGGGCGTACTGGTGATGCGCTCGGGGCGGCAGTGCATGAGCGACACCAATGAGGCCATGGCCGCCCGCCTGGTAGAACGGCTCGAGTCGGTTTCCGGTCATCGACCGTTCTGGGAGATCGCCGTCAAGCCGTGCGACGGCCTTCGACGAAGCAGCGAGCAGCGCCCCGCCGCTTGTTCGGAGCGGGGCGCTGCGGCGTCCTAGCGGAACGCGTCGGCGTGCTCGGCGGCCCACTGCGCGAAGCCGCGCGGCGCTCGACCGGTGATGTCCTCCACCGTGGACACCACGGTCTTGCCCTCCTCCGGCGTGTTGCCGAGGGCCTCGACCAGGAAGGCGATCATGTCCTCGCCCATGCCCTCCGAGGCCCACTTCTCGCGCGCCTGGTCGACGGTGAGCTCGACGAACGCCAGCTCGCGTCCGATCGCCTCGCCGAGCATGCGGACCTTGTCGGTGATCGTGACGGCCTCGGGGCCGGTGAGCACGTACTCCTTGCCGTCGTGTCCGCCTTCGAGCAGCACCTTCGCGGCGACCGCGCCGATGTCGGCAGGGTGGATCATCGCGCTGACGCGGTCGCCGAACGGCTCGCGGATGCGGCCCTCGGCGCGGATCGCCGCCGCCCACCACATGAGCGTGTTCGACATGAACTCGACCGGGTGCAGGAGTGTCGTCTCGACGGCGCTGCCGGCCAAGGCCTGTTCGAGCGCGCCTTCGGCGCGACCGCCGAGGACGGTGACGCGGCGGACGCCCGCGGCTTCGGCGAGCTCGACGATGCGGCCGGCGTGGGGGAGCGGCGCGTACTGCTCGCCGGCGAAGTTGATGAGGTGCGCGGCCTCGACGCCGTCGAAGACGCCGTCGAGGGTCTCCGGCTCGGCGAGGTCGCCGACCGTGATCTCGACGCCGTCGGGGAGCTCGGCCTCGGCGTTGCGGGTGAGCGCGCGGATCTTGGCGCCCGGCTCGAGCTCGATGAGCTGCGCGATGACGTTGCGGCCGACGGTGCCGGTGGCTCCGGTGATCAGGAAGGTCATGGGGACTCCTCGCGAGAAAGTATGGAACGGAACGCTATATTCCTATAATAGCAGAACAGAATCATCCCTTCCGTTCCACTCTCCCCTGAGCTCGAGCATGCTCGTTTCACGAGCTCAGCTCGGGTCGCCCGCCTGGACCAGTCCCGACTCGTAGGCGCAGATGACCGCCTGGGCGCGGTCGCGCAGGCCCAGCTTCGCGAAGACCTTGCCCACGTGCGTCTTCACCGTCTGCTCCGAGACGAACAGGTGCGCCGCGATCTCCGAGTTCGACATGCCCCGCGCGATGAGCCGCAGCACCTCCTCCTCGCGGGCCGTCAGCGAATCGAGCCTGGACGACCGCACCAGCTCGGTCGGCCGCGAGCTGAAGAACTCCTCGATGAGCCGCCGCGTCACCGACGGGGCCAGCAGCGCCTCGCCCCCGGCCACCACCCGGACGGCCGCGATCAGGTCGTCGGGCGGGGCGTCCTTGAGCAGGAAGCCGCTGGCGCCCATGCGAAGCGCCTCGTACACGTAGTCGTCGATGTCGAAGGTCGTCAACATGAGCACGCGGGGTCGGCGCTCCTCGGGCAGCGAGAGCAGGTGCCTCGCCGCTCCCAGACCGTCCAACTTGGGCATGCGGACGTCCATGAGGACCACGTCCGGCCGGCAGCGCGCCGCCTCGCCGATGGCCTCCACGCCGTCGGCGGCGTCCCCGACCACATCGATGTCGTCCTGGGCGTTGAGCAGCGCCGCGAATCCCGCGCGCACCATCGCCTGGTCGTCGGCGATGAGGACCTTGATCGTCACGAAGTCGGCTCCTGTGCTGTCGGTCGGGCGGTGGCGGGCAGGACGGCGCGGACGCGGAACCCGCCCCGAGCGGTGGGCCCCGCATCGAGCGTGCCGCCCTCGAGGACGACCCGCTCGCGCATCCCCACCAGGCCGAGGCCGGCGCCGTCCGGCTCCGGCGGCGCTCCGCCGTCGGGCGGTGGGGCATTGACCACGGTAACCACCACCGAACCGTCCTCGCCGCGAACCTCCACCTCGGTCGCCGCCCCGGCAGCGTGGCGCACGACGTTGCTCAGCGCCTCCTGCACCACCCGGTACACCGTGAGCGCCACCGTCTCCGGCAGTCCACCGGGGAGGTCGACCGTCGTCAGCGTCGTCGGCGTACCCGACCGGTCCACCGCCTCCACCAGGCCCCCGATCCCTTCGGGACCGGGCTGCGGCTCGCGCAGGCCCGCCTCGTCCTCATTGCGCAGCACCGCCAAGAGCCGCCGCATCTCCGTCAGCGACTCGCGCGCCTGCTCGCTGATCGACTGGAATTCGGCCCGCGCGGCGTCGTCGAGCCCTTGGAGCCGGTACTCCGCCGTCGAGGCCTGCACCGCGATCACCGACATGTGGTGCGCCACGATGTCGTGCAGCTCACGGGCGATGCGCGTGCGTTCCTCCAGCATCCGCCGACGACCGCGCTCGGCCGACGCGACCTGCTCCTCCTCGGCGACCCGCGATCGACCATGCCGCCAGATCCGCACCGACAGACCGGCCAGGAAGGCCAGGGCGCCGTACAAGGCCACCAGCGAGAGGTTCTCGCTCGCGGGGTTCGCGTCGAACGGGAAGACCTTGACGATGTGGAGGATTCGGGCGTTCACCGCCCAGAGCGCCCAGGTCCCCGCGGCCACATAGGCCAGCCACGCGCCGATCGAGACCCACACCCGGCAGTCTCTCGCCAACGCGAACTGGACGACCAGGTAGGCGAAGATGCTCGGCACCGTCATGGGCCAGGGCTCGTATCCGAAGTCGCCGCTGCCGAGAGCGGTGCTGAGGAGCACGCCCATGACGAGCAGCGCCGCCACCACCGGCCGGAACCGAGCGACGATCACCGCCGCGCCGGTCATCGCTCCGAGGACGGGACCCCAGTCCATGTGGTAGGTGACGAGCAGCATCTCGCTCTGGTTCGCGAACAGCAACAGCGCCAAGGGGACCGAACCGGGGCCGATGAGCGCCAGCACCGTCGTGAACTTCCAGCGCCACGAGCCGTCGCCGACCGGGCCGGTGCTGATCAGATAGGAGATGACCCGGCGCACCGGTCGCGAGGATCGCCGCTCTTCGGTCTGCATCGCTCCACGCTATGTCGTCGCGCACCAGGCCCGCCTCACCCTCCAGTACGGTTCCGGCCGTGTCGACTCGCTCTGGGGTGTGAGAGCCGATCCCGCACCGCGGATTGAGGGCGCACGGCCTCGGAGAATTTAGCGTTCGGCCGATGAATCGATCGCTGTTCCATACGCGCGCAGCCGAAGCGGCCGCGACCATCGGCCTCGTCCTCAGCGTCGCCAGCTTCGCGCTGCTGCACCTGGTCATGTCCGACGTGGTGGACCCGGTGAGCACGCCGGTGTCGATGTACGCGCTGACCTTCCCCGGCAACGTCCTCTTCCCGACCGGCGTGGTGAGCCTGGCGCTGGCCTGCGCGATCCTGGCCGGTCGGGGCGTCGGGCTGCCGCGAGACGGCTTCATCCGCCGGCTGCTGGGCGCCACGGCGGTGATGCTGGTGCTGGCGGCGGTCTTCCGCAGCGGCACGCCCGAGTCCGGTCTCACCTTCGGCGCCCAGATCCACCGCTACACCGCCGGGGCCGCGTTCGTGCTGCTCACCGTCGTCGCCGGACTGTGCGCCGTGGGGATGCGCCGGGCCGGCACCGCTCCGGCGATCCGGCGGGCCGCGGCGTCGGTGACCGCACTGGCGTCGCTGACGTTCCTGACGACCACGGTCAACACGTTCCTGCCGGCGCTCGCCGACGGCGGCGAGTGGCGGGGCGTCCCGCAGCGGGTGCTGCTGGTGGTGCTCTCGGCGCTGATCGCGCTGCTCATCGCCAACTCCTCGCCGGCGGCCTCACCCCGAAGAGCGAGGGCCGGAATGGCTCCGCGGAGTGATGCTCACCGAGCCGGCGAACTCATAGCGTCGAAGTCATGAGCAACCCGTTGCGCGACTACGAGCGGCTGTCGGCCGCGATCGACGCGATCTCGATCCACGTCGAACGCTACGAGATCTACGCCGCGGACCTGCGGCGCGTTCGCGCCGAGCAGGCCGCGCTGCGCGAGCGGCGGCCGGGCATGCGACCGCGCCTGGACGACATGGAGGCCGAGCTGTCGTACCTGCGGGTGCGTGCGCTGGCGCCCTCGACGGTGGTGCAGATCGGCCGCGACGACGGGTGGTCGGCGTCGTGGCTGCTGCGGGCACTGCGCGACAACGGGCACGGGCGGCTCCACTCCTTCGACCCGAGCGGCCGTGCCGGTGAGGACGTGCCGGGCGAGCTCGCCGAGGGCCGCTGGAGCCTGGAGGCGGGTGACGTGCGCGAGCGCGCCGAAGCGCTGCCGCGCCGGATCGACTACCTGTACCTGGGCGGGTCGCGTTCGGGGCGCTTCGCGCGGTGGTACCTGCCGCGCCTGGTGGCGGCGCTGGCGCCGGGCACGCCGGTGAGCGTCCGCGACGTGTTCCGCCACCGAAGTCCGCTCCCGTTGGGGGAGGCGTCGGTGGTGCTCAAGTGGCTGCGGCGCCGTCACCTGGAGTACTTCACGGCGGCTCCGGCGCGGCAGCCGGTGGTGCACCGGCAGCTCGACCGGGTCCGCCGCGAGCTGGGCCTGCGTGACCCCGTCCATGTCGGGGACCGCAACCCGATGATCTTCTTCCAGACGGCTTGACGGCCGGTCGACCGGGTGTGCAGACGCCGAGGCCGAGGACGAACGCGGCGACCACCGGCGCCAGGTACATCAGGGGCGCGGGGAGGTGGGCGTACGAGCGGGCCCGGATGACGGTGATGAGCGCGCCGATGAAGTACAGCGTCAGGCCCCTGTGTGACAGGAAAGCGGGAACGTGTCCGCGATCACGTCGGCGCGGTCGCTCCGATGCCGAGTGAGTCGAAGTCGAAGGCGAGGTCGGCGCGGTCGCGGACCTCGCGGATGCGCCGGGCGTTCGGCTCGTCGACGGCCGCGATCCAGGCCCGCGTCTGCTCGGGCGACTTCCCGAACCGGAGGTGCCGGGCCGTCAGCCGCTCCAGCCGCGTCGGTTCGTCGACCTGGCAGTACCAGACCTCCGTCAGTGCCGCGCGCACCTGGGGCCACGGATCGTCGAGGTCGAGGAGGTAGTTGCCTTCGGTGACGACCACTTCGGTCTCGGGGTGGACCGGGATGGACCCGGCGACGGGCTCCTCGATGCGGCGGTCGAATTCGGGGGCGTAGACGGTCCGGCCCCGCTCGGCGCCGATGCGGTACAGCAGGTTCCGGTAGCCGTCGCCGTCGAAGGTGTCGATCGCGCCCTTGCGGTGCGCGCGGCCGAGCCGGTCCAGCTCGGCCTGCGCGAGGTGGAAGCCGTCCATCGGCACCCACACCGCGCGCCTGCCTTCGGGGTCGAGCGACCGGGCCAGCCATGCGGCGGCGGTCGATTTGCCGGCGCCGGGGCAGCCGGTGATGCCGATCAGGACCCGTCCGCCGTCCGAGGCGAGCGCCCGGACCCGGTTCAGCAGTTCCTCGCGTCGTTCCACGCAGCCGAACCTATCCGAGCTTGCGCCGCTCCACATCGGGGGTCGTCCGCTCGGCCGCCAGGCGGCGCTCGCGCTTGCCTCGCGCGAGCTCGGTCTCCAGGGCGTCGAGGGGCTGGGCGAAGGCGTCGGCGAAGCTCGCGAGCCACTCCTGGGCGAGAGCGAGCCCGGTGTGGTCGACGGCGTAGTAGCGGCGGGTGCCCTCGGCGCGCACGGTGACCAGCCCGGCCTCGCGCAAGACCTTGAGGTGCTGCGAAGCGGCCGGCTGGGAGATCCCGAAGCGCGCATGCAGGGCACCGGCGACCGCCCCGGCCGGCTGCTCGCCGTCGCGGAGGAGTTCGAGGACCCGGCGCCGCACCGGATCGCCGAGGGCCTCGAACACGGCGCCGCTCATCAGCCCTCCTGGGCCTGCTCCGGCGGCGTCGTATAGAACGCGATCGCGCCTTCGGCGGCGGCCCGGGCCTTGTCGGGCTCGTCGCCGGCGTCGATCGCGGCCCGCGCCCAGTCCTGGCCGGCCTCCCTGTGGAAGGCGACGCCTTCGGGGCTGACGGTCCAGGTCTCGAGTTCGTTCGCTTCGGGGCTCGCGCCGCTTTCGAGGTGCAGGCCGAGGCCGAGCAGAGCGCCGTCCCAGCCGAGGCCGACCGCGCCGGGGCCGAACTGCTCCCACAGGTCGGGGTCGACGTGGGCCTCGTGGACGAGTTCGAGCCGCGTGCCGGTGCCGGTCTCGCTGAGGCTGACCTCGATCCACGAGACCTGGCCGCCGAACTCCCAGGTCGCGGTGAAGCTCTCCGGTTCGGTGCAGCGTTCGACGGTGCCGCCGGCGTTGCCCTCGAACTGGTAGTGGCCGCCGGCGGACAGCTCGCCGCTCACCGGCAGGAACCAGCGCGGGAGCCGCTCGGCGTTGGTGAGCGCGTCCCAGACGTCGCTCCGGTCGGCCCGGTACTCGCGGCGCGCGACGGCGATCTTGGTCGGTTTGCCGTCGCGTTCGCCGTTGCGGATCTCGCGGGTGACGAGCCGTGCGCTCGTGACGGGATCGGGGATCGTTGCCATGTTGCCTCCTTGTATAAGTTTCGACTTATATTACGAGCGCGGCGAGGGTGATGTCAAGTGGCGGGAGCGGTGTGTCGGAGCGCGCGGGAAGCCGCACGTGAAAGCTTTCACAAAGTCGAGATTTTGAACGTGTTCAGACGTAGGTTCAAGACATGTCGGTCCATGAGGTCCTCGCCCAGATGTCCGAAGTGGGCCCGACGGCGCTCGCCGCCGCCGAGCCCGCGGGACTGCTCCCAGCGCGCCAGCAGATGGCGCTCTCGCTGGGATGGCACATCATCCTCGCCTGTTTCGGCGTCGCCTTCCCCGCCATGATCTTCGTGATGCACCTGCGCGGCATCCTCCGCGACGACCCCGTCGCGCTCGGCCTCGCCAAACGCTGGGCCAAGATCTCGGCCGTCCTGTTCGCCATCGGCGCCGTCTCCGGCACCGTCCTCAGTTTCGAGATGGGTCTGCTGTGGCCCGGCCTGATGGGCACCTTCGGCGACGTCCTCGGCCTCCCCTTCGCCTTCGAAGGGCTCGCCTTCTTCATCGAGGCGATCTTCCTCGGCATCTACCTCTACGGCTGGGGCCGCATACCCCCGAAGCGGCACGTGCTCATGGCGCTCCCCATGGCGGTCACGGGCATCCTCGGCGCCTACTGCGTCATCGCGGTCAACGCCTGGATGAACGCACCGACCGGCTTCAACATCGTCGACGGCGAGGTCACCGACGTCCAGCCGTGGGCCGTCCTGTTCAACTCCCACGCGTTCATCCAATTCGGGCACATGTGGGTGGCCGCCTACATGGTGGTCGGCTTCTCCATCGCCGGCGTCTACGCCGTCGGCATGCTCCGCGGACGCCGCGACCGGCACCACCGGATCGGCTTCATGATCCCGTTCGTCTTCGCCACCGCCGCCGCGCTCGTCCAGCCCTTCGTCGGACACTTCCTCGGCGAAGGCCTCGACGAGCGCCAGCCCGCCAAGCTCGCCGCGTTCGAACTCGCCGAGACCACCAGCGACGGCCCCTCCCCGCTGCGCATCGGCGGCGTCCTCGTCGACGGCGAGGTCAAAGGCGCCCTGGAGATCCCCTACCTCGGCTCGCTCATCGCGCAGGGCTCGTTCACCGAACCCGTCCCCGGCCTCGACACGATCCCCGCCGCCGACCAGCCCCCGGTCAACATCACCCACTGGGCGTTCCAGACCATGATCGGCATCGGCGTGCTCCTCATGCTCGCCGTCCTGCTGTACTGGGTCATGAGATGGCGCGGCACCGAGCTGCTCGACCACCGCTGGTTCCTGCGCTTCGCCGCCGTCGCCGGGCCTTTGGCGGTGATCGCACTCGAGGCCGGCTGGATCGCCACCGAGGTCGGCAGGCAGCCGTGGATCGTCTACGGCGTCATGCGCACGCCCGAGGCGGTCGCCGACTACACCGAACGACTGTGGTGGGTGCTGGGCGGCTCGGCTCTCGGCTACGGCGCCATGACGGTCGCGGCGGTGATGATCCTGCGGTCGATGGCCCGGCGCTGGCGCGAAGGCGCGAGCGATCTCCCGAGCCCGTACGGTCCCGAGCGGCAGTCGATCGAGGAGGCGAAATGACGCTCGAATTGGTCGTCGCCGCCGCGATGTTCCTGGGCGTGGTCGCCTACGCCGTGCTCGGCGGCGCCGACTTCGGCTCCGGCTTCTTCGACCTCACCGCCGGAGGGGCCCGCCGCGGCGCGCGGTTGCGCACCCTCATCGACCACAGCATCGGGCCGGTCTGGGAGGCCAACCACGTCTGGCTGATCTACGTGCTCGTCACGTGGTGGACCGCCTTTCCCGAGTCGTTCGCCGCGGCGATGACGACGCTGGGAGTGCCGCTGCTGCTGGCGCTGATCGGCATCGTGCTGCGCGGCGCGAGCTTCGCGTTCCGCAAGTACGCCGAGACGCTGGGGCAGGCGCGAGTGTTCGGCGCGGTCTTCGCGATCTCGTCGGTGCTCACGCCGTTCTTCTTCGGCACCGTCGCCGGCGCCCTCGCCTCCGGCCGCGTCCCCGCCGAGGGCTACGGAGACCTGTGGTCGTCCTGGATCAACCCGACCTCGCTGTTCGGCGGCGTCATCGCCGTGGGCACCTGCGCGTTCCTCGCCGGATCGTTCCTGACCGCCGACGCCGAACGCGCCGGCCAGCGCGAACTGTCCGAACAGCTGCGGATCAGGACGCTGCTGATCGGAGCGGTCACCGGCGTGGTCGTGTTCGCGGCGCTCGTGCCCCTGCGACGGGACGCGGCGACCCTGAGCGAGGGCCTCACCGGCCGCGCCGCCCCGCTGATCGTCCTGTCGGCCCTCGGCGGCGCCGCGACCCTGCTGCTGGTGCTGCGGCGGCGCTACGGCCCGGCCCGGTTCACCGCCGTGCTCGCCGTGTCCTCAGTGGTCTCCGGCTGGGGCCTGGGCCAGTACCCGTGGCTCCTGGTCGACGAGGTGACGATCGGCGAGGGCGCCGGCGCACCGGCGACCCTCCAGGGCCTGCTGGTGGCCGTGGCCCTCGCCGCGGTCATCGTCGGTCCGTCCTTGTTCTACCTGTTCCGCCTGACCCAGTCGAAGGACTGGTCAGGCCGCCCGGGCTAAGCGATCGAGTGCACCGTCCGCGGCGTCCTCGTCGACGGGGATGGCGGCGGCGAGTTCGCCGAGCTGCTCCGGCGTCGTGCTCACGGTGCCGGGGCCGCCCTCGGCGCCCAGCTGCACGTGGACGATGGTGCCGTCATCGCGGGCCAGCAGCGCGCCCCTGACCGGCACGCGCTCGCCCTCGAACTGCTCGTCCTCGTCGAAGGCGATCGTGCGGTACTCCTCGACGAGCAGCAGCGTCCCCTCCGGGACCGCGTCCCAGGTGCACGTCAGGTCGAGCGCCGCACAGGCGGAGAGGTCCTCCAGACGCGCCTGGGCGTCGCCGTCGGCGGGACCGTGCACGTCCACATTGAGCATTACTTGCTCGCCTGAGGCGGGGAAGACCGCCGTCTCGGCGAACCGGTACCGGCCGAATTGCGGGTCGTAGTGGAAGCCGTCGCCGTCGGACCGGCTCTCGGCGCACAGGGCGTCGACCTCCCCGCCGATCGAGGCGACGTACGCCATGAGCGCCGCGTCGTACATCGCCGCGGTCCGCTCCTGTTCCCCGGTCGGTTCCTCGGTCGGGGCCGCGCAGACGTCGGCGGGCGACTCGCTCTCGCCCGGAGCGGCCGCGTCGGGCCGGCCCTGGCCGGAGAACGCCGAAGGCGCGAGCGCGAGCGCCGCCACCACGGCGACCGCGGCGAGCGCCCCGGATCCGGCCTGGGCGGTGCGCCGCCGCCGCAGTCGGCGCTGCCCGGCGGTGACGATGTCGTCGGTGCCGGCCCCGGCGACGGGCTGGGATTCGGCGAGCGTGTCCTCGAACAGCTCGCGCATCTCGTGTGGGTTCATGATCGGGCTCCTTGGCCTGTGAGATCGGTGTTCTCGTACAGGCCGCGCAGCGTCTGCAGCCCCCGCGCGGTCTGGCTCTTGACGGTGCCGGTCGAGCAGCGCAGGATGCGCGCGGTCTCCTCGACCGAAAGGTCCTCCCAGAATCGGAGGACGAGCGTCGCGCGCTGCCTGGGCGGCAGCTTGGCGAGGGCGGAGGCGGCGGTCAGGCGGTCCTCGGGCGTGCCCGGATCGACCGCGTCGTCGGGCGGCTCGGCGTACGAGTGCTCCCGTCGGAACCAGCCGCGCCGCGACTCGTCGATCAGGGTGTTGGCGATGATCCGGCGGGTGTAGGCGTCGGCGGTCAACTGCCGGGTCCGCGTCCATCTGCCGTACAGCTTGATCAACGAGGTCTGCACGGCGTCCTCGGCGGCATGCCAGTCGCCGCAGATGAGGAAGGCCGTGCGCAGCAGTGCGCCGCGGCGGGCCTCCACGTATTCGCGGAATTCGGCTTCCTGCTGGGGCGTCATGAGGGCCTTTCGTCGGTACTCCGTCACCGTTTCTACGGAGTGGGGCCCTCGCGGGGTTGCACGCCGCTCGCTCAGCGGTGGGCGACGAGCGGCGTCACGCGGGGTCGGAGCGGCGCCAGTACTGCTTCTTGTCCTTGTCGCGCACCACGATGTCGAGCTTGGCGAGTTCGGCGCGCAGCTCCTCGAGGTCGTCGCCCTTGGACTTCTCCAGGGCCTCCTGCCGGGCCTTGAACAGGGGGTTCGCTCCGACCGGCAGGTCTTCGGCGTCGGGCACCCACCGCCGGTACTCGTCCTTGTACGGGTCGCCCTCGGGCCGCCAGCGGTATCCGTGCTCGCGCAGCGCCGCCGCGAGCTTGTCGCGGTCGAGGTCGAACTCGACGCGGGCCAGTTCCCGGCGGCGGTGCCCGAGTACGACGAGGCGCTTGTCCGCTACGAACACCGATGCGACCTCGGAGGCGTCGACGCCGCGCTGGTAGTCGCCGCGTTCGATTTCGAGGCGGCGCCGGTCGACGGTCACGGTGAGCTGGTCGTGGAGGGCGGTCAACGCGAGGATCAGCCCCGCGACGGCACCGAGCGACAGGGCCACGGTGAGGCGGACGATGTCGGAGAGCTCGGTGAACAGTTCGATCGGCCCCTGGAAGGGGAACACGGGCAGACTCACGATCCAGTCGGCCAGGAGGTTCAGTCCCCATCCGGCGGCGGCGCCGATGAGAGGGAGTCCGAAGAGGAAGGCCGGTGTGAGCCACTTGGGGTTGGCCACCACGGTCCGGTCGCCGCTGTCCGCCTGCATGACGCTCCTGTTCCTCTGGTCGGGTGCAGAGGCGTCACTGTATCGATGGCGCGCGCGTGCCCGAAATGCCGTACTCCGGTACTAGTACCCGGGGGCGATCCCGGGCCGCGTTCGAAGGTTCCGGACTCGTCAGGCGGCCATGATCTGCGGGGCGTTCTCCTTCAGCGCGGCGTTCGCCCACCGGAGCTGGCGCAGCGTCTCGGGGTGGCAGGTCTTGGTGAGCCCCAGCAGCTCCCTGTCCTGCTTCGCCTGGGCGGTCTGGGCGATGATCTCCCAGTCCAGGGACACTCCGGCGGCCATGCGGTGGATCCGGCGCAGGTCCACCAGGACGAGGATCGCCGGGTCGTGGTGGCGGCCGAGCAGCTCGGCGCCCTTCTGCCGCATCGTGGCCAGGACCGAGGCGTCGTCCTTCGGCTCGGGATCGAGGTCGAGGTCGTAGTCGCGGGCCGTGGCGGCGAGCTCGCGAACGTGCCGCTGGGACCAGCGGGCGAGGTCGCGGCCGAGGTAGAACAGCTCGTGGTCGACCTGGTGGCGGTCGGAGACGGCGAGCAGCTCACCGGCCAGGTCGTTCTCGGCCTCGTGCAGTTCCTTGAGTGCCCAGGACAGACGCTTCATCGCCCACCTCCGCGGTTGCCGTCGAGGACTTCGCTCGCCATCGCCGCCTCGCCGCCCCGCGTGGGTTCGACGCTGTCGGTCACGGGCGCGGAGCCGGTGGTGGTCGGCGCCGAAGAGGCCGTCCCGTCGCCGGCCTCGACGCGTTCGACGCTCGCGGCGGCGGTCTTGAACAGCGGCTGCTTCGAGGCGGGGTCCCAGTCGGTGATGGTCAGCTCGTTCGCCGCGCGCCCGTGCCCGTCGTCCGGTGCGTGCCCGGTGGTGTCCCAGTAGCCGTAATGGAACGGCAGGAACACCACGCCGGGCCGGATGCCGCTGATCCGCAGGCGGGCCTCGACGCCGCCGCGGGGCGTGGTGATGCGCATCAGGTCGCCCTCGCTCCAGCCGGCCTTCCGCGCGTCCTCCTTCGAGACCTCCACCCACACTTCCGGCGCGGCGTCCCGCAACTGCGGCGCGCGGCCGGTCTTGGTGCGCGTGTGGAAGTGGTAGAGCGTGCGCCCGGTCGTCAACGTGAACGGGTGGTCCTCGTCGGGCCGCTCGTGCGGCGGCAGGTACCGGGCCGCCTTGATGACCGCCTTGCCGTTGGGGTTCATCGACTTGTACTCGTCGGGCTCCAGCGGCGCGCCGGTGACCATGTCGCGCCCGTAGCTCTCGCAGTACTGCGGGTCGCTCCAGAACTTCCCGTCGCCGTAGAGGCGCTCGGTGCCGTCCGGGTGGTCCTCGTTGCAGGGCCACTGGATGCCGCTGGCGCCGCGCAGCTTGTCGTAGGTCAGGCCGGTGTAGTCGCACGGCCGTCCCGCCGTGCACGCCTTCCACGCCTCGAACGCCTCCTCGGGGCCGCTCCATTTGATCAGCGGCTCGCCGTCCTTGTCGCGCAGGTCGAGCCGGCGGGCGTAGTCGAGGAAGATGTCCAGGTCCGGGCGGGCCTGCCCGGGCGGTTCGACGGCCTTCTCCGAGAGGTGCACGGTGCGGTCGGTGTTGGTGAAGGTGCCGGTCTTCTCGGCCCAGGTGGCGGCCGGCAGGACCACGTCGGCCAGTTGGGCGGTCTCGGTGAGGAAGAGGTCCTGCACCACCAGGAACAGCCCTTCCTGGGCGAGGATCTCGCGGATGCGGCGCAGCTCCGGCAGCGACACGGCCGGATTGGTGCCGCTGACGTAGAGGAAGCGGATCGAGCCGTCCTCGACGTAGCGCATGATCTTCATCAGGTGCGTGGGGGAGCTGTAGTGCGGTATCCGCATCGGGTCGATGTTCCAGACCCGTGCCAGGTCCTGCACCTGCGCCTCGTTGGACCAGTTCCGGAAGCCGGGCAGGTCGCCGTCGGCGCCGCACTCGCGCGTGTTCTGGGCGGTGGGCTGGCCGTTCATCTGGAGGATGCCGTTCCCCGGCGTCCCGAGCTTGCCGCGGACGAGGTGGATGTTGTTGACCTGCACCGCCGCGGCCGTGGCCTGGTGGGACTGGTAGAAGCCCTGGAGCACCGTGGACATCAGGCGCTGGGCGCCGCCGATGACGCGGGCCGCCTCGCGGATGCGGTCGGCGTCCACGTCGCAGACGCGCGCGGCGGTGTCCGCGTCGGCGTCGGCGACCTGCTTCGCGAGCTCGGCGAAGCCGACGGTGTGCTCGTCGATGTAGTCGCGGTCGATCCAGTCGTGCTCGATGATCTCGTGCAGCAGCGCGTTCATGAGCATGACGTTGGTGCCGGGGCGCGGCGCGAGGTGCACGTCCGCGGCGGCGGCGACCGGGGTCATGCGCGGGTCGACGCAGACGATCTTCGGCGGCTCGTGCCCGGCGAGGCGGTCGAGGACTCGTGACCACAGCACGGTCTGGGTCTCGGCCATGTTGTGGCCGTAGAGCGCGATGACGTCGGCGTGGTCGATGTCGGCGTAGGAGCCGGGCTGGCCGTCGCAGGCGAAGGTCTCCTTGAGCGCGGCGGCGGCCGTGGCCGTGCACAATCGCGTGTTGCCGTCCATGTGGTTGGTGCCGATGCCGCCGTGGCCGAGCACCGCGAGTGTGTAGTACTCCTCGAGGAACAGCTGCCCCGAGGTGTAGAAGCCGACCGAGCTGGGGCCCCGCTCGTCGAGCAGCTCCTTGGTCCGGTTCGCGACCGCTTCCATCGCGGTGTCCCAGTCGGTCTCCACGAGCCGCCCGTCGCGTCGGATCAGCGGCCGCGTCAGGCGGTCGTCGGAGCCGTTGGCCTGCCAGCCGAAGAGATCCTTGGGGCCGAGCCGACCGTGGTTGACCCGGTCCTCGACGCGGCCCCGCACTCCGACGATGCGGCCGTCCTTGACGGCGATGTCGAGCCCGTCCCCGTTCGAGTGCAGGATCGTCGACGACTGCACCCAGGCGTCCACGTCGGCTTCGTCCAGTCCGTCCTCGAGGTAGCAGTCGAGGCGGGGCGGCCAGGGATCCCCGGGCCCGTAGGGCGTGCGCGTCCCCCACGGTTCTGCGATGCGATCGACCATGGCCACTCGCCTACCCGGCTTCATGGCGCGCAAACGCTCCGCGCCTCGTCCGAGGTCTCCAACAGGGCCGCGTACAGGCTCAGGCCCGGTCCGAACGCCACCGCCACGAGCGGCCCGGGCGGGGCGCCGCCCTCGAGCAGCTCGCGCAGCACCAGCAGGATCGTGGCCGAGGAGCAGTTGCCGTACTGGTCGAGCACCGCCCGCGACGCCGCGAGCGCGTCCGGGCCGAGCCCGAGACCGTCCTCGACGGCGTCGACGATGCGCGGGCCGCCCGGATGCACGGCCCAGGCCCCCACGTCGGGGACGTCGAGTCCGTTGCGGGCCAGCAGCTCCTTGACCATCGGGCCGACGTGCTCGGCGAGCGCGTCGGGCACCTCGGCGGACAGGCCCATGCGGAAGCCGAAGTCGGTGACGTCCCAGGTCATGTGGCCGCTTCTGGCGGTGTCGGTGCGGGCCGCGACGTCCACGACCCGCAGCCCGGGCATCCGAGCGCTGTCGGGGCGCAGCACCAGAGCGGCGGCGGCGTCGCCGAACAGGGCGTGCGTGACGACCTGTTCGGGGTCGACCGTGGGCGGCTGGACGTGCAGCGAGGTGAGTTCGAGGCACAGCAGCACCGCGGGCCGCCCGCGCGAGGCGACGTAGTCGGACACGGTGCCGAGCGCCGGCAGCGCCGCGTGGCAGCCGACGTGCCCGACGACCAGGCGCTGCGCGTCCGGGCCGAGCGGCAGCGAGGCCGCCAGCCGCACGTCCGGGCCGGGCGTGCCGTAGCCGGTGCAGGTGACGACGGTCAGCAGGCCGATCTCCTCGGGGCCGAGCTCGGCGGCGGCCAGCGCGTCGACGACCGCCCGGTGCCCCAGCGGCGGCGCCAGCTCCCCGTAGCGGCGCATGCGCTCGGCGGTGGGCCAGTCGGCGGCGGCGGGGAAGTCCGCCGGGTCGGTGGCCGAGTGGCGGCGGCTGACGCCCGCGCCGGCGAAGATGCGCGCGGCGGCGCGGCTGCCGGCGAAGTGGCCCTCGAAAAAGTCCGTCCACAGTGTTGTCTGGTCGTATGAGGGCGGCAGCGCCGTGCCGAGCCCGGCGATCCGTGCGCTCACCACCGCGGCACCTCGGTGTCGTGGTCGGGATCGTCGCCGATCGCGGCCACGCCGAGCCAGTCGGCGCAGACGTCGGAGGTGGCCGGTTGCAGCGCGCCGCAGCGGGCGTCGCGGTAGAGCCGCTCGAGCGGGTGGCCGCGCCGGGTGGCGGAGGCGCCGGCGGCCTCCAGCAGCGAGGACGCCACTTCGAAGGCGGTGTCGCCGGCGAGCAGCTTGGCGCGCCACACCCAGCGGTTGGTCTCGGGCTCGCCGGGCTGCGCGTCGATCCGGGCGGCGGTCTCGGCGACGACGAGTTCGGCGGCGGACACGGCGGCGTCGGCGCGGCCGAGGCGGGCCCGCAGCGGCGCGAGCCCTCCGAGGTCACGGCGGCGGACGTGGTCGGCGGCGGCGTCCACCGCGGCCCGCGCGACCCCGGCGTACACGGCCGAGTAGGAGGCGACGAGCCATTGCGGCATCACCTCGGCGAGCAGCAGCGCCATGCCCTCGATCCCGCCGAGCAGCGCGTCGGGGCCGACCTCGACGTCGAAGTGGACGTCATGGCTCCCGGTGGCGCGCATGCCGAGGGAGTCCCAGGTCTGCTCCACCTTGACGCCCTCGCCGGCGGGGACGAGGAAGTAGGACACGAGCGGCTCGTCGGCCTCGGGGTCGCGGGCGGTGACGAGGTAGGCGTCGACGTGGCCCGCGCCGGACACGAACGCCTTGCCGCCGGTGATGCGGAAGCCGTCGTCGGTCCGGTGGTAGACGGTGGAGGTCTGCGACAGGCGCGATCCGGTGCCGCGTTCGCTCATCGCGACCCCGTACAGGGCGCCGTCCACGGCGGCGGCCAGGGCCTTGTCGCGGGCTTCGAAGGAGCTTTCGGGGGCGCCGAGCTGCCTGACGAGTTCGTCGGAGGTGTGTGCGAGCGCGCCGGTCACCGAGGCGTGCATGTTGAAGATCAGGGCCGTGGACCCCGCGCCGCGCGCGAGCTCGAAGGCCACCTTGGAGTATTCGGCGAACGTCGCGCCGGAACCGCCGAGTCGCTCCGGCGCCATGAGGCCGAGCAGTCCGGCTTCGCGCAGCTCGGCGAAATCGTCGGCGGGGAACAGGCCCCGCTCGTCGTGGAGGCCCGCGCGTTCGGCGAGCCGTGGAGCGAGTCCTTGTGCCAGCGCGAGCGCGCCTGGGCTTTCCTGCGGTGCTTCGGTGAGGGATTCGGTTACTGTCACGAGCGCTCACTCCTCGGATGCGGCGGGAGCCCGGCAGCGGGCAGGGCGCGGCGGCGCGCCGTCCGCTCACGAGTGCCCCGCGTCCGGTGCTGCAAACCCCGTCCATCGACCTTAGCCGGTCGAAACTCCGGTTTGGAGCAAGAGCGCCACATCGATGAGGGCCACGAGCATCACGGCGCGGAACGCGGCGTGCGAACGGGGCCTGCGGCCCCGCAGCAGACCGACGGCGAGCACGGCCGCCGCGAGCGGCACCGCGGCCAGTGCGACGGGATCCGGCGGACCCTCGGGTCCGAGCACGAGCAGGGCCGATGCGGACAGGACGAGGACGGCGGCGATGATCCGGCTCGCCGAGCCGCCCAAGCGGTGCGGCAGGCCGCGCACTCCGGTGGCGGCGTCGTCGGCGAGGTCGGGGAGCACGTTGACGAAGTGCGCCGCGGACCCCAGGCACGCCGCGGCCGTCATGAGCCATGCCGGCGGCCAGGGCGCTCCGGGCAGGCCGAGGGACACGAACGCGGGGAGCAGTCCGAACGACACCGCATAGGGCACCACGGAGAACGCCGTGGCCTTGACGCCGCGGTCGTAGGCCCACGCCGAGAGCAGGGCGGCGGTGTGCGCGCCGGCGGCGGGCAGCCCGGACGCGAGCGAGAGGACCACCGCGCCCGAGGCGGCGCCGACGAAGGCGCCGCGCACGAGCCTCGGTTCGAGCTCGCCGGCCGCCAACGGCTTGTCGACGCGCCCGACCTGGGCGTCCAGGGGAGCGTCGAGGAGGTCGTTGAGCCAGCCGACGGACATCTGGCCGGCGAACACGGCCGCGACCACGGTCGCGGTCGCCCACGCCGGGCGGTCGGTGCTCAGCGCGAGGCCCGCGGCGACCGCCGTGACGGCCACCGCGGGGAGCGGGTGGCCGGCTCGGACCAGCGCCCAAGTCACCGCGGGAAGGTGCTTCACGGCCGCCAGTGTGCCACCCTGGTGGGATGCGCGGTCCGAAGGCACGCTCGCGAGGACGTTCAGCCCCCAACGATCCGGCGCTCTACGAGCGGCTCGCCGACCAGTGGTGGCGGCCCAGGGGCACGTTCGCGGCGCTGCACTGGCTCGCCGCCGCCCGCGCGCGGCTCATCCCCGCGGCGTCGCGGCCGGACGCGGTCCTGGTGGATCTCGGCTGCGGCGCGGGCCTGCTCGCCCCGCACCTGGAGGGCAAGGGCTACCGGCACGTCGGGGTGGACCGCTCGCCGAGCGCGCTGCGCCAGGCGGGCGAGCACGGGGTGCACGGCGTGCTCGGCGACGTGCTCGCCGTGCCGCTGGCAGGCGGCTGCGCCGATGTCGTCGTCGCGGGGGAGATCCTCGAGCACGTCCCGGACCTGCCGCGCGCGGTCGCGGAGGCGTGCCGCCTGCTGCGTCCGGGTGGGCTGCTGGTGATCGACACGCTGGCGGACACGGCGCTGTGCCGGTGGATCGCGATCGGCCTCGCCGAGCGCGTCCCGCGCATCGCGACGCGCGGCGTGCACGATCCGGCGCTCCTGGTCGACCGCGGCGAGCTCGTCGACGAGTGCGCCCGGCACGGCGTCGCGCTGACCCTGCGCGGCATCCGGCCGTCGCTGGCCGATGTGGTGCCGTGGGCGCTCGGCCGCCGCGCCTCGGTCCGCATGGTGCCGGTGCCGACGACGGCGGTGCTGTTCCAGGCGTGGGGCCGCTCCGCGCGAGCGCCTGCGCCGCATCATTCCGGCTCGCGCGGGTATTCGCCGCGGTGAAGGAGGTGCCGATGATGGCGGTGGGGGACCCGGCTGCGACCGTCGACGCGGTGGTGATCGGCGCGGGACCGAACGGATTGGTCGCGGCGAACCTGCTCGCGCAGGAGGGCTGGGACGTGCTCGTCCTGGAGTCCGCCGACACGCCCGGCGGTGCCGTGCGCACCGCCGAGGCCGCCGCCCCCGGCTTCCACAGCGACCTGGGGAGCGCCTTCTACCCGCTGGCGGCGGCGTCCCCGGCCATCCGCGGCCTCGGACTCGAGGGCTACGGGCTGCGGTGGCGACGCGCGCCGGAGGTGCTCGCGCACCTCCTGCCCGACGGCCGGGCCGCGCTGCTGTCGACCGACCTGGAGCGCACCGCGCGGTCGCTCGAAGCGTTCGCGCCCGGCGACGGGGAGGCCTGGCACCGCGAGTACGCGTTCTGGCTGCGCGTCCGCGAGCCGCTGCTGGAGGCGATGCTCCGCCCGTTCCCGCCGGTGCGGGCCGCCTCGCGGCTGCTGCGCGAACTCGGGCCGGGACCGGCGCTGCGGTTCGCCCGCACCCTGACGCTGCCGGTGCGACGCCTTGGCGCGGAGCGCTTCGCCGGCGAGGGCGCGTGGGCGCTGCTGGCCGGCAACGCGATGCACAGTGGACTCGGCCCCGACCAGGCCGGCAGCGGCCTGTTCGGCTGGCTGCTGTCCATGCTCGGCCAGGACCTCGGGTTTCCCGTGCCCGAAGGCGGCGCCGCCCGGCTCATCGACGCGCTCGTGGCGCGCCTGGAGTCGTACGGCGGGCGCATCGACTGCGGCAGGCCGGTCGCGAAGGTGCTCCACGCGCGCGGGATCGCCGTCGGCGTCCTCGACGGCGACGGCGAGGCGATCAGGGCCCGCCGGGCCGTGCTCGCCGACGTCGACGCCCCGAGCCTGTACGGGGACCTCGTCGGCCGCGAGCACCTGCCGCGCCGACTGGCCGAGGACCTGGACGCCTTCGAATGGGACCAGGCGACGCTCAAGGTCGAATGGGCGCTCGACGCGCCGATCCCGTGGAACGCGGCCGACGCCCGCTCGGCCGGCACCGTCCACCTCGGCGGCGACCTCGACGGCCTGGCCACGGTCAGCACCGAGCTGGCGAACGGGACGGTGCCGCGCAACCCGTTCATGCTCATGGGCCAGATGACCACCGCCGACCCCACGCGCTCCCCGCCGGGGACCGAATCCGCGTGGGCCTACACCCGGCTGCCGCGCGGGCAGGAGTGGACGACCGACCGCGCCCGCCGATGCGCCGACCGGCTCGAGCAGGTGATCGAGCAGCACGCGCCGGGCTTCGGCGACCGCATCGCCGGACGGGCCGTCAGCGGCCCCGGCGACCTCCACGCCATGGACGCGAACCTCGACGAGGGCGCCATCAACGGCGGTACCTCGGCGATCCACCAGCAGCTCGTGTTCCGGCCGGTGCCGGGACTGGCCAGGGCGGACACCGTCCTGGACCGGCTCTACCTCGCCGGCGCCTCGGCCCACCCCGGCGGTGCCGTGCACGGCGCGCCGGGCGCGAACGCCGCCAGGGCGGCCCTGGCCCGCGACGGGCGGGGCGGGCGGCCCTACCGGGGCCTCATCGACGCCCTCCACCGGCGGCTCTACGACGACTGAGCCGGACCGGCGTTTGAGACACCGGCCACCGGGTACTTGCGCCGCGTGAGAATGGAATCGGGTCCCAGCGTCGCCGCCACGATGTCGGTGCCGCGCGAGCGGGTCTTCGAGGTGCTGTCCGACGGCTGGAACTACGCGGGCTGGGTGGTCGGCGCCTCGCACATCAGGAACGTCGACGAACACTGGCCGTCCGTGGGCGCCACGATCCACCACAGCGTCGGACTCTGGCCGCTGGCGATCGAGGACTCCACCGAGGCCGTCGCGTGCGAACCGCCGCGCCTGCTGGTGCTCGACGCGCGGCTCTGGCCGATGGGCCAGGCGCGCATCCGACTCGAGCTGTTCGAGGAGGGGCCCTCCGAGACGCGGGTCGTGATGACCGAGCTCGCGACCGGAGGCCCGCCGATGCTCCTGCCCGTGGCTTTCCAGGCCAGGCTCCTGGCTCCGCGCAACCGCGAATCGCTGCGCCGCCTGCAGCGCATGGCCGAGCGGTCCTGAAAGGGGGCGGCCGATCGAGCGCGCATCAGGCGACGCCCGCGAGCGCGGCGGGCGCTTCGTCCTGCTCAGTGCCGCGGTGCCCGCGCCGCAGGTTGAGCGCGCCGATGACCACGGCGACGACCGCCGCGCCGAACGGCACCAGCAGTGCGGCACGGTAGCCGTCGAGCATCGCGCCCGGTGCGTCCGAGGCGGTGGCGGCGACGTTGACGGCGGCGACGCCCGCGAGGCCGAGCGCCGCGCCGAACTGGAACGACGTGTACAGCAGCCCCCCGGCCAGCCCCTGCTCCTCCTCCTTGATCCCGTTGGTGGCGAAGATCGTCAGCGGGCCGTACGCGAAGGCGAACGCCAGCGCCAGGAACACCAGGCTCGGGAGCATCGCCGCATACGACCAGTCCGCGCCGACCGGCAGGAACAGCCCGAACGACAACGCGGCGAAGAGCAGGCCCACCATGAGGACCGGGACGTTGCCGAAGCGCCGTGCCAGCCTCGGCGTGAGCGTCGGCGCGATGAGCGCGTCCAGGCCCATCACGAGCATCGCCAGACTGGTCTCGACCGTCGACCAGCCGCGCAGCTCTTGGAGATAGAGCACCACGAGGAACTGGAAGCCGAAGAACCCGGCCATGAACAGGACCCCGATGAGGTTGGCGCGCACGAGCGGGCCGGAGCGGAGGATCCCGAGGCGCACGATCGGCGCGGCGGCGCGGCGTTCGACGGCGACGAACGCGCCGATGAGCGCCAGGCTCGCCGCGAGTGCGAGCCCCGTCCAGCCGGCGCCGACGTGGGCGGCGCGTTCGACCGCGAAGACGAGCAGGACGACCGCGGCCGTCACGGTGACGCTGCCGAGCAGGTCGAAGCGCCGTCCGTCCCGTGCGGGGCGCGCCGAGCGCGGGACGACCGCGAGCGCGGCGATGAGCAGGACCAGCGCGAGGCCGACCGGCATGAAGAACACCCAGCGCCAGTCGACGGCGGTGAGCAGCCCGCCGATGGCCAGGCCGAGCGTGTAGCCGCCGGCGCCGATGCCGCCGTAGATCATCAGGGCGCGGTCGCGCCCCGGCCCCTCGTCGAAGGTGGTGGTGATGATCGACAGTCCCGCGGGCGTCATGAACGCGGCGGCGAGCCCGGTCACGAAGCGGGCGGCGATGAGCGTCGCCCCGTCCTGGGCGAATCCGCCGAGCCCGGAGAAGAGCACGAACACCACGAGCGCGGCCACGAACACCCGGCGCCGCCCCAGCAGGTCGGCGGCCCTGCCGCCCAGCAGCATGAAGCCGCCGTAGCCGAGCACGTAGGCACTGACGACCCACTGAAGCAGGCCGGTGGACAGGCCCAGGTCCGAGCGGATCGAGGGCAGGGCGATGTTGAGCATGGCCACGTCGATGCCCTCCAGGAAGATCGCTCCTGAGAGGACGAGCAGCACACCCCATTCACGGGTTTTCATGGCACTCCTTGGCGGTGGTTTCCCTGGCCCGGCAATCATCGATCGGCCTCGGACGGGGAACAACGGCGAAGGACGCAACGTTCATTCAGTCAGACTTACCGATGGGGAGGAGAGCGATGGAACGCGACGAACTGGAGTGCTTCCTGATCCTGGCCGAAGAGCTGCACTTCGGCCGCACGGCCGAGCGGATGCGGCTGTCGCGGGCCCGGGTCAGTCAGCTCGTCCAGCGACTGGAGCGGCGCCTCGGCGCCCCGCTGTTCGAGCGCACCAGTCGCAGTGTCGCCCTCACCGAGCTGGGCCGGCGCCTCCGCGAGGACGTCGAGCCGCACCACCGGGCCATCGCGGACGCGCTCGCCCGCGCCGCGGCCGCCGCCCGCGGCATCGGCGGGACGCTCAGCGTCGGCTTCTCGGCGGCGCTGACCGGCGAGATCGCCATGCGCGCGGTCGAGAAGCTGCGGGCCGAGCATCCCGAGCTGACCGTCGAGATCTGCGAGATGGCGTTCGGCCACCCGTTCACCCGGCTGCGCGAGCGCCACTACGACGTGCAGTTCATGGAGCTGCCGGTGCGCGAGGACGACCTCGGCAAGGGCCCCACGCTCCTGAGCGAGCCGCGCGTGCTCGCCATCGCCGACGACCACCCGCTCGCGGCCCGGCCCCGCCTCACCTTGGAAGACCTGGCGGGCACGGACATGCTCGAGATCGAGGGCGACATCCCCGACTACCGCCGCGAGATCCAGGCGCCAGGGCGCACGCCCGCCGGTCGGGCGATCGGCACGGGCCCGCTCGTCGCGAGCCTGGTGGAGGCCCTCATGCTCGTCGCCGGCGGCAAGGGCGTGCTGCTGACCGGGGCGCACACCGCCGCCTACCAGCCCAGGCCCGGCGTCGTCTATGTTCCGGTGGCCGACGCCCCGCCCGTCCGATATGGTCTCGCTTGGCGGTCCGGAGAGGACACCGTCGCCGTGCGGGCCTTCGCCGAGCACGTCGCCGCCGAGGCGCGGGGACGGGAGGCGGCGCCGGACGGATCGCCGATGGCCGGCCTTGACTTCGCGCGCGTCTGACGCTCGCGTCGAACCGAGACGAAGGGAGCAACGACCATGGACCTGACCGCACGGTCGTTCCTCACGACGCTCCGGCCCTTCCAGTCCGACGACGAGCGGGCGAAGATCAGCAGGCACTACCGGGGCGGCGCCGACGTCATCGGCGTGCGGATGAAGCACACCTTCGACACCGCGAAGCGGTTCACCGACATGCCGCTGGACGAGGTCGCGAAGCTGTTCGACGAGCCGTACTACGAGGCGCGGATGGGCGCGGTCAGCATCCTCGACTTCAAGGCCCGCGGCAAGCGCGTCACCGACGAGGAGCGCCGCGGGCTCTACGAGCTCTACATGAGCCGGCACGGCCGCATCGACAGCTGGGACTTCGTCGACCGCGCCGCCCCGCGCGTGGTCGGCTGGTACCTGCTCGACAAGCCGCGCGATCCGCTCTACGAGCTCGCCCGCTCAAGCGACGTCTGGAAGCGGCGCACCGCCATCACGGCGGCCTTCTGGTTCATCCGCCACAGCGACCTCGACGACGCCCTGCGCCTCGCCGAGATCCTCCTCGACGACCCCGACAAGATGATCCACACCTCGGTCGGCACCGCGCTCCGCGAGATCGGCCGGGTCGACCGGGGCCGGCTCGTCGCCTTCCTGCGCGAACACGCCGAGACCGTCCCGGCGGTCACGCTGCGGTACGCCACCGAGCGGCTGCCGCCGCAGCTGCGAGACGAACTGCGGCGGCGGGACTGAGCCGCCCGCGGCCGCTCAGTCCGCGACGAGCCCGTTGCGGTAGGCCCACACCACCGTCTGCACCCGGTCCCGCGCACCGATCTTCGCCATCGCCCGCCCGAGATGCGACTTGACGGTGCTCGTCTCCACGTACAACTCGCGCGCGATCTCGGCGTTCGACATCCCCCGGGCCAGCAGCAGCACGATCTCGCTCTCCCGCGCGGTCAGCGTCTCGGCCGCGCCGGGCTCGGGCTCGGCCCGGCGCCGGCGGCGCGCGAACTCGGCGATCACCCGCCGCGTGACCGACTGGTCGACCAGGCCTTCCCCGTCGGCGAGCTTCCTGATCGCGTCGATGAGGTCGGCCGGCTCGGCGTCCTTGAGGATGAACCCGCTCGCGCCCGCCTCGAGCGCCCCGAACACGTAGTCGTCGAGATCGAACGTGGTGATCACCAGGACCGCCGGAGGCGCGTCGGCGCCCTCGGCCGTGATCTTTCGCGTCGCCTCGAGCCCGTCGCCGCCGGGCATGCGCACGTCCATGCACACCACGTCCGGCCGCAGCCGCGCCGCCTGGGCCACCGCCGCCGGCCCGTTCGACGCCTCGCCGACGACCTCGATGTCCCCGGCCTCCTCCAACAGCACCCGGAACCCGGCACGGACCACCGCCTGGTCGTCCACCAGCAGCACCTTGATCATGCCCGAACCCCCGTCTCGAAGTCGCTGTCGCCTGGCCTGTCCCGGTCGGCGCCGCGCACGGGCAGCCGCAGCGCCGCCCGCCAGCCGCCGTCGTCGGTCGGGCCGAGCGCGAGCTCGGCCCCGATGAGCTCGGCGCGCTCGCGCATGCCGACCAGCCCGGCCCCGCCGCTCCCGACGCCCACCGTATCGTCCTGAACGGACGGACCGTTGACGATCTCGAGCTCGACGTCCCGCTCGCCGTAAGCGAGCCGGACCTTCACCGGCGCCCCGGGCGCGTGCTGACGCGCGTTCGTCAACGACTGCTGGGCGATCCGGTACAGCGAGATGTCGGCGATCGGCGGCAGCCGGAACGGCGTGCCCTCCCGCTCGAGGCCCACCTCGGCACCCAGGCGCCGCGCGTCCTCCACGAGCGCCTCGATCGCGGCGAGCCCCGGGACCGGGGCATTGCCGTCCTCGCCGGGGCCGTCGTGCTCGCGCAGCAGGCCCACGACCTGCCGCAGATTCGCCAAGGTCGCCTTGCCCTGCGATCGGATCCACGCGGCCCCGGACTTCGCCGATTCGCTGTCCCGGTCGATGAGCCGCTCCACCGCCGCCGCCTGGATGACCATGCCCGACAGGTGGTGCGCCGCGACGTCGTGGAGTTCGCGGGCGATGCGGGTGCGCTCGGCGGCGACCGCCGCCCTGGCACGGTCCCGCTGCGAGGCGATCGCCTGCGCGGCCCGCTCGCGCTCCGCCGCCACGTACCGGCGCCTCGCCGCCACATGCAGCCCCACGAACACCGCTGCGACGTACACCGCCGCGCTCGAACCCAGATGGTTCGCGACCATCCCCGGCGAGCCGTCCTGCGCCCACATCACGGCGGCGGCGGCGCCCACTTCGACGACGACCGCGCCGGCCGCCGCGGCGGCGGCGAGGCGGCCGGTGGTGAGCGTCCCGACCGTGTAGGCCGCGATCAGCGGCGCGAAGGCGCGGGCGTTGATCTCGGGTGTGATGGCGATGATGGGTGTCTGCGAGGCCACGACCAGCGCCAGGCACAGCCAGGGCCGGACGCGCCGCAGACACAGCAGGAGTGACTGGGCGCCGGCGATCACGGCGACCGCCTGGACCTGCCCGGCCGTCACCTCCGGAAAGGGCTCGGCGAGGATCGCGCGGCCCATGACCGCGAACAGCGCGAGCGTGGCCAGCGACACCGCCACCGCCAGGACGGCGTCGCGCCCGAACCGCCCGGTGACGCCGAGGCGGCCCACGAGCCGGTCGAGCCTCGCCCCGAGACTCGGTGGGGCCGCCGCGCGGTCGCTGAGACGTTCGGTCATGTGGATCATCCTCACTCAGTCTCAGGTTCGGGCGACGGCCGCACCGGTCAGTACGAGATGTTCGGCGACAGCAGTTGGAACTCGACGGCGAAGTTCATGATGCCCGACAGCGCCAGCAGCATCAGCACGCTCGGGACCCAGGCCCGCCAGCCGGCCTTGCGCCGGAAGTCGCGGACCACCACGAACGCCGCCGGGACGATGCCGGCCACGCCGATGAGCTGGAGCACCTGCACGGTCCGGATGGCCGCGGCGGGGACGTCCTGGAGCGACATGATCGTCAGGACCGTGAACACCCATCCGGCGAGGGCGAGCACCGCGCCGAGGGCCGCGACGCGGACCAGGATCCGCGGGAGGCGCCCGTCGCGCTCAGGGGCGGGACGGCGCCGGACGCGGCGGACGATCGCCGCGATCGGCCAGGCGAGCAGACCGATGACGAGCACCGCCGCGGAGGCGATGAGGACCGGCAGGCCGATCCGCCGGTCGGTGTCGACCGGCAGCAGCGTGAACGCGCCGTCGTGGACGATGCCGGTGACCTCGCCGTCTTGGACGCGCGTGGCCACCGTGCGCTGGCCGCCGACCTCCTGCCAGAGCGTGTCGCCGATCTGCTCGTAGACGGCCGGTGAGCCGGTGCCCGGGTCCGGTTCGAACAGCAGGCGGCCGTCGTCGAGGGCGCTGACCTCGACCGGCTGCAGGAGCTCGACGGTGGACAGGAAGGTGCTGTGGAAGCCGCGCGAGCTGGTGTACGTGCCGGCCACCGCCTCGGCGTTCGCTCGCATGGTCTCCTCGTCGACGGGCTCGGGCGCATCGCCGTCGGCCGGGAAGTAGCGGTCGGCGAAGGCGTCCGTCAGCGCGGAGCGCAGTTCGAGGGTGCCGCGGGCGTCGTGGCCGTTGCTGTTGAGCGAGACGAAGATGCCGGCCCCGTCGTCGGGGTAGATCTGGAGGTGCGAGTGGAAGTAGTTGGTGTCGCCGCCGTGGCCGATGACGCGGTGCCCGTTGCGGCTCTCGTCGAAGAAGCCGAGCGTCATGCGCGGGGCGTCGGCGAGGTCGCCGAGGGTGTCCTCGGTGAGCGCCGGGGCGTGCATGAGCTCGAGCGTCTCCTCGCTGAGCAGGGAGTACTGCTCGGGTAGATCGCCGAGGTGCGCGAGCATGAACTGCGCCATGTCGGTGGCGGTGGCGCTGAGCGAGCCGGCCGGCGGGGGGCTGATCATCTCGAAGGGCCGCGCGGGTCCCGAAGCGAGATCGTAGGCGCTCGACATCCGCTCGGCGAGGTCGTCGGGCAGCGGTTGGTGGAACGTCGAGGAGGTCATGCCGATCGGCTCGAGCACGTTGCGCTGAATGTAGTCCTCGAACGGCATGCCGCCGGCGCGTTCGACGATGTATCCGGCGAGCCCGTTGCCGAAGTTGGAGTACGCGGGCGTCGTCCCGGGCTCGTACACCTGCTCGGGCGGGTCGGTCGTCATGGCCTCGCGCAGGTCGACGGGTTCGTCGCCGGTGCCGATCATCCCGTGGAGGCGCTCCTCGAAACCGGCGGTGTGGGTCAGGAGGTGGCGCAGGGTGATGTCGGCGTCGAACTCCCTGGGCAGTGTGAAGTCGATGTACTGCTCGATGTCGGTGTCCAGCTCCAGCACGCCTTGCTCGACCAGTTGCATCACCGCGGTGGCGGTGAACAGTTTGGACACCGAGCCGGGGCGGAACAGCGTCTGCTCGGGGTCGACCGCGACGCCTTCGCCGGTGTCGGCGTGGCCGTAGCCGCGGGCGGTGACGATGGCGCCGTCGTGGACGACGGCGACCGTGGCCCCGGCGATGCCCCGCTGTTCGAGCTCGGCGGGCAGCATGTCGTCGAGCCAGGCGTCGACGTTGGTCTCGGTCAGTTCCTCGGCCGTGGCGGACGAGGTGTTCGCGGCTTCGGTGTCGGGAAGGTCGCCCTGTCCGCATGCGGCGGTCGTCGCGGCGAGGGCGGCCGCGGCGAGCGCGGCGGCGATCCTCGTCGCGGGGCCGCTGGGCCGTCGCCGCGTGGCGGCGGTGTCGTTGGCGGGCATGTTCGCTCCAATGCCTTGCTCGGTCTTCGGTGGATGTGCGTGGGCCCTGCTGTTCGAACGGTTCAATCCTCGTCCGGGGAGCGGCCCCGCCGCGACTGGCGCGAGTCGGAAATCCGCTTGCGACCTTTGGGGGAGGCGGTGCCGCTCCGGGAGGGCCAACGCGCCGCCGCCGGCCGCTGTAGCAGGATTGGAAGATGCAGACGATCGGCTTGATCGGCGGGATGTCCTGGGAGTCCTCCGCCGAGTACTACCGCCTCATCAACACCGAGGTGAAGGCCCGGCTCGGCGGACAGCACAATGCGGTGAGCCTCATGGCCACGGTCGATTTCGCCGAGATCGAGGCGATGCAGCGGGCGGGGGACTGGGAGGCCGCCGGGAAGCGACTGGCCTCGGCCGCCGCCGGGCTCGAGCGCGGCGGCGCGGAGCTGATCGGCTTGTGCACCAATACGATGCATCTGGTGGCCGACGCGATCGAGGACGCGATCACCGTCCCGTTCGTGCACCTGATCGACGCCACGGCCTCAAGGATCGCGGCGGCGGGCCTGCGGACGGTCGGACTGCTGGCTACCCGGTTCACCATGGAGATGGGCTTCTACGCCGACCGGATGGCCGCGCACGGCATCGAGGTGCGCGTCCCGGCCGTCGGGGACCGCGCGGCGGTGCACGAGGTCATCTACGGCGAGCTGGTGCACGGCGTCGTCCGCGAGCCGTCCCGCGAGACGTACCGGCGAGTCATGGCGGGCCTGGCCGAGGGCGGCTGCGAGGGGATCATCTTCGGCTGCACCGAGATCACGCTGCTCGTGAACGCCGCCGACAGCCCGGTCCCGGTCTTCGACTCCACTCGGCTCCACGCCGATCGCCTGGTGGACCTGGCCTTGGACCCGGGCGCTTGCTGAGCGTCCGCGGCATCTCCCACCTGCTCGGCGAGCCGGCGCCGACGGGGTCGGCCGTGACATGGAGACCATCGCGCGGCACCTGCACTGCGATACGGCGATGCTCATCGGCGGTGGCACGGAGCGCCCGATCGAGGCCGCCCGCACCGCGCTCGCCACCGGCCTGGACGTCCACCTACGACCCGACGCCGCCGACCGGCCCCGGCGCGAGCTGCTGGATCGACTGGACGCGGTCGCCGGGGCGGCCGAGGCGCCGCGCCGCGAGCACCACGACCCGAGCCTCGACCTCGACAAGGCCGGCTTCGGGGGCGTGGCCGTGACCGACGGCGGCGGCCACCAGCGCAGGGAGGCCTTCGGCGAGGTCGCGCGCCGCTGCCGGGAATCGGCCTAGGGGTCAGGCCGCGGACAGCCGGGCGAGCTGCTCGGCGGTCAGTTCGACCTCGGCGGCGCCGGCCGAGTCGCGTATGCTCTCGGGCCGAGAGGCGCCGGGAATCGGGATGACCACCGGCGC
Source organism: Glycomyces tarimensis (assembly GCF_054776215.1). Classification (NCBI taxonomy): domain Bacteria; kingdom Bacillati; phylum Actinomycetota; class Actinomycetes; order Glycomycetales; family Glycomycetaceae; genus Glycomyces; species Glycomyces tarimensis. The sequence goes on from NZ_BAAHCB010000040.1 coordinate 42,006, forward strand.
GAGCGCGAGCTCCCACGCGAGGGTCACCTGGTAGACGCTGACGCCGGCCTCGTCGGCGACCTCCTGGAAGACGGCGTGCCGCTCGGCCAGCTCGGGCGCGTTCGCGATGCCGCCGAGCGGGCTCCACGGCAGGAACGCGATCCCGAGTTTCGCGCAGTGCTCGAGTTCGTCTCGGCTGGAGCGGAACCGCGGCGAGAACTGGTTCTGCACCGATACGAGCCGGCCGCCGAGGATCTCGTTCGCCTCGTCGATCTGCGCGACGTCGGCGTTGGAGACGCCGGCCATGAGGATCACGCCCTCGTCGAGCAGTTCCTTGATCGCGCCGATCGAGTCGGCGTACGGCACGTTCGGGTCGGGGCGGTGGAACTGGTACAGGCCGATCGCTTCGACGCCGAGCCGATTCGCCGAGGCCTTCGCGGCCTCCTTGAGGTACTCGGGGCGGCCGTCGCGGGTCCAGCTGCCGTCGCCGGGGCGCAGGTGGCCGCCCTTGGTCGCGACGAGCACCTCGTCGGCGCCGCGCCCGCGCAGCGCCCGGGCGATGAGCTCCTCGTTGTGTCCGACCTCGCCGGCGTCGCGGTGGTAGGCGTCGGCGGTGTCGATCAGGGTCACGCCGGCGTCGAGCGCCGCGTGGATCGTCGCGATCGAGCGGTCCGTGTCGGGCCGGCCTTCGATGGACATCGGCATGCCGCCGAGGCCGACCGCCGAGACGCTGCGATCGCCGATGGTGCGCTGCTGCATGGGCGTCCTCCTTGAGATTCGATGGAACCCCGCGTCGCTCGGCGGAGCGCCGCGGCGAAAGAGCTTGCCTGTGCCATCCTAAGCTTGTCTTTTAACCATTGGTGCTGGTTGTAGTGCCCTGCCTGAACGCGGTCGAGGC
>NZ_BAAHCB010000041.1:0-1063 GCF_054776215.1 Glycomyces tarimensis
GCAGGCTAGCCTCGCCCTCGCCGCATAGGACGGTGTCAACATCAAAGGGGTAAGCCCCGGATCAGTCAGGTCCATGACCAGCGTCGCGCAACCCCATAGGTCGCCACCGATGCAGCTCATGCCAGGTCGAACAGACCCGCTTCCCGGATGAACCGGGGCAGCATCCAGATTCCGGCTGCGGCGGTGTCGTGGATCGATCCGCGTATGGCCCCGAAACCCACAGCAGCTCCCCGGTCGGCGAGGCGATGGCCTGAAGATTCATACCGTGGTGGCGGTGCTTGCCAGAGTGGAAGGGCCGGTCGAGCCGATGGCGCTGCGTGCGGATGAGCGTGCCGTCGAGGATCACGAACGCCCAGCCGTCGCTTTTCGCCCGCCGCAGTGCCTGGCGCAGTCCGGTCGCTTTGGCCGCGAGTAGGCCGATGGTCTCGCGGACCCGGCGCCAGGCGGTCGCCTCCGAGATCCCGAAACCGTCCGCCAGGGTCCGCAGTCGCTCGCCTTTGTGCAGGTAGGCGAGCATGAGGAGTGCCTGGTCGCCCCGGGGTGAGGCGGCGCCATCGGGAGCGGATGGTCTTACGGTGGGTGCGAATGAGGGCCGACACGCGGGTCAGGGTGGCTGTCGACAACGGCAGCACCGCAGGGTAGAAAAGCACTGAGGCTCCTGGTGGAGGTCGCGGTAGCGGTAGCACCTGCCGTTCAACCAGGAGCTTCTTCCGCGCCCATCAGGCACTCACCCTGCAAACAACCTGCAGCTCAACAAGACACACGCAGGATGCAAGAGGTTCAGTGGAAACCGAACCCGTGTCTATGTGGACAGGCACGGGGTCCACCCAAGAACCAGCCATGCAACGCCTCGTCGGAGCAGACCCCACGAACAGGTCGGCGCCCGAGTCCAGGAGATCGGTCTTCTCCTCGGGCTATCCTGGCAGCGGCTGCTGTTGTTCGTTTTCTTGCGTCACAACGACATCATGTACCGGCAGCCGCGCCGTGCTTCCTTCAACCTCTTGCATACCAAAGGGTTCTATGCCCACTTCAGCGGTCACCTACAGTCACACAACGAACTTCC
>NZ_BAAHCB010000042.1:0-76625 GCF_054776215.1 Glycomyces tarimensis
CGTGCGACGACGCGGCGGACGAGGGCGGGGGCGCCGCAGACGTCGAAGACGGCGAGGGCGAGCGCTTCGGGGAGGTGGTCGGGCAGGACGGCGGCGATGGAGCGGGCGAAGAGGATGGCGTGCCCGGAGGCGGGGATCTGCTCGGTGAGGCCGTCCCAGCGGGCGAGGCCGTCGTCGACGGCGAGCGGAGTGAGGGTGAGGGAGACGAGCGTGGCGACCTTCTGGCCGGGTTTGAGGCCGAGCGGGGAGCGGTCGCCGACGGCGTCGACAGTGCCGATGAGCATGCCGCCGGAGCCGGTGGCGGGGTTGTGCATCTTGCCGCGGCGCTCGATGATGCGCAGGACCTCGGCCCTGATGGCGTCGCCGTCGCCGCCGTGGGCGGTGTGGAGCTGCCGGTAGGAGGCGGCGTCGAGGTTGAGCCGCTCGACGCGGATCCGGACTTCGTTGTCGGCTATCTCGGGGTCGTTGTTCAGCTGGTCGGCCGCTTGTGGCAGCACCCCGGCGGGGCTGACGACTCGGTGCGATCCGACCTGTGAGCCTGTCGACATCGTTGCCGCCCTTCGATTTGTGAGGAATTTATACGGTCTCAATATGCGAGACCTAGCGCACAACTGTAACGGAAGGTTATCCTCGTCACAAGGCGACTATCCGTCGTCTGTACGGCTTCCCCGGCCAACATACCGGGCATGGAGGTACGAACGTGACCGACCGACCGATCGGCGAGCAACGACCCACCGTGATCGAACAGCCCTACCAGTACCGCAGGCGAACGCTGGTCGAGCCCGACTGGACCAGATTCCCAGGCTGGCGGGACGTCACCGAGGAGCAGTGGGCCTCGGCCCAGTGGCAGCGCGTGAACTGCGTCAAGAACGTCAAGCAGTTGCGCGCCGTGATCGGCGAGCGTCTCCACGAATCCTTCTACGACGACCTGGCCGCCGACATGGCGCGGGCGGCGACGATGTCGATGCTGCTGCCCCCGCAGATGCTCAACACGATGGTGCCCGACATCGAACCGACCGCACCGGGGTCGTGGACGGACGCGTTCTACGCCGACCCGATCCGCCGGTACATGCTGCCGGTCCTGTCCGACCGGCACACCGAGTGGCCCTCCCACCCCTTCGCGGCGCGCGACTCGCTCCACGAGCACGACATGTGGGCCGTCGAGGGCCTGACGCACCGCTACCCCACGAAGGTGCTCGCCGAGCTCCTCTCGACCTGCCCCCAGTACTGCGGGCACTGCACCCGCATGGACCTGGTCGGCAACTCCACCCCCACCGTCGACAAGCGCAAGCTCGCGCTCAAGCCCGTCGACCGCCAGAGCGCGATCCTCGAATACCTGCGCGCCCACCCCGGTGTCCGGGACGTGGTCGTCTCCGGCGGCGACGTCGCCAACCTGCCGTGGAAGAGCCTCGAGCACTTCCTCGACAAGCTGCTCGACATCGAGACGATCCGCGACATCCGCCTGGCCACGAAGGCGCTCATGGGCCTGCCGCAGCACTGGCTCCAGGACGAGATCGTCGAAGGCATGGGCCGCGTCGCCAAGCGCGCCGCCGGCCAAGGCGTCAGTCTGGCGATCCACACCCACATCAACCACGTCAACTCGGTGACCCCGACCGTCGCGGCGGCCGCGGCCGCCATGCTGGACGCGGGCGTGCGGGACGTGCGCAACCAGGGCGTGCTCATGCGCGGCGTCAACGACACCTCGGCCGACCTGCTCGACCTGTGCTTCGCGATGCAGGGCGAGGCGAACATCCTGCCGTACTACTTCTACATGTGCGACATGATCCCGAACGCCGAGCACTGGCGCACCTCGGTGTCGCAGGCCAAGGACCTCCAGACCGCGATCATGGGCTACCTGCCCGGGTACGCGACGCCGAGGATCATCTGCGACGTGCCGATGGTGGGCAAGCGCTGGGTCCACCAGCTGTCCGAGTACGACCGCGAGCTCGGGATCTCGTACTGGACGAAGAACTACCGGACCTCGATCGAGGCCGACGACCCGGACGCGCTGACGCGCCGGTACCCGTTCTACGACCCGATCGACACGCTCCCGAAGGCCGGGCAGCAGTGGTGGGCGGACATGCGCCCGCCCGTCGCCCACCACCCGAGCTCGAGTGAACACTTGACCATGTCGGCCTGGGCGAGGGACGAAGGGAACGAGGCCGCGGCGCGGTCGCGCGAGGCGAGCGGCCAGCCGTCGGTCGACTCCGGGGTCTGAGATGGCCTCGACGCTCATCACGGTGGCTCCGACGGGGGCCGAGGTCGACAAGCGGGAGGTTCCGGCACTGCCGGTGACGCTCGACGAGCTGGCCTCGACCGCCGTCGCCTGCGAGCGGGCGGGCGCGTCGGTGATCCACGTCCACATCCGCGACGCCGAGGCGAAACCGACGCTCGACCTGGGACGGCTGCGGGACACGGTCGCCGCCCTGCGGGACTCGACGAACCTCGTCGTGCAGCTCTCCTCGGGAGGGGCGGTCACCGATCCGGAGGCCGCGCGCCTGGCGGTGCTCGACGCCCAGCCGGACATGGCCTCCTGCACGATGGGCACGGTCAACTTCGGCGACGGCGTGTTCATGAACCGCTGGGAGTTCATCGTCGAGCTGCACCGGCGGATGCGCGAGCGCGCGATCGTGCCCGAGTACGAGCTGTTCGACCTCGGGCACCTGCCTTCGCTCGAACGGCTGCTCGACCGCCACGGGCTGCCGTTCGGCGGACACGTCCACGTCGACTTCGTGCTCGGCGTCCCGGGCGCGGCGGCCGGCGACGCGTCGACGGTGACGGCCTTCGCCGAAGCCGTCCGACGCTACCTACCCGAGGGAACCACCTTCTCGGCCACCGGCATCGGGCGGACGACGCTTCCGGTAATGTTCGCTGCACTCGCCCACGGCGGGCACTTGCGGGTGGGCATGGAGGACACCGTGTCGTTCGCGAGGCGTCAGCCGGTCACGGGCAACGAGCAGCTGGTCCGCCGGGCTGCGGAGGCGGCGGAACTCGCTCAGCGCCCAGCGATGTCCGCGATGGAGGCACGAAGGCTCCTGGGCATCCGCGACGCCGACTGACCGGAAGGGCCCGGCCGCGCTGCGGCCGGGCCCTTCTCGTGCGGCTAGGTCAGCGGCGGCCGCAGGGCGCGTTCGATGTTGGAGGCCATCACCGACAGGACTCGGATGGTCTCGGCGTACTCCTCGGCGCTCAGCCCGTGAAGGATCGTCTCGCGGGTCTCCTCCACCCTTGCCGCGATCTTCTGATAGGCGTCGTAGCCGTCGTTGCTCAGGCCGACGAGCAGCTCGGAGCGGCGGATCCAGCCGCGCGGGCTCAGGCCGCCATCGCCGTGGAGGATCGTCTCGAGGTCGGGACCGTCGTCGACCCAGAACGGGGCGAGCGACTCCTCGAGCTCCTCGGAGGAGCGGGCGCCGCCGTAGAGGACGTTGAGCACCTGCCAGTGGCGGCGAGTGAGATCGCGGTCTTCCAACGCCGCCTGGAATTGGCGTTCCAGCAGGTTGTCGAGGTGCTTGACCCAGTATCCGATCGGCTTGGGGGTGTCCATCAGTCCTACTTCTCGAGTCGGTCGCCGTGCGCGCCCAGGGGGTTCGGTGTCCGAGACGCCGCGGGTTCGGGACGCGAGCCGCGCTCGGACACCGATCACGGTAGCCGAGGAGACGGGGATGACGCGAGTGGACCGCCCAAACCGTGCCGTCGTTCGACCGCTCCACCTCGATCATAAACCGGCCGGCAGGTAAGCTTGGAAACCATGCCGACCGCTCCCCCGGACGCCCCGTGGCGCCTGATCACCAGCCCCCTGCGACCACAGACCCCCCGGCTCGTTTGCGGCACCCTCCTGTTCATGACGGCGGCGACCGCGTCGATGTCGCAGCCGTGGCTGATCGGCCGACTGGTCGACGAGGCCATCGTCCCCCGCGCGGCCGGAGCGTTCGCGATGTGGCTCTGCGTCATGCTCGTCCTCGCGATCGTCCACCCGATCCTGTGGATCAGCGGCTACCGGCAGTTCTACCTCGCCGACTCCTCGGTGCGCGCCGGGCTCACCAAGCGCCTCGCCAAGCACCTCAACGACGCCGGACCCGGCGTGCGCGGCAAGGTCTCCACCGGCGAGATGATCAGCCTCTCGACCGACGACGTCTTCCACTCCGGCCGCGTCTCGGGGCATCTCGGCCACATCGTCAACCACGTCTGCATGTTCACCGTCGGCGCCGTCATCGTGTGGACGATCAGCCCCCTGCTCGGCGCGGTGACCATCGGCGGCGGCGTCGCCACCGGGTTCATCGCCGGACCGCTGCTGGGCCGCCTCCAGCGGCGCCAACTGGCCTACCGGCTCGGCGTCGGCAGGCTCACCATGCGCGCCGCCGACATCGTCGGCGGGCTGCGGGTGCTGCGCGGCATCGGCGGCGACATGCTGTTCGCCCGGCGCTACGAGGAGCAATCGGACGAGCTGCGGCGCACCGGCTACCGGGTCGCGAACGCGAACTCTTGGATCTACGCCCTGCGCCAAGCGCTGCCGGTCACGTTCCTCGCCGCCGTCACCTGGGTCGGCGCACTCGAGGCCCTCGCGGGCGACATCACCATCGGCGGCCTGGCGACGGCCTTCGCCGTCTGCACCATCTTCGTGGTCGTCTCCGGCAACCTCATCCACTCGGCGATGGAACTGGTCCACTCCTGGGTCGCCGCGAAGCGCATCAGCGCGTTTCTCCAGACCGGGGACGACATCGACACCGGCGGCGGGTCCCGCGCCGCCGCCGGTGGACTGCACGACCCCGAGAGCGCCCTGAGCGTCGAGCCGGGAGCGCTCACCGTCCTCGTCAGCGCCGAAGCCGCGCCCGCGAAGGCCGCCTGCGAGCGCCTCGCCCGCTACCGCGACTCCGAGGCGCTGTGGGGCGGCGTGCCGCTGTCCGAGGTGGCATTGGAGGAAGTCCGCCGCCGCGTCATGCTGCTCAGCGACGACGACTACCTGTTCACCGGGACGCTCGCCTCCACGCTTCGCGTCGACGGCGACGAGGCCCTCAGCGCGATCGAGACCGCCTGCGCCGGCGACGTCTATTCGAGTCTCGGCTCCAGCCTCGACGGCCGGGTCGCCGAGGGCGGCCGGAATCTCTCCGGCGGCCAGCGCCAGCGGCTGCGCCTCGCCAGGGCCATCGCCGCCGAACCCGAGACGCTGCTCGCCGTCGAGCCGAGCTCGGCGGTGGACGCCCACACCGAGTCGATCATCGCCGCGCGCGTCGCCGAGGCGCGGGCCGGCCTGACCACGCTCGTCGCCACGACCTCGCCGCTGTGGCTCGCGCACGCCGACCGCGTGGCGTGGATGGTCGACGGGAAGGTCCACGCCACGGGCGCCCACGCCGAGCTCTCCGCCGCCCACCCCGACTACCGCCGCCTCGCCTCGCACCTGGAAATCGCATGACCCTCGCCGCCTCCCCCGAACGCCTGCCGATCGCCTCCCGCGCCGAGGTGCGCCGGGCCATCGTCCACATCGTCGCCGCCGACAAGCGGCGGGCGCTGCTGGTCACCGTCCTGTACGTGCTCGCCGCGGCGGCGGGGGCGGCGCTGCCGATCCTGCTCGGGAGGGTCGTCGACGGCATCGGCACCGGCTGGACGGCAACGCAGGTGAACCTGGTGTGCGCCGCGCTGTTCGGGTGCGTCGCCGTGCAGTTCGTCCTGACGCGCCTGGGCCGCGGCGCCGGCTACCGCTTCGGGGAGCGGGCGGCGGCGCGGCTGCGCGAGCGGGTCGTCGGAAAGGTCGTCACGCTCCCGCTGGACCGGATCGAGCAGGCCGGCACCGGCGACCTGGGCACGCGCACCGCCAGCGACGTCAATGCCGTCGCGCAGCTGCTGCGGGAGAACGGCCCGCACGTCGCCACGGCGGTCATCGAGCTGATCGTCCTGTACGCGGCGGCGTTCGTCGTCAATCCGGTGCTGGGGCTGTGCGCGCTGGTGACGGTGCCGCTGCTGGTGCTCAACGCGAGGCGCTACCTGCGCGGGGCGCGGGAGGCGTTCTTGGCGCAGCGTTCTGCGATGAGCGAGGCCGCCGAGACGCTCGCCGCCTCGGCCGCGGGGGCGCGGACGGTGGCGTCGCTGGGGCTCCAGCAGGAGCGGCTGGCGGCGGGCGCCGAGCGGGCGGAGACCCTGTACGACAGGCTCGTGCGGGTGCTGCGGCTCCAGATGGGCTTCTTTCCGTTCCTCCAGTTCGTCAACCGGCTGCAAGTGTGCGTCGTGGCGCTGGTGGCCGGGCTGTGGTACTTCGAGGGCGGGCTCACCGTCGGGACGGTGGTCGCGAGCGTCATGGTGACGCTGCGGTTCGGGAATCCGACGAACATGGTGATGACGCAGATCAACGAGTTCCAGCAGGGCGGGGCGGCGCTGGCGCGCGTCGAGGGCGTCAACCTCATCGAGGCCGAGGAGCGTTCGGCCCGGCCGGAGGGCTCCGCGGTCGCCTTGGAGGACGTGACGTTCGGCTACGGGGACGGCCCCGACGTGCTGCACGGCTTGAGTCTGCGTCCGCGTCCGGGCGAGCGGCTCGTGGTGGTCGGGCCTTCGGGGGCGGGGAAGTCGACGATCGCGCGGCTGCTGGCGGGGATCGACCGGCCGCGGACGGGTTCGGCGACGCTCGGCGGGGTCCCGGTGTCCGAGATCCCCGTCGAGGAGCTGCGACGGCGCGTCGTCCTGGTCACCCAGGAGCACTACGTGTTCACGGCGAGCGTGCGCGACAATCTCATCCTTGCGGCGCCGGACGCCGACGACGCGGCGCTCGAGTCGGCGCTGCGGCAGGTCGACGCGACATGGGCCGCGGCGCTGCCCGAGGGGCTCGACACGATGCTCGGCGAGGAGCATTTCGCGCTGAGCGTGGCCGAGATCCAGCAACTGGCGCTGGCGCGGGTGGTGCTGGCCGATCCGGACGTGGTGATCCTGGACGAGGCGACGGCCGGTATCGATCCGGGCAGCGCCGGGAACGTCGAGGCCGCGCTGGCGGCGGCGCTCACGGGGCGGACGGTCATCGCGATCGCGCACCAGCTGCAGGCGGCGCGGGCCGCCGACCGCATCGCCGTGATCGAGGCGGGGCGCATCGTCGAGCTCGGCACGCACACCGAGCTGCTGGAGGCCGGCGGGGTGTACGCGGAGCTGTGGCTGACGTGGCGGGGAGCGAAGGGAGCCTGACACGCCGGTCGATACGGACCCTTGGCCGACGCTGCTGTGGGCCGCGGGCCGCGGCGATCTGCCCGGGCACGGGCGGCTCGCGCGGTGGCGCTGGTACGCCGCCCCGGAAGGCGAGCGCTGAGGGCTGGTTCGGCAGGGCCGGTGACGGTATGGTCCAGGGATGTCAAGGACCATCGTCACCGGCGAGGACGTCGAACTCGCCGTACACCTCACCGCCCAAACCCTCGGCGAGGCGCCCGCCGAGGCGTGGGACCGGCAGGCCGGGCCCATGGAATGCTCCTGCTGGGACGCCATCGACCACCTCAACAACGGCATGTTCTCCTACGCGCTCAGGCTCGCCCCTCCCACGCCGCGAGTCCCCGGCGGCGTGCCGCTGCTGTGGGAGCGCCCCGGCGTCGACGGGCCGCTCCTGCCGATCACCGGCGACCGCTCCAAGGGACCGGCGACGCAACTGGAGCTGCTGGTGGCGATGGGCGGCCTCGTCTCGGGCATGGCGCGCGGCAGGACGCCGGACGTGCGCGCCTGGCACATCTGGGGCGTCGCCGACCCCGAGGGCTTCGCCGCGATGGGCGTGGCGGAGACGATCCTCCACGCCTTCGACCTCGCCGAAGGGCTCGGTCTGGAGTGGCACCCGCCGGCGGACCTGTGCGCCCGCACGCTCGCGCGGCTCTTCCCCGACGCACCGACCGACACCGAACCGTGGCCGACGCTGCTGTGGGCCGCGGGCCGCGGCGATCTGCCCGGGCACGAGCCCGTCGGCCCGGACTGGCAGTGGCATTCCGCGCCGCTGTCCGAGGGCCGTCCCTAAACCAGTTCGGGCTCCTCCACCCAGCCGCCGACGAGGATCAGCCCCGACGGGCGGTGTCGAGCGGCGTAGGCGAACGGGCGGTCGAACACCACGGCGGCCCTGCGGCGAACGTGCTCCGTCTTCGGGAGCCCGGCGGCGCGGGTCATCGCGACCGCGGTGATCGCCGCCGCCTCGAAACCGGTGGCGCTGAACGTCGCCGTGCAGGTCTGCCGGGCCTGGCTGACGTACGTCGGCTGCGCGGCGAGGCGGTCGAACTCTGCCGAGTCCTCATCGGAGGCCCGCTCGAGCCCGAGCGACGCGGCGTCCTCGGACAGGTCGAGCTCGGCCGAGGCCGAGAACCGCACCGTCTGCACGGCGATCTCGGGAGCGGTCTGCCGATCGGGCGAGCGGTACTCGCTGACGTTGACGCCCGGGGCCTCCTCCCCCACTGCCATATCCGCGGCGGACCGGCCCCAGTCCGGGTCGCCCGCGGCGTCGAACAGGGCGGACACGGCCGCGCTCGGCGGACCGTCCTCACGGCCGATCGCGAGCAGCACGTCGACGTCGTCGCGGCCGGGAACGGTCAGGACCGACGCCTCCTCGCTCACGCGCAGCACGTCGTCGTAGATGGTGTTCGACAGCACGCGGCACCGCCCGAGTCTCGACCACGGGCCTGTGCTCAACTCGATCTCCGCGTCGCGGAACTCGGTGACCCACGTGGTGCGCACCGTCAGCGCACTGGCGAGGACGAGATCGATCGGCTGCGTCAGGTCCAGGGGCATCCGAGGGATGACGCCCTCGGTCTCCTCGGCGGCCCACAGGTCGAGCGTGGCCTGGTCGGCCTCCGCCTCGCCGGTGAGCGAACCGACGGCGTTGGCCGGCAGCTTCGCGATCCACTCGGGATCGAGCGTGACCGACGAGCCGGCCCACACCCCGAGCGCCAAGCGGATCGCCGGCGACGTCCGCGCCGCGGCGAGGATCGCGCCCGTGACCGTGTCGGCGCGTTCGGCGCCGATCGCGGCCGCCTCAAGCAGTTCCGCCCTGGTCTCGCCGCTCGCGCCGGTGGCCAGCGCGGTCAGCAGCGGCCAGAGGCCGAGGCCCGAGGCGGCCGCAGGCGGCCGCTCCCGGGCGGCGAACCACCGGCGCGTCAGCTCGTTGGCCGCCGCGACCTCGGATCGCGACAGCGCTTGTTCGATTCCCGTTCCGTGCTCACCGATGCCCATGTCTCGGACTCTATCGCCGTCGAGGGCGAGGGGAAAACCGCTTGCGCCGATCCGGCGTGCCCGCTTAGCCTCGGGCCGAACGTCCACTCGGAGCAAGAGGAGATCGCGATGCGGCGAACAGCGGAGTACCTCACGCCAGGCCAACAGATCGCTCTTCCGAGGACTTTCATTGAACTTTCTGAACCTGGGGATACTCGCGCATGTAGACGCCGGTAAAACCAGTCTCACCGAACGGCTCCTGTTCGACGCCGGGATCATCGACCGCGTCGGGAGCGTCGACAAGGGCAGCACCCAGACCGACTCCATGGAGCTGGAGCGCCGCCGAGGGATCACGATCCAGTCGGCGGTGGTCGCGTTCGCGCTCGACGACCTCACGGTCAACCTGATCGACACGCCCGGCCACACCGACTTCATCGCCGAGGTCGAGCGGGCGCTGCACGTCTTGGACGGCGCGGTCCTGGTGGTCTCGGCGGTCGAGGGCGTGCAGTCGCAGACGCGGGTGATCATGAGGACGCTGCGGCGGCTCGGGGTGCCGACCATCCTGTTCGTCAACAAGATCGACCGACCCGGTGCGCGTCAGGACGCCCTGCTGCGCGACGTCGCGGCGAAGCTGACGCCGCAGATCGTGCCGATGGGCGAGGTCAGCGGCATCGGCACGGCCGGCGCCGTGGTGGAGCCGGTCGCGTTCAAGCGGCCGGAGTGCTTCGAGCGTGCCGCCGAGGTGCTCGCGACCGGCAGCGACGAGTTCCTGGCGGCCTATCTGGAGCACCCGGACCCGCTCGGCGCCTTGGACTGCGAAGCGGAGCTCGCCGAGCAGACCCGCCGCGGCGCGGCGCACCCGGTGTACTTCGGCTCGGCGGTGACCGGCGCGGGCGTCGCGGCGCTCACCGAAGGGATCAGGCGCTACCTGCCCGCTCCCGCGTCTGAGGCGACCGGACGGGCGCGCGGGTCGGTGTTCAAGGTCGAGCACGGGTCGTCCGGGCAGAAGGTCGCGTATGTGCGGCTGCGCGGCGGCACGCTCCGGCCGCGCGAGCGCTTGACGGTCTTCCGCCGCAATGCCGAAGGGGCCGTGGAGGTCCGCAAGGGCAAGGTCACGGGGGTGAGCGTGTTCGCCGACGGCGCTTCGGTGTCGGAGGGCGCCGCGCCGCCGGGCGCCATCGCGAAGGTCGCGGGGCTCGGCGACATTCGCATCGGCGACGCGATCGGCTCACCCGATGAGTTGCCGTCCGGCGGCCTGTTCACGCCGCCGACGCTGGAGACGGTCGTTCGGCCGGTCGATCCGTCCGAGCGGATCCGACTGCACGGCGCCCTGGCGAGCCTGGCCGAGCGCGACCCGCTGGTGGATCCGCACCTCGACGAGCTGGCCGGCGATATGGCGGTGCGGCTCTACGGCGAGGTGCAGAAGGAGGTCGTGGCGTCGCTCCTGGCCGAGGAGTTCGGGATCGGTGTCAAGTTCGACCAGACACGCGCGATCCACATCGAACGGATCAACGGTGCCGCCGAGGCACTGCACGAGATGGGCCGGTGGCAGGCCACGCCGTACACCGCGACGGTGGGGCTCAAGATCGAGCCGGGCGAGCCGGGCTCGGGCCCGCGCTATGAGCTGGAGGTCCAGCGCGGTTCGCTCACGCGGGCGCTGCACAACGCCGTCGAGGAGACCGTCCACGAGGTGCTGCGGCGCGGGCCGTACGGCTGGGCGGTCACGGACTGCCTGGTGTCGCTGACGGCGACCGGCTACATCGGGAGGGCGAGCACCGCGAACGACTTCCGGGAGGCGACGCGGTTCCTGCTCGAGGGGATGCTGCGTGAGGCGGGGACGACGGTGTACGAACCGGTGCACCGCTTCGACCTGGAGTTCCCGAGCGGCTCGTCGGGCGCGGTGCTGCAGTTGCTGCGCGAGGCGTCCGCGGCCATCACCGGCCAGTTCTCGGCCGGTGGCACCGGCTACCTGAGCGGGACGATGGCGACCGAGGCGGTCGTGGTCTTCGAGACGCGCCTGCCGTCGGCCACGCAGGGGCAGGCGGTGTTCGTCGCCGAACTCAACGGCTACCGGCCCGTCTGGGGGCCGCCGCCGAGGCGGAGGTGATCCGCCGAACGGCTCGGACATGTCTGGGCGGCAGCGGGGTAACCCTCTCTCACCAATTGGCTGAGGGGGGTACCGGTGCTCAGGGAACAGGCCGGTCAGGCGCTCGCGGCGAACCTGCGGGCGCTGCGGGAGCGGGCGGGGATGTCGCTGTCCGAGCTCGCCAGGCGCTCCGGGATCGCCAAGGGCACGCTGTCGCATCTGGAGTCGGGGCAGGGCAATCCCACGATCGAGACGGTGTTCAGTCTGTCGGACGGGCTGGGAGTGCCGGTGCCGTCGCTGCTTGACGAACGGCGCGACCCGGAGGTGGTGCTGGCGCGCTCGATCGGACTCGAGGTGTTGAGCGGCAAGGCCGTCGACCTGCGGATGCTGCGCCGCCTCGAGTTCGACCGGACCGTCCTCGAGGTGTTCGACCAGCGGATCCGGCCGGGACAGGTCCAGCGTTCGGAGGGACACCCCGGGCGCGAGCACATCGTCGTCGCGGAAGGACGGCTGCGCGTCGGTCCTCCTGAGGCGCCGTACGAGCTGGCGGCCGGCGACTACATCAGCTTCCCGGCACAGGACCCGCATATGTATGAGACCGTGGGCGGTCCGGTCGCGTCGGTGCTGCTGCTCGAATACCCCTCCGGCGCGGAACCGAGCGCGGTGGGCCGCTCGTGTGCGACGCTGGGAGGCGAGGCCGGGTGAGCGTTCGGGAGCCGATGCAAGGCCCGCGCGCCGTCGAGTCGCGCAACGTTCATGACGATGGACGGAGGTGAGTGGGATCGAGTCAGCCGATGTCGTGGTGGTCGGCGCCGGGATCATCGGTGCCGCCTGCGCCGAGGCGCTCAGTTCGGCCGGCGCGCGGGTCCTCGTCCTCGACCGTGCCTCACCCGCCGGAGCGACCACCGCTTCAGGCGAAGGCAACATCCTGGTCTCCGACAAGGAGCCCGGCCCCGCTCTGGAGTTCGCCAAGGCTTCGCGCCGGCGCTGGCCCGAGCTGCTCGAGGAGCTGAGCGGCCTCATCGGGCCCGAACTGGCCGAGGTCGAATGGGAACCGAAGGGCGGCTTGGTCGTCGCCACCACCGCCGAGGCCCTCGGGCCGCTCGCGGCGCTCACCGCCGCGCAGCGCGCCGCCGGGCTGGAGGTCGAGGACCTCGACGCCGACCGGGCCCGCGAGCTGGAGCCGCACCTGACCGACGCGATCACCGCCGTCGCCCACTACCCGGACGACGCCAAGCTGCAGCCGGTGCTCGCCACCGCCGCCCTCCTGGCGGCGCTGCGTGCCCGCGGCGGCGAGGTCCACAGCCCGGTGGCCGCCGACGGCATCGTCACCGACGCCTCCGGCGCCGTCGTCGGGGTGCGCACCGGCGTGGACGCGATCCCGTGCCGCGCGGTCGTGAACGCCTGCGGCCCTTGGGCCGGCCACTTCAGCGAGCTCATCGGCGCGCCCATCGACGTGCGGCCCCGACGCGGCGTGGTCCTGATGACCGCGCCCCTGCCGGGCTTCGTCGGCCGCAAGGTCTACGACGCCGGCTACGTCGACGCGGTCGCGAGCGCGGACGTCGACCTCCAGGTCTCCACGGTGGTCGAGTCCACCAGGTCCGGCACGGTCCTCATCGGCTCCAGCCGCCAGAGCGTCGCGTTCGATACCGACCTCGAGGTGGAGGTGCTGCGCCGGCTCGCTCGCGGAGCGGTCCGGCTGTTCCCCGATCTGGTGGCGGCGCCGGTGACGCGTGCCTACGGCGGTTTCCGGCCCTACACGCCGGACCGTCTACCGGTGATAGGCGCCGACCCGCGCGTGCCGGGCCTGTGGCACGCGGCCGGGCACGAGGGCGCGGGGATCGGGCTGGCCGCCGGCACCGGGAGGCTGCTCGCGGACCTGTTCACCGGGCGCGAGCCGATCGTTGATCCTGAACCGTTCCGGGCCGATCGGCCCCTGGTGACGTTGGAGGCGGGCCGATGAGAGTGCGAGTGGACGGTGCGGAGCGGACGGCCGAGCCGGGGCAGACCGTCGCGGCGGTGCTGCTGGACGCCGGCCGGGACTCCTGGCGGGCGACGAGGTTCGGGGCCCGCCCGCGAGGGCTGTTCTGCGGGATCGGGGTGTGTTTCGACTGCCTGGTGACGGTCAACGGCGTGGGCGAGGTGCGAGCCTGCCAGCGGCTGGTGGCAGACGGGGACGAGATCCGATCGGCCGGCGCGCCGGGGGCGTCGTCATGAGCCGGGTGGTCGTGGTGGGGGCCGGGCCGGCCGGGATGGCCGCCGCGAGCGCCGCCGCCGCGAGCGGGGTCGAGGCGGTGCTCGTCGACGCCGCCGCGAAACTCGGCGGTCAGTACCACCGGCAGGACGGGCGCGTGCCGGGCGAGCGATTCGGGCTGCCGGACGGCGTCGAGCATCTTTCGGAGTCGGTGGTGTGGGCGATCGAGCCGACGGCGCGGGGGCACCGGGTCCACATCAGGACCGGCCCGGCCGACAGTCCCGATCGGACGGGACGGGCGATCGAGACGCGGGCGCTCGTGCTCGCCACGGGCGCGTACGACCGGACGGTGCCGTTCCCGGGATGGGATCTGCCGGGCGTGTACACCGCCGGAGCGGCGCAGGCGCTGGCGAAGGGCCAGGGCATCGCGATCGGCGAGCGGGTGATGGTGGCCGGGACCGGCCCGTTCCTGCTGCGGGCGGCGGCGTCGCTGTGCGCCGCGGGCGCGCGAGTCGAGGCGATCCTTGAGGCCAATGATCCCGTCACGGGGTGGCTTTCGCGGCCCGGCGGTGCGCTCGCCGGCTGGCGCAAGTCGGGCGAGCTGGCGCGGTACGCGGCCGTGCTCGCCCGCCACGGGGTGCCGATCGTGCGGCGCGGCGCGGTCATGGCGGCGTTGGGCGCCGACCGGGTCGATGCTGTGCTCGCCGCGCATGTCGACGCGGACTGGAATCCGGTGCCGCATACAGAGCGGCGTTTCGAGGTCGACGCGATCGCGGTCGGCTTCGGGTTCACGCCGCAGCTGGAGTTGGCGATAGCGGCGCGCTGCGAGATCGCGGGCGGGTTCGTGGCCGTGAACGCGGCGCAGGCCACCTCGACGCCGGGCGTGTTCGCCGCCGGGGAGCTCACCGGCATCGGCGGCGCCGAGCTGGCGGCCGACGAGGGCGACGTGGCCGGGACGGCCGCCGCGAAGCGGCTCGGAGCGCGGGTCAGGCCGCCGGTGCGGGCGCTGCGCCGCGTCCGGTCGGGGCGGCGCTTCGCCGAGGCGCTGCACGAGGCCTATCCGATCCGGCCGGGCTGGCGCGGGTGGCTGCGCGAGGACACGCTGGTGTGCCGCTGCGAGGAGGTCGTCTACGGCGATGTCCGGCGCGCCGTCGAGGAGCTCGGCATCGGCGGGGCCGGGCCGCTGGAGTCGGCGACGCGGGCGGGGCTCGGGCTGTGCCAGGGCCGGATGTGCGGTCGGAACGTCGCCGAGCTGGCGGGGCTGCCCGCCGAGGGCGCGGACGCTTTCCGCCGCCGTCCGATGGCATCGCCGGTGCGGCTCGGCGAGCTCGCCGAAGCGACCTCGGGCGAAGACGAGCTGCGGTAACGCTCCCAACAAAATCCGTCGAAAATCCACGCGGACGCACTTGACAGGGCCTCACGGTGTTCCATAGGTTACTCATGACTACGTAGTCAGCTTCGGGTCAGGAGACCGCCGTGGACGACCAGATACCGTCGATCGAGGCCGGGGCCAGGCGCCGCCCACCCGGCATGAACGACGTGGCGCGCCTGGCCGGGGTCTCCCAGAAGACCGTCTCGCGGGTGATCAACGACGAACGCTACGTCAGCGCCGAGGCCCGCCGGAAGGTCCTCGCCGCCGCCCGTGAACTCGGCTACCGCCCCAACCACGCCGCCAGGGCCCTCATCACCGGGCGCTTCCAGCGCATCGGCGTCGTCTCCTTGGGCACGGCGCTGTACGGGCCGGCGTCCATGCTCGTCGCACTGGAGCGCGCCACCCGCGCCGCGGGGTTCTCGTTCATGGTCGCCAACACCGTCGAAGGCGAGCCGGACTCGATCCAGCATGCCATCGACTGGCTCCTCGACCAGGGCGTCGACGGGATCCTCCTGTCCGAGCCCATCGACGAGGGCCAAGAGCTCCATCTCGACACCGAGATCCCCGTCATCAGCCTCGGCCACGCGCCAGGGCTGCCGCCCGAGCAAGTGCTCATCGCCGGGGGCTACACGATCTCCGCGAGCCGCAGCGCCACCGAGCATCTGCTCGATCTCGGCCACCGCCGGGTGTGGCACATCGCCGGCCCGCTGCGCTGGTGGGAGGCCCGCGAGCGCCTCGAAGGCTGGCAGGCGGCCCATCGCGACCGCGGCATCGAGGCCCCCGAACCGCTCGAGGGCGACTGGTCCCCCGCCTCGGGCTTCGAGGCGGGACGAGCGCTCGCCGCCGATCCCGAGGTGACCGCCGTCTTCTGCGCCAACGACGAGATGGCCATCGGCCTGATCCGTGCGCTCAGCGAGGCCGGGCGCGCCGTCCCCGCAGACGTCAGCGTCGTCGGATTCGACGACATCCCCGCCGCCGCCTACCTCACCCCGCCATTGACCACCATCCGGCAGGACTTCGAGGCCGATGCGATCCACGGCCTCGACGCCCTCCTGCGGCGCCTCCAGGACGCCGCCGCTCCCGCCGAGCCGGGACCGGAGCGGCGTCGCGTCCTGGTCGTCCGCTCCTCGACCGCACCGCCGCCTCTCGACCGGCGCAACGAAGCGCCACAACGAAAGGAACCGAAATGAATCCGCGAATGAGCCGTCGCACCGCGAGCAAGGGCCTCGCCGCCGCCTTCGCCAGTCCGCTCGCGCTGGCCGCCTGCGGCGACGACGAGGAGGCCCAGACCCCGACCGAGGTCAGCCAGGACGAGATCGACGCGGCCATGGACACCGAAACCGAGATCACCTTCTGGACCTGGGTCCCCGACATCGAGAACGAGATCGCGCTGTTCGAGGAGCGGTACCCGAAGATCAAGGTCAACCTCGTCAACGCCGGTCAGGGCGCGGACCACTACTCGAAGCTGCGCACCGCCCTGGAGGCCGGCGAGGGCGCGCCGGACGTCGCCCAGATCGAGTTCCAGATGATCCGGTCGTTCTCGATCACCCAGAATCTGCTCGACCTGCGGCCCTACCTCGCCGACGGGCTGGCCGACCAGTTCGTGGACTGGACCTGGAGCCAGGTCACCGGGCCGAACGGCGAGGTCTGGGCCGTCCCGCAGGACTCCGGCCCGATGGGCATGCTCTACCGGACCGACATCTTCGAGCAGCACGGCATCGAGGTCCCCGAGACGTGGGAGGCCTTCGCCGAGGCCGCGCGCACGCTCCACGAGGCCGATCCCGACGTATACCTCACCAACGTCGCGCCCAACCAGCCCGCCTGGTTCGCCGGCATGCTCTGGCAGGCCGGGGCGAACCCGTTCGAGGGCTCCGAGGGCGAGGTGCTCAGCGTCGACCTCCAGAGCGAGACCGCCTCACAGGTCGCCTCCTACTGGGGCGACCTCGCCGAGCAGGGCCTGGTCTCGACCGACGCCGACTTCAACGACCAGTGGTACCAGGCGTTCAACCGCGGCAAGTACGCCACTTGGCTCACCGCTGCATGGGGACCGGTCTTCCTGTCCACGGCCGCCGAGTCCACCAGCGGCCTGTGGCGGGCCGCCCCGCTCCCGCAGTGGGAGGCCGGCGGCGACCCCGTCTCGGCCAACTGGGGCGGCTCCACCGACGCGGTCATGAGCGGCAGCCGGCACCCGATTCCGGCCGCGAAGTTCGCCGAGTTCATCAACTCCGATCCCGAGTCGACCATGATGATGGCCACCGAGCAGTTCCTGTTCCCGCCGACCAAGGCGACCCTGGCCGACCCCGAGTTCACCGGGATGGAGCTGGAGTTCTACGGCGGCCAGAAGGTCAACGAACTGTTCGCCCAGATCAGCGAGACGGTCACCAACGAGTTCCAGTGGTCGCCGTTCCAAGACCAGGTCTACGCCGACTTCAACGACACCGTCGGGACGGCCTTCGCCGACCAGGCCGACGCCGTCGCCGCCATGGAGGAATGGGAGTCGCGCATCGAGTCCTACGCCGAGAACCAGGGCTTCACGGTCGAGTAGTCATGACCGCAACGACGACTCCACAGGCGCCACCCGCCCGGCCGCTCGCCGGGCGGGCCCGAGCGCGCGGACGGCGGCAGGCCTCGGTCGGGTACCTCTTCGTGGCCCCGTTCCTGCTCGTGTTCATGGCGATGTTCCTCGTGCCGCTCGCCTACGCGGCCTACCTCAGCCTCTTCCGCGAGCAGCTCATCGGCGGCACCGTCTTCGTCGGCCTGGAGAACTACGTCCGGGCCTTCGGCGACGAGCAGCTCATCGAGGGCATCGGCCGGGTAGCGCTGTTCTTCGTCATCCAAGTGCCGATCATGCTCTCGATGGCGCTGTTCTTCGCGCTCGCGCTCGACAGCGGGCTGGTGCGCCTGTCCAAGGTCTTCCGACTGGGCTTCTTCATGCCGTACGCGGTGCCGAGCGTGGTCGCCGCGCTCATGTGGGGCTACCTGTACGGGCCCGATTTCGGGCCCATCGCGCAGCTGGCCGAGACGCTGGGAACGAGCGCGCCGAACTTCCTCGGCCCCGACCTCATGCTCGGCTCGCTGGCGAACATCGTGTTCTGGGAGTTCACCGGCTACAACATGGTCATCATGTACGCCGCGCTCCGCGCGATCCCCTCCGAGCTGTACGAGGCCGCGGCCGTCGACGGCGCCGGCCCCTGGCGGATCGCCTGGAACGTCAAGATCCCCTCGATCCGGCCGGCGCTCATGTTGTGCCTGGTCTTCTCCATCATCGGCTCCTTCCAGCTGTTCAACGAGCCGAGTCTGATGGACCAATTGGCGCCCAACGCGATCGACAGCGCCTACACGCCGAACCTGTACGCCTACAACCTGGCGTTCGTCGGGCGCGAGCTGAACTACGCCGCCGCGGTCTCCTTCATCCTCGGCCTGGTCATCTTCGTCGGCTCCTACGTGTTCATGTTCCTCACCACCCGCAGGAGCCGGTCATGAGCGCGACGACGACGGACCGACCGCTGAAGCCGCCGCGCGCCAAGGGAAGGCGCAGCAACCTCCTGACGCTGGGGATGCTCGCCGCGCTCATCTACTTCGTACTGCCGCTGTTCTGGCTCCTGGTGGCCTCCAGCAAGACCACCGGCGACCTGTTCTCGACCTTCGGGCTCTGGTTCGCCGACGACTTCTCGCTGTTCGCCAACATCGAGCGGACCGTCACCCACGACGGCGGCGTGTTCGTGCGGTGGCTGGGCAACACACTGCTGTACGCCGTCACCGCGGCCGGCGGCGGAGCGCTGCTGGCGGCACTGGGCGGCTACGGCTTCGCGAAGTACAAGTTCGCCGGCAACCGGCCGCTGTTCATGCTCGTGCTCGGCGCGATCATGGTGCCGATGACCGCCTTGGCGATCCCGACCTACCTCCTGTTCAGCGAGATCGGACTCGTGAACACGCCGTGGGCGATCATCCTGCCGTCGCTGGTCAACCCCTTCGGGCTGTACCTCATGCGGATCTACACCGAGAGCGCCGTCCCCGACAGCGTCATCGAGGCCGCCCGCATCGACGGCGCGAACGAGTTCCGGATCTTCTTCACCGTCGTGCTCAGACTGCTCACGCCCGGGTTCGTGACCGTCCTGCTGTTCACGCTGGTGCAGACCTGGAACAACTACTTCCTGCCGCTGATCATGCTCAACGACCCGCAGCTGTACCCGATCACGGTGGGACTGGCGCGCTGGCAGGGCCAGGCGTCGGCGTCCGGCGGCGCCAGCGGCGACCTCGTGCCGCTGGTGATCACCGGAGCACTGCTGTCCATCGTCCCGCTGATCCTCGCATTCCTGTTCCTGCAGCGCTACTGGCAGTCGGGACTGCTCACCGGCGGCGTCAAGCAGTGAACCCTCCAGCCGGGCCGGATGCCGAATCGAATGTATGGCTCGCAAGCTTCGCCGAGGAAGGCGAGGACGGCATCCGGCCCCCTCATCGAGAGCAGTAAGGAAACCACCGCCCATGCGCAACTGGCCGAGCCCGATCCTATTCGGGGCCGCTTACTACCACGAGTACCAGCCCTATGAGCGCCTGAAGACCGACCTCGATCTCATGGCGGAGGCCGGCTTCTCGGTGATCCGCGTCGGCGAATCGGTGTGGAGCACCTGGGAGCCAGAGAACGGCCGGTTCGACCTCGACTGGCTCCAACCGGTCCTCGACGGCGCGCACGAACGCGGCATCGGGGTCGTACTCGGCACACCCACGTACGCGGTCCCGCCGTGGCTGGCACGGCTCCACCCCGAGATCGCCGGCGAGCACCGGACCGGCCAGCGCATCGGATGGGGCGCCCGCCAAGAGGTCGACTACACGCACCCGGGCTTCAAGTTCCACGCCGAGCGGGTGATCCGCAAGATCCTCGGCCGCTACGCCGAGCACCCGTCGGTCATCGGCTTCCAGGTCGACAACGAGCCCGGGCTCCAGATCTTCCACAACGAGGGCGTGTTCCAGCGCTTCACCGACCACTTGCGGCACACCTACGGCGACGTCGAGACCCTCAACCGCGAATGGGGACTGGTGTACTGGTCGCACCGCCTGTCCACATGGGCCGACCTGTGGCGTCCCGACGGGAACGCGCAGCCCCAGTACGCGCTGGCGTGGCGGCGGTTCCAAGCCGAGTTGACCACCGAGTTCATCGGATGGCAGGCCGACATCGCGCGCGAGTACTCCAGGGACGGCCAGTTCGTCACGACCTGCATCTCCTACCCCAGGCCGGCGGTGGACGACCGGGCGCTGACCGAGCGGCTCGACATCACGGCCGGGAACCCGTACTACCGGATGCAGGACGCGCTGGCGCTGCCCCGCGGCGACGGCGCCGCCGCGGACTGGCGGACCGAGGGCACCTGGGCGCTGTACCACTCGGCCGACCGGATGTACTCCTCGCGGCAGGAGCCGTTCCTGGTGACCGAGACCAACGCGCAGGCGATCGGGGAGTCGTGGCGCAACGAGCCGGCCTTCGACGGGCAGTGGCGCCAGGCGGGCTGGGCGCTGGTCTCGCGCGGGGCGCGCATGGTCGAGTACTGGCACTGGCACACGCTCCATTTCGGCACCGAGACGTACTGGGGCGGCATCCTGCCGCACAGCCTCAAGCCCGGGCGCGCCTACGGCGAGCTGGCGCGGCTCGGCGCCGAGCTGCGCCGGGCCGGGGACGTGCTCGCCGACATGACGCCCGACGCCGACGTGGCGGTGCTCTACTCCAAGTCGAGCCAGTGGGGGCTCGCCTCGGAGCCGCACCTGGCGACCGAGGACGGCGGACCGGACCGCAAGTCGTACGAGTCGATCGTCGACCCGTTCTACCGGGGCGCCTTCGACGCCGGGCTCCAGACGCGGATCGTCCACGTCGAGCAGCTCGACGAGCCCGCGGCGGTGGCCGAGCGGTACCCGGTCCTGGTGGCGGCCGGGCTCTACGTCGCCGCGGACGAGACTCTGGACTGGCTCGCGGCGTACGCCGCGGCGGGCGGGCACCTCATCATCGGCCCGCGCACGGGCTACGGCGACGAGGAGTGCCGGGCGCGCACCGACGTCAAGCCCGCGCGGCTGGCGGAGGCGGCCGGGGTCTGGTACGACGAGTTCGCCACGCTCGCTTCGCGGATCGGCGTGCGGGCCCCGGAGGGCTCGCCGCTGGTAATGCCGGAGGACGCGGCGGCGACGCGGTGGGCCGACGGGCTGCGCCTCGACGGGGCCGAGGCGCTGGTGGAGTACGAGCACCCGCACTACGGGCAGTTCACGGCCGCCTCGACGAAGCCGCACGGCAGCGGGCGGATCACCTATGTCGGGACGGTGCCGAGCCCGGGTCTGGCGAAGGCCCTGTTCTCGTGGGTCGCTCCCCGGGACCGGTGGCGTCCGGCGAATCCGAGTGTGAGGTGCACCAGTGGGACGACCGGCGCGGGGCGGCGGGTGCGTTTCCTCCACAACTGGTCGTGGGAGGAGGCGTCGTTCGCACTGCCGTCGGCGGTGCACGATCCGCTGGGCGGGGCCGACTACGCGTCCGGCGAGTCGCTGCGGCTCGGCGCCTGGGATGTCCGGGTGCTCGTCGAGCCGTAGAAAATCCGTTGCGGCGGTTCACGCTCGGCTGGATACTCGCACGATGACCGTGATTCGACGCGAGACCGAGAACGACCTGGCGGCCGTCCACGCCGTGGAGGAGGCCGCCTTCGCCGCGGCCCCGCACGCCTCGGGGCACGAGGCGGACCTGGTGGACGCCCTGCGCGGCGGCGAGGACTGGGTGCCGCAGCTGTCGCTGGTGGCCGAGGTCGACGGGACGATCGCGGGCCACGTGGTCTGCACCTACGGCCGGATCGCCGGTGAGCGCGTGCTCGGGCTCGGCCCCATCGGGGTCGAGCCCGCACTGCACGGCAAGGGGATCGGTTCGGCGCTCATGCACGCCGTCATCGCCGCCGCCGACGCCCGGGACGAGCCGGCGATCGTGCTGCTGGGCGACCCGGCGTACTACGGCCGCTTCGGCTTCGTGCCGGCCGAGCGGCACGGCATCGTCCCGGTCGATCCGAACTGGGGTTCGTACTTCCAGGTGCGCACGCTCGCCAACTGGCGCGAGGCGCTGCGTGGCCGGTTCACCTATCCCAAGGCGTTCGAGGAGTTCGGCTGAGCCTGCTCAGACCGCTGCGGCGGCTTCGTCCTCGTCCGCCGCTCGCGGCAGTTCGCGCAGGTTCCGCAGTGGGGAGAGCAGCACCGGCACGAAGCTCAGGCAGCAGCCCGCGGCGGCGATCCACAGGGCCGTGCGCGTCCCGTAGGCCTCGCCGAGCGCACCGCCGATGAGCGAACCCACCGGCAGCGTCCCCCAGACGAGGAATCTGACGGTGGCGTTCATCCTGCCGAGCAAGCGGTCAGGCGTCAGCCGCTGTCTGAAGCTCACCTGGGTGACGTTGTAGACGACCGCTCCGACGCCGGCCGCGGTCATGCCCGCCGCGGCCGAGATCAGCGTCCAGTCGGGGTCGGCGGCGGGCATGAGCAGCATGCCCGGCGCGGTCGAAGCGAGCGAGACCCACAGCACCCGGCCCTCCCCGATCCATGCGGCGAGCCTGCGTGCCACGAGGGAACCGAGCAGGCCCCCCACCCCGAACGCGGCGAGCACCAGGCCGATCCGGCCGGGCGCGAGCCCGAGCTCGCGCGGCAGGAAGACCACCACCATCGCCATGAATCCGGCCGAGCAGAGGTTGAACCACCCTGTCGAGCAGATGATCGCGCGCAGGTGACGGTTGCCGAGCACGAACGACAGGCCCTCGCGGACTTCGGCGGTGAGCTTCGTGCCGTGCGCGATGTCGGGTTCGGGCTCCCTGCTGCGGACGCGCACCACGAACAGGGCGGAGGCGGCCATGGTGACGGCGTCCACGAGGAGCGCGAGGGGCGCCCCGAGCCATCCGATGAGCTGTCCGGCGAGTGCCGGGCCGCTCAGTTGGGCCGTCGAGCGGACCGTCTCGAGTTTGGCGTTGCCTTCAATCAGATTCGCCCGCCCGACGAGGTGGGGCAGATAGCTCTGGTAGGCGACGTCGAAGAAGACGGTGAACACGCCGCCGAGGAGCGCGACGACGTACAGGTGCCAGATGGTGAGGACGTCGGCCCACCAGGCCAGCGGCACGGTCAGCAGGAGGGCCGCTCGCGCGAGGTCGCAGTTGATGAGCACGTTGCGGCGGCGCATCCGGTCGACCCAGGCTCCGGCGGGCAGGCCGACGAGGAGGAAGGCGAGGGAGCTCGCCGCCGCGAGGACGCCGACCTCGAAGGCGCTCGCCTCGAGGGCGATGACGGCCACCAGCGGCAGCGCGAGCATGGTGATCTGCTGGCCGAACTGGCTCACGGTGGTGGAGAGGAACAGTCCTCGGAAATCGTGGTCGCGCAGGAGTCCGCCGCGTCGGGGTGCGGCTCGGGGCGGCGTTGGGGACGGATGCATGTGATTGAGTATTACCAATCAGTTGAATAATGTCAATCACTCGAGCCGTTACGATGAGTGCGTGGCAGACGAGAGCAACCAGCGTGACGAGAGGCAACTGGCCACCGAGGCGGAGGCGAAGGCGGTGGCCTCCGCGGTGCGGCTGCGCATCCTGCGGCTGTGCCTGGACGATCCGTTGACGAACAAGGAGATCGCGCAGCGGCTCGGCGCGAACCCGGCCACGGTGCTGCATCACGTGCGCAAACTCGTCGCCACCGGTTTCCTCGCGCCGCAACCGGAGCGGCTCGGCGCACGGGGCTCCCGGGAGATCCCGTACCTGGCGACGCGCAAGTCCTGGAAGCTGCGGCTGGGCGACGAGCACCGCTCCGGCCTGGCCGGGGCCATGCTCCAGGTGTTCCAGTCCGAAGTGGCGCAGGTGCCCGACCCCGCGCAGGTGGCCACGTCGAGGCTCGGACTGCGCCTGGACCGGGAGCAGTACGAGGAGGTCGAACGGCGCCTGCAGGCGCTGCTGTCCGAGTTCGCGAACCTGGAGCCGGGGCCGGACGCCAAGCCCTATTCGCTGTTCGTGGCGATCCACCCCGACGTGGGGCGGGACTGAGCGGGCGCCCGGTTCAGCTTCGGCGCTCGAGCATCCGCCGCACCTTCGCGCGCACCTCGGGCGTGTCCAGACCGCGGATCGTCAGGGTGGTGCGCCGCCGCAGCACGTCGTCGACGGTCTCGGCCCACTCGTGGTCGCGGGCATAGGCCACCTGCGCCCAGATCTCCGGCGCGTCCGGGTGGACCCGCTCGGCCAGTTCGGGGTACTCCCCCGCCAGTCTGGCGACGTCGAACGCGATCGAGCCGTAGTGCGTGGCGAGGTGCCTGGCGGTGTCCTCGCCCAGCCGAGGGACGGGCCTGCCGCCGTCGCTGAGCAAGCGGTGCTCGACGGCGTTCGGGTTGGCG
Source organism: Glycomyces tarimensis (assembly GCF_054776215.1). NCBI lineage: Bacteria > Bacillati > Actinomycetota > Actinomycetes > Glycomycetales > Glycomycetaceae > Glycomyces > Glycomyces tarimensis. Next base: position 24,170 of record NZ_BAAHCB010000042.1, read on the forward strand.
ACGCCCGGCAGCGGCAGTCGCCTGGGCAGCGCGGACAGCGGCTCCATCTCACTCCCGAGCGTGTATCCCGGCATGGCCGCGAGCTTGCTCATCACGGTCCGTCCGATGTGGCGGAACGTGGTCCACTTGCCGCCGGACACCGAGAGCATCCCGCCGCGGCCCTCGGTCACCACGGTCTCGCGCCTGGCCTTCGCGGTCTCGCCGGGACCGCCGGGCAGGACCCGGAGCCCGGCGAAGGCATAGGTGATGAGCTCGCGCCGCAGCTGCCGGTCGCGCACCGACCGGCTCGCCTCGTCGAGGATCTGCGCGGTATCGGCCTCGGTGACCGCGACGTCGGCGGGGTCACCGGTGTACTCCTCGTCGGTCGTCCCGAGCAGGAGCATGTCCTCCCACGGCAGCGCGAACGTGATGCGGTACTTGTCGATCGGGGTCGCCAGCGCGGCCCGCCACGCGGCGGTGCGTTTGAGGACCAGGTGCGCGCCCTTCGACAAGCGGATCGAGGGGGCGGCGCTCGGGTCCTCCATGCGGCGCAGGTGGTCGACCCACGGGCCGGTCGCGTTGAGCACCACACGCGCGTCGACGCCGAACTCGGTGCCGTCGACGCGGTCGCGCAGCTCGGCGCCGCTCACGCGCCCTGCGGTGCCGTGCATGCCCGAAAACCGCAGGCCCGTGACCTCGGCGTGGTTGAGGACGCTCGTGCCGGACTGGGCGGCGGCGCGGACGGTCATGAGCGCCATACGGGCGTCGTTCATCTGGCTGTCGCCGTATACGGCCACGGCCTTGAGCCCTTCGGTGCGCAGCTCGGGCACATCGGCCCGGGCCTTGGCCGGACTCATCAAGCGCCCGACGCCGTCGCCGAAACCGGACAGCGCCGAATAGGCGAACACGCCCGCGCCGAGCTTGGCCGCGCCGTGCGGCCCTCCCTTGTATACGGGCAGATGGAAGGTGAGCGGCTTGGCCAGGTGCGGAGCGACCGCGCGAGTGAGCGCGCGGCGCTCGAAGTGGTTCTCGGCCACCAGCCTCACCGCGCCGGTCTGGAGGTAGCGCAGTCCGCCGTGGAGGAGCTTCGAGGAGGCCGAGGAGGTGGCGCCGGCGAAGTCGCCGGCGTCGACCAGGGCCACCCGCAGCCCCGACTGGGCGGCGTGCCAGGCGGTGGAGATGCCCAGGATGCCGCCGCCGATCACCAGCAGATCGAAGGTGCCCTTCGAGAGCTGCTCGCGGCTCTCGGCACGGCTCGGATTCGCGTTGACGGACGCGAACGTGCCGTCGGCCGGGTGCGACCCGAGGCCCGGGACGCCCTGCAGGGTGGTCATGGTCGTGCTCCCTTATTCTTCGATCCAGCCCATGGTCCGTTCGACGGCCTTGAGCCAGTGGTGGTATTCGCTCTCGCGCAGTTCGGCGTCCATGTCGGGCGTCCACTCGGCGGCGCGGCGCCAGTTGCGGCGCAGGTCGTCGGTGCTGTTCCAGAATCCGACGGCCAACCCGGCGGCGTAGGCGGCGCCGAGGCAGGTCGTCTCGGCGACCATGGGGCGCACGACGGGCGCGTCGAGGACGTCGGCGAGGAACTGCATGAGCAGGTTGTTCGAGGTCATGCCGCCGTCGACCTTGAGCGCGGCGAGCTCCACGCCGGAGTCCTTGGTCATGGCGTCGGTGATCTCGCGGGTCTGCCAGGCGGTGGCCTCAAGGACCGCGCGGGCGATGTGCGCCTTGGTGACATACCTGGTGAGGCCGGCGATGACGCCGCGGGCGTCCGAACGCCAGTAGGGCGCGAACAGGCCCGAGAAGGCGGGCACGAAGTAGGCCCCGCCGTTGTCCTCCACGCTGGAGGCGAGGGTCTCGATCTCGGCGGCGGTGCTGATGAGTCCCATCTGGTCGCGCATCCACTGCACGAGCGATCCGGTGACGGCGATCGAGCCTTCGAGGGCGTAGACGGGCTCGTCCTCGCCGATCCGGTAGCCGACGGTCGTGACCAGGCCCGATTCCGAGTGGATGGGCTCGGCGCCGGTGTTCATGAGCATGAACGTGCCGGTGCCGTAGGTGGACTTGGCCTCGCCGGTGCTGAAGCAGGTCTGTCCGAACAGGGCGGCCTGCTGGTCGCCGAGCGCGGAGGCTACCGGGACGCCGCCGAGGAGCTGGCCGAGTGTGCCGCCCTTGACCTCGCCGTAGACCTCGGAAGAGGAGCGGATCTCGGGGAGCACCTGCATCGGCACGCCGATGGCGGCGGCGATCTCCTCGTTCCACTTCAGGTCGGACAGGTTCATCATGAGGGTGCGCGAGGCGTTGGTGACGTCGGTGACGTGCACGCCGCCGTCGACCCCGCCGGTGAGGTTCCAGACGACCCAGGAGTCCATGGTGCCGAACAGCAGCTCGCCGGCCTCGGCGCGCTCCCGCAGGCCGTCGACGTTGTCGAGCAGCCAGGCGATCTTGGGTCCGGCGAAGTAGGCCGCCAGCGGCAGGCCGGTCTCGCGGCGGAACCGGTCCTGGCCGACGTCGCCGCCGAGCTCCTTGCACTTGGTGTCGGTGCGGGTGTCCTGCCAGACGATGGCGTTGTGGACGGGTTCTCCGGTGTGCTTGTCCCACAGCATGGTGGTCTCGCGCTGATTGGTGATGCCGATGGCGAGGATGTCCTCGCGGACGACCCTGGCCTTGACCATCGCGCCGGCGACGACCTCTTGGACGTTGTTCCAGATCTCGGCGGCGTCGTGCTCGACCCAGCCGGGTCTGGGGAAGATCTGGGCGTGCTCCTTCTGGTCGACGGCGACGATGCGGCCGTCGCGGTCGAAGATGATGCAGCGGCTGGAGGTGGTGCCCTGGTCGATGGCCGCGATGAACGGTCCCGCGGTGTGTGCGTCGGTCATGGTGCGCTCCTGAACGTCGTTGTCGAGGCGGTCGGTGTCGGTCTTGGTCTCATTGCTCATCCGAAGGCAACGTTATAGAGGCCGCCGGCGAGGACGGCGCCGAGCAGCGGGCCCGCGATCGGCACCCAGGCGTAGCCCCAGTCCGAGCCGCCCTTGCCTCTGATCGGCAGGAGCGCGTGGACGATGCGCGGCCCGAGGTCGCGCGCGGGGTTGATGGCGTAGCCGGTGGGACCGCCGAGGGACAGGCCGATGCCGACGACCACGAGCGCGGTGATGAGGACGCCGAGGGTTCCCAGGCCGTTGCCGTTGTCGTTGAGCCCCTGGGTGAGGATGGCGATCACCAGGACGAAGGTCGCGATGGTCTCGGTGGCGACGTTCTGGGCGGGGTTGCGGACCTCGGGCGCGGTGGAGAAGATGCCGAGGAGCGGTCCGGCCTGCTGGGCCACGGCCTCGGCCGTGGCCTGGGCGCCCGGTCCGGACTGGAGCGAGAGCTCGGCCATGTGCGCCTGGAACTGGCCGTAGTAGACGAGCCAGACGAGGAGGGCGCCGAACATCGCGCCGACGAGCTCGGAGGCGAGGTAGACGGGGACGTCAGACCAGGGGATGCCGCCCTCGACCGCGAGGCCGACGGTGACCGCGGGGTTGAGGTGGGCGCCGGAGACGCCGGCGGCGATGTAGGCGGCGGTGAGGACGCCGAGGCCCCACCCGAGGGTGATGGCGACCCAGCCGGCGTGCTGGGCCTTGGACCGCTTCAGGGTGACGGCGGCGCAGACGCCGCCGCCCAGCAGGATCAGCACGGCGGTACCGATGACCTCGCCGATGATGATGTCGGAAGTGGACACCCGAGACTCCTTTGTCCGTGGTCGAGGGAGGTTCGGAACGGTCCGCGATCCTCGCCCTCGACGGAAGGGCGGTATCGGCCGATGGACGCGCCGAACGCTACATCCGATAGTTGTTCGACATTGTCGACCGACGTACGGAAGTGTCCTACGCAGCTCTCGTGGAGTCAAGTTCTATGTGACGAACAACACAGAACAAAACGGACATTCAGAAGCGCTGGGCCGCAGGCATGTGCAGTGACTCCGGCTGCCGAGCGGCGGCTCGGGCGTCAGAACGGGCCGGAACCGAGGTCTCGCGAGACCGACCGGGCGCAGTCGCGGACGGCCGCGACGAGCTCGGCGCGCAGCGCTCCTTCGCGGCAGACCCGCTCGACCGCGCCGGTGATGCCGAGGGCCCCGACCGCGAGGCGGTGCCGGTCGAAGATCGGGGCCGCGACCGCGGCCACGCCCTCCCAGGTCTCCTCGAAGTCGGTGGCATAGCCCTGCGCACGAGTCGTCTCGACCTCCCGCTCGACGTCCTCGAGCTCGGTCACCGTCCTGGCGGTGAACGGCTCGCGCTTGACCTCGGCCAGTTCGCTGCGCGCCACCGGGTCGTAGGCGCCCAGGACCTTGCCCAGGGCCGTCGAGTGCAGTGGCTGCATGGCCCCGACCTCGAGGACCTGGCGGCTGTCGTCGGGCCGGAAGACGTGATGGACGATGAGGACGCCTTGCTGGTGGAGCACGCCGAGGTAGACCGCCTCGCCGCTGGAGCGGGCCAGGTCGTCGGTCCACACCAGGGCCCGGGCGCGCAGCTCGTGGACGTCGAGGTAGGTGGTGCCCAGGCGCAGCAGCTCGGCGCCGAGCTGGTATCGGCCCGAGGCGGCGTCCTGCTCGACGAAGCCCTCGTGCTGGAGGGTGCGCAGGATGCCGTGGGCGGTGGCCTTGGCCAGGCCGAGCGCGGAGGCGATGTCGGAGAGGCCGAGCCGGCGCTCGCCCCCGGCGAGCAGCCGCAGCATCGCGGCCGCGCGTTCGAGCGACTGGATGTTCTTCGGCATCGCAGCGCCTCCGTTCGTAGATCGTCCGCGTTCGACAATGCTAAACACGATTGGCCGTCGCCGACCAGCGGTCCGCGGCAAGGGGCCCGCCTCCGGGCCGACGGCGGGCGTCGCCGCCCGGGCAGGCGGCACCGCTACAAGGAGATCATTCGTCGCGGGTCCGCCTCGCGCGACCCCTCCGTCCGGGCAGGGAAGGCCGAGGTCCCGACCACGGTCGGGACCTCGGGCTCGAGCGCGGAGGATCAGCGTCCGTAGCGGCCCTTGAGATGGCGCCACCAGTCGCGCAGCATCCACTGGTCGAATTCGGTGATGGTGCTCGACGAGCCGGCCTTCATGATGAAACAGCACTGGCCGGTCGGCGTCCAGTCGTAGAAGTCGTCCAGTCCGAAGGTGTGCCCGAGCTCGTGCAGGTAGATCGTGATCTGGGCCGAGCCGAGCGAATCGGTGAAGTACTCCTGGCCCATGCGCTGGCCCCAGTCGCCGCCTGCGCCGCCGCCCATGCCCTGCGTGAGCCAGAGGCTCTGGTCGTAATGGTGCTCATAGCCGCCCGGACAGTTCGGGTAGTTCCCGTCCTGGTGGAAGAATCGGCCGCAGTCCTCGGAACACTGCGGGGCGTCCTCGCGGATGTCGCCGATGTAGAGGTCGACCGAATCGTCGCTCCATTGGAGCAGGTCGCGGTCGTAGGCCGCCCAGCCGACGACCTCGACCTCGATCTGGTCGAACGGCCAGTCGCTCCAGCCGGCCATCTGGTCGAACCAGAGCTGGTACTGCTCTTGCAGCTTGGCCTCGATGCCGTCGCGCAGGGTGGCCGAGACCGGGTTGTGGGAATCCCAGCGCACGCAGTAGTTGATCTTGCCGCCGGTCGCCATGACCTGGTCCCAGCCGAAGTTGCGGAAGTCGAGGTTGTAGGTGTCCTCGACGTGCGCCCAGACCTCGTTCAGCGGCTGGATGAGGTGAGCGGGCGGGTTCCATTCGTTCTGGTTCCCGCCGCCGCCCGGGTCGGTCGGCTCCTCGGAGGGGACCTCGGTCGGCGGGTCGGTCGGCACGGGTTCGGTCTCGCCCGTGCATGCGACATCGTTGAGCGTGAAGGCCTCCGGCGCCGCATTGCCGGAGGCCGCGTCGAAGGTGCCGGTGAATCCGAAGCTCACCACGCCGTGGTTCGCGAGCTGTCGGTTGTAGCCCACGCCGGCGGCGTCGACGTGCGCGCCGGACTGCTCGACGCGGGCGCTCCAAGCGCTCTGCACGCGCTGCCCGGCCGGGAAGTCCCATTCGAGCTCCCAGCCGTCCAACGGGTCGCCGAGGTTGGTGATGACGACGTCGGCGTTGAAGCCTCCGGGCCATTCGGCCGTCACCTGGTAGTCCACTTCGCATCCGGCCTCGTCGGCCGATGCGGCGGTCATGCCGACGGCGCCCGCGCCGAGCGCTATCGCAGCGGCCGACGCTGCCGCGATCAGGCCGCGCCGCCGGTGCCGTTCCATAGGGAGTGCCGGTCCCATGGTCGATCCCCTCTCGTGAGTGAGCGGTCACATACTTATATTGACCACCGTCGATTGTTGGCACCAGGGTAAGCCCGTGCCCGGACACAATGACCAGAACATCATCGGCCGGACACGGCGGCATCTATGCCTCGGGCGGCGGTCCCACCGGTGGGAACGGGACCTCGGCCAGGACCGGGATGAGCGTCGCCTCCTCGTAGTCGAGATGGGCGGTCAACTCGGCGGCCATGCGGTCGAGCCGCTCGGCGAAGGCGGCCGGGTCGGCCGAACCGATGTCGGCCAGCAGGGCCGCGATGTCGGCCTGGAGTCGCGCGACCGTCCGGTGCTCCTCGCGGAGCCGCCCGATGGCCCCCTTCAGGTGCGGGTGCCGGCCTTCGAGCGCGGGGAACATGTGGTCTTCGCTGGTGTGGTGGAACTCCACGGACTGGCAGAATGCCAGGCAGTGCTGCCGGATCTGGAGCCCCAGGCCCGGCTTCGGGGTCTCGCCGGCGGCGAGCGCGGCGAAGTGGGCGTCGGTCTCGGCGCGTACCTGGCGCAGCTGGTGCCGCAGCCAGGTGTGGATCTCCAGCAGCTTGTCGGCGAAGCTGCGCACCTCGGCCGGGCCCTCCCCCGCCTCGGGCTCGACGCGGTCGAGGGCCACGATGGCGCCGTCGGCTGAGGGGACGGCGACGGCCCCGTAGGTCTGGTCGCCGATCGCGACGCTCACCATCGGAGCGGCGAGGACGTCGTGGAGCCAGTCCGGTTCCGAGCGCGCGTCGACGACCGGGCGGCCGTCTTGGGTGGTGTAGAGGAGCGCGACGGTGCACTCCTGGCGGGTGTCGGGGTCGGTGGTGGTCAGTTCGAGGACGTTGGAAGGCCGCATGTGATGCTGTGATGCTCCGTGGTTTAAGGAATCCGCCGGTTCGGCGGCGGTCGGCAGGTGCGCGGCATGGCGCGGAAGCCATCATGGAGACCCAAGGGGTCCATTGAGGATGGCGGGATCAGAGCCGTCGCGGGCAGCGCGGAGCGGTGCCGGGAACGGGAGACGGTGCGCGGAGCGCTTGCGTCAGGCGGAGAGTGTGGAGTGGAACCTCATGACACGACCCTTCGATGTACGGTGCTCGCCCGACTGCCGACCGGCCTCGAAGTCTCTTGGTCGGCGCCACGTGGCACGGAGACCATTAGAACATCCGGCCGGCGGACCGTGCAAGGGCCTACGTCGGGCAGCGTCGGGCGGCGCGGTAGGTTCGCGGATGACCGCGCCAAGCGATGAGGGGGACCGAGATGATCAGTACGCCAGTGCGTTTCGAGGTGTTCGACGACCGGTTCGACGTCGGCGGGGACGACTACCTCGAATGCCTGTTCTCCGCGGGCCGGTGGACCGAGGGGCCGGTCTACGTGCCCTCGGGCCGCTACCTGCTGTTCAGCGACATCCCGAACGACCGGATGATGCGCTGGGACGAGACGGACGGCTCGGTCAGCGTCTTCCGCTCCCCCGCCCGCTACGCCAACGGCCACACGCTCGACCGGCAGGGCCGCCTGGTCTCGTGCGAGCAGGGCGAGCGGCGCGTGACCCGTACCGAGCTGGACGGCTCGATCACGGTCCTGGCCGACCGCTGGAACGGCAAGCGGTTCAACAGCCCCAACGACGTCGTCGTCGCCTCCGACGATTCGGTCTGGTTCACCGACCCGCCGTACGGCATCCTCAGCGACTACGAGGGGCACCAGGCCGAGCCGGAGATCGACGGATGCCACGTCTACCGGATCGACCCCGGCACCGGTGAGGCGGAGCGCGTCGCCGACGACTTCGTGCGCCCCAACGGGCTCGCCTTCTCCCCTGACGAGCGGCGCCTCTACATCGCCGACACCAGGCGCGGGCACATCCGCGTCTTCAGCGTCGACGGCGGCAAGCTCAGCGGCGGCGAGGTGTTCGTCGAGTCGCCCGGCGGGAACTTCGACGGGCTGCGCCTCGACACCGCCGGGCGCGTATGGGCGGCCGCTTCGGACGTGTGGTGCTTCGCCGCCGACGGGGCACTGCTGGCGAAGCTGCCGATCCCCCAGCCGGCCGTCTCCAATCTCGTCTTCGGCGGACCCAAGCGCAACCGGCTGTTCGTGACCGCGACGAACTCGGTGTACTCGATGCTGCTGAACACCAACGGCGCCTGGAGCCTGTGACCGGATCGTTCCGCATCCGGCCTCGATGATGCCTGTCGGCCGGGCCCGGGCGGCGACAGGATTGGGGCATGAGAACAGCGCTCCTCGTCATCGACGTCCAAGAGTCCTTCCGTCAGCGCCCCAATTGGGCGGCCGTGTCCAATCCCGAGATCGTCGCCCAGGTGAACCGCCTGGTGGACCACGCCAGGAGCGTCGGCGACCTGGTGGTGTGGGTGCTCCACTCCGAGCCGGGCTCGGCCGACGTCTTCGACCCGGATCAGGGCTTCGTGCGCTACATCGACGGGCTGAAGCCCGAGCCGGGCGAGCCGGAACTCACCAAGACCTCGCACAACGCGTTCACCACCACGAACCTGCACCAGATCCTCACCATGGAGGGCATCGGCGAGGTGCTCATCAGCGGCATCCGCACCGAGCAGTGCTGCGAGACCTCCGCGCGGGTCGCCTCGGATCTGGGCTTCGAGGTGACGTTCGTGACCGACGCGACCGCGACGCACCCGATCGAGCACCGCGACGCCGAGCCCGGACGGGACCTGGAGGCGGTCCTCGCCGATCCGCGCACGCTCGGCACGGACGAGGTCATCGCCCGCACCGAGTACGCGCTCGCGGGCCGGTTCGCCGCGATCCGTACCGTTGACGAGGTCACCGCCGCCTGACCGGATCGGGAGGTCTCACATGACCCGCGTCGTCTTCCTGCTCGTGCCCCGAGTCCACCTGCTGGACCTGGCCGGACCGGCGCAGGTGTTCTCGACCGCGTGCGACCTCGGGCTCGGCTTCGAGCTGCACTACGTCTCGGACCGCGAGGAGGTGCCGAGCGCGCAGGGCCTCACGGTCCGGGCCGCGACCGAGTGGCCCGAGCTCGGCGCGCGGGACCTGGTGTTCGTCCCCGGCTGGCGCTCGCCGCTCAATGCGAGGCCACCGCGGCTCGCCGAGGCGGACGCGGCGAGGCTAGTGGCGCACCACGAGCGGGGCGGCACGGTCGCGAGCGTCTGCTCCGGTGCTTTCGCACTGGGGCAGGCGGGCCTGCTCGAGGGCAGGCGCTGCACGACCCACCACGAGCTCCAGGACGAGCTGGCGCGGCGGTACCCGACCGCGTCGGTCATGCGCGACCGGCTGTACATCTCCGACGGCCGCGTCGTGACCTCGGCGGGCATCGCCAGCGGCATCGACCTGGCGCTGCATCTGGTGGCGGCGCGGCGCGGACCGGCGGTGGCGGCCAAGATCGCCCGCAACATGGTCGTGTACGCGCGCCGCAATGGGGACGCCTCGCAGGACAGCGCGATGCTGCGGCACCGCTCGCACTTGTCCGATGTGGTGCACCGGGTGCAGGACGTCATCGATGTGCGGTTCCGCGAGCCGCTGCGGCTCGCGAGTCTGGCGGCCGACGCCGGCGTCAGCGAGCGCACGCTGACGCGGCTGTTCGTGGCGGCCACCGGGATGACGCCGCTGCGCTACCAGTCGTTGCTGCGGTTGGAGCGGGCCGAGCACCTGATCGGGCGGGGCGAGACCGCGGAGGCGGCGTCCCGGGCGGTGGGCTTCGCGGACGCGAGGATGCTCCGCAGGCTCCGGGCGCACCCGCGCGCCCAGAAGAAACTCGAAGCGGTCGGCGAGCCGCACTCCTAGCTCTTCAGTGTTACTCGGAAGTCTACGAATGCTTGAATACCGAATCATCGCCATTTCTCAAGATCATTTTTCGTCGGTCGGATCATGGGCATTCCTGCGGTAATCGATTTCCATTTGAATTATGGCGAATTGATTGATTCGCTCTCGCCCGATCAGGGGACTGACAGACATATCCGCTGTTGGTAGCGTTCGGACGAGACACACTCCGCCTCAATGGACCTCCATATTCTTCAAGGCATTAGCTCTATGAAGTTCATTGAATAATCGGCTAAGAGAAAGCCCTTGCCCCCATGAGCAACAGTGATCCCACGCCCCCATTCGGCGACACCTACCCGATTCCTCGGCAACCCTTCCACGACGGCGAAAAACGTTGGTACACCCGCTGGTGGATGATCGTCGTCTACAGCGTGTCGAGCACGTTCCTCATACTCTGCGTGTTCGGACTGATTCTCGACGCCTCGGGATACGAGCCCGACGACCGGACGACGGCGTCCCCTTCCCCGGTCGCCGAGACCACCGAAGCGGCCGCTCCGACAGCCGATGCCACGACGCCGACCACCGAAGCGACGACGACCGAACCCAGCCGCGAAGCGTCCGAGGAGCCAGAGCCAGAGCCAGAGCCGGAACCGGAGCCCGAAGCAGAACCGGAACCCGAGCCGGATCCCACGACGGCGTCGCGGACCGAGGACGACGAGTCCTCCGTCTACTACAAGAACTGCGATGCGGCACGCGCCGCCGGCGCCGCACCGGTCTACGCCGGCGAACCCGGATACGGCCGGCATCTGGACCGCGACGGGGACGGCGTCGGCTGCGAGTCATGAGGCTCAGCGGAAGTCGCGGGAGCCGACCGTCGGGGTGTCGAGGTTCAGGGCGATGAGCTTGTCGGCGATGAGGTTCGGCATGCTGCCCTCGATGGCGTCGGCCGCGTGCTCGACGGTGCCCCTGATGCGCAGGGCCTTCGATCCGGTGGCGACCGGCCGCCAGCGCGCCCACAGCCCTTGGGAGCACACGATGTTGCCAATACCGGTCTCGTCCTCCAGGCTCAGGAAGGTCACCCCGCGCGCGGTCGGGGGCCGCTGGCGGTGCGTCACCACCCCGGCGACCTCGACGCGGGTGCCGTTCGGCACCGTGGGGAGCCGGTCGATGGGGATGACGCCCTCGGTGGTGAGGGCCTCGCGCACGAATTCGACCGGGTGGGTCTCGGTCGACAGGCCCAGCCCCGCGTAGTCGGCGCGGGCCAGCTCGGTCCTGCTCATGCCCGGCAGGGCCGGGGCCTCGGCGGCCGGGCCGGTGCCGGCGATCATGTCGGGGTGCTCGCGCACCATCCCGGCCGCCCACAGTGCTCTGCGGCGGTCGGGTTCGAGGCTGTCCAGGACCCCGGCCAGCGCGAGCGTCTCCAACTGCCCCTTGCCGAGCCGCGCCCGGCGGGCCAGGTCGGGCAGGTCGCGGTAGGGGCCGTCGACGCGCGCGGCGACGATGCGGTCGGCGACCTCGCCGCTGAGGCCCTTGACGCTGTCGAAGCCGAGCCGGATCGTCGCGGTCCCCAGCACCGGGAACGCCGGTGCCGGGTCGGGCTCGACCAGGGACGCCACCTGCACGCTGGCGTTGACCTCGGGCGGCAGGACGGCGATGCCGTGGCGCTTCGCGTCGGCGATGAGGCTGGCCGGCGAGTAGAACCCCATCGGCTGGCTCGCCAGCAGCCCGGCGTAGAACGCGGCCGGGTAGTGGCACTTGAGCCAGGCCGAGGAGTAGACGAGGTGGGCGAAGCTCGCGGCGTGCGATTCGGGGAAGCCGAAGTCGGCGAAGCTCTTGAGCTGCTCGTAGATCCGGTCGGCGTCCTCGCCGGCGACCCCGTTCTTCGCCATGCCCTCGTAGAGGCGTTCGCGCAGCCGCTCCATGCGCTCGGTCGACCGCTTGGCGCCCATGGCGCGGCGCAGCTGGTCGGCCTCGCCGCCGTCGAACCCGGCGGCGTCGATGGCGATGCGCATGAGCTGCTCCTGGAACAGCGGCACCCCGTAGGTCTTCTCGAGTGCGGGGTGGAGGATCTCGGGGACCTTGTCGCGCCAGGGTTCGCCTCGGCGGCGGCGCAGGTACGGGTGGACCGCGCCGCCTTGGATGGGGCCGGGGCGGATGAGCGCGACCTCGGCGACGAGGTCGGCGAACTTCTCGGGCCGCAGGCGCGGCAGGGTCGACATCTGGGCGCGCGACTCCACTTGGAACACGCCCACGGTGTCGGCGTGCTGGAGCATGTCGTAGACGTCCTCGTCCTCGGGCTCGAGCTTCGCGAGGTCGACTTCGGCGCCGTGGGCGTCGGCGATGAGGTCGACCATCCGGTGCAGGGCCTCGAGCATGCCGAGACCCAGCAGGTCGAACTTCACCAGTCCGGCGTCGGCGCAGGCCTCCTTGTCCCACTGGACTACGGTGCGGTCGGCCATGCGGGCCGGCTCGACGGGGACGATCTCGGAGACGGGCTGCTCGGTGAGCACCATGCCGCCGGGGTGGATGCCCAGGTGCTGGGGCAGGTCGGCCAGTTCGGCGGCGAGGCTCTGGATCTCGGCGGGGATCCCCTCGGTCTCGTCGGGGTCGAGCCCGTGCCAGTGGTGCAGCCGCTTCGACCAGGCCACGGCCTGCTCGTGGGCGTGCCCCAGGGCCTTCGCGGCGTCGCGGACCGCGCTGCGGGGCCGGTAGGTGATGACGTTGGCCACCAGCGCGGCCCGCTGGCGGGTGTACTTCCCGTAGACGTACTGGATGACCTCTTCGCGGCGGCCGGACTCGATGTCGATGTCGATGTCGGGCGGCCCGTCGCGTTCGGCCGACAGGAACCGCTCGAACAGCAGCCCGAAGCCGACGGGGTCCACATTGGTGATGCCGAGGGCGTAGCAGACGGCGCTGTTGGCGGCCGATCCCCTGCCCTGGCAGAAGATGTCGCGTTCGCCGCAGAACTTGACGATGTCGGCGACGATGAGGAAGTACCCGGCGAAGCCGAGGTCGCGGATGACGCGCAGTTCGTACTCCAGCTGCCGCCAGGCGCCGGGCACCCGTTCCTCCTCGCGCGGGCCGTAGCGTTCCCGTGCGCCCTCGATGATCAGCTTGGCCAGGTGGGAGAAGTCGTCGTAGCCGACCGGGTTGGGGAAGCGGGGCAGGCGCGGGGCGAGGAGCTTGAGGTCGAAGGCGATCTCCTCGGCGAAGCGGGCGGCGTTGTCGACCGCTTCGGGAACGTCGGCGAAGCGCAGCCGCATCTCCTCGGGGCTGCGGAGGTGCGCGGCCGCGGCGGCGGGGAGCCAGGGGTCGATCTGATCGAGCGGGCGCCGCGAGCGGGTGGCGGCCAGCGCGGCGGCGACCCTGGCGCGGGTCGGGGACGCGTAGTGGACGTTGTTGGTGGCGACGACGGGTACGCGGCAGCGGCCGGCGATCGCGGCGAGGGCGTCGATCCGCTCGGTGTCGCCGGGCAGGTCGTGGCAGGTGAGTTCGACGGCGACGTTGCCGGGGCCGAACCATTCGGTCAGCTCGCGCAGCCGCCGCTCGGCGGCTTCGGTGCCGCCGGCGTCGAGCGCGGCGTTGAGGGCGCCCTTGCGGCAGCCGGTCAGGACCATCCAGTGCCCTCCGGCGTGGTCGGCGAGCCGCTTGATCTCGTAGCGGGGCAGGTCCTTCTCCTTGGTGTCGAGCTTCGCCTCGGTGATGGCCCGGGAGAGCCGCCGGTAGCCGACGGGGTTGCGGGCGAGCACCACCAGGTGCTCCCCCGCCGGATCGGCTTGGCCGCGCCGGGGCTTGGCCATGCCGAGGTTGAGTTCGGCGCCGAAGACGGTGGGCAGGCCGAGCCCGCCTGCGGCGGTGGCCAGTTCGGAGACGCCGTAGAGGCCGTCGTGGTCGGTGACGGCCAGGCCGCTCAGTCCGAGGCGGGCGGCCTCGTCGGCCAGGGCGGCCGGGGAGTCGGCGCCGTCGGCGAAGCTGAAGTGGGAGTGGCAGTGCAGCTCGGCGTACTCAGTCATACCAGCCGGCCACCTTCCATCGCCGGTTTTCGAGGTAGAGGAGGGCGGCGCGGCCGTCGGCGAGTTCGACTTGGAGTCGTGCGTAGCGGCGGGCGCCCTCGTTCCACCAGCGTTCGGTCACCGGCCAGGGCCCGGCCCAGGCGATGACGGGGATCCGCTTGCCGCTGAGGGAGACCAGGGCCGGGGTGGCGGACATGGCGCCGCGCGCGGCGACCGAGACGGGCGTGCCGTCGGCGGCGAGCACCTTGACGTCCTCGCCGGTGCCGGCGAGGGCCGGCGGCGGGTCGGGCAGAGTGCCGGGCCACGGGCCGGTCCGGCGCGCGGCGATCTTGCCGCCCCAGGTGTCGAGTTCGCAGCGTTCGGCCAGGTCGCGGCCGTCGGTTTCGACGGCGATGCGGACATTGTCGGGCCCGAGCAGGCCTTGGGCGTGGCGGAGCGCGGCCTCGGCGCGGACGGTGGCGGCGTCCTTGAACTCCCACAGGCCCTTCCCCGCCTCGACCAGGCCGAGCAGCCCGCCTGGAGTGAGTTCGATGGCGGCGAGGGCGTCGCTACCGCCGTCTGTCAGCCAGCCTTCGAGCTGCCAGCGGACGCGGCGGGCCAGTTCGACGGCGGGAGCGGAGGGGTCGAGCTGCCAGGTGCGTTCGCGGGCGAGGCCGCGGACGGTGTGGGCGGTGACGGCGACGCGGGTGCAGGTGAGGTTGCGCCGCCCCAAGGTCTCCAGGAGCCGTTCGGCGAGCGGACGGGCGGCGAAGGCGGCCTGTTCGACGGTCTCGTAGGGTTCTTCGGCGTCGATGCGGACGGCCAGTTCGGGTTCGGGCTGCCGGATGGCGAGCGGGCGGGCCAGTTCCCCGGCGGCGAGCGCTTGGGCCTGGCGCGCCCGGGCGCCGAACCGTTCGGCCACGGCGGCGCCGGGGAGGGCCGTGAAGGCGCCGAGCGTGTCGATGCCCAGGTGGCGGAGCGTCTCGGTGGTCTCCTCGTCGACCAGGCCGGTCATCTGGAGGTCGGCGATGTCGAAGGGGGCGAGGAACGCGGCGTCGCCGCCGGGCCGGACGATGCGGCCCGAGCGGGCGGCGAGCAGGGCCGCGAACAGGCCGTCGGCGACGCCGGTGAGGCAGTCCTGGTCGACCAGACCGGTGACGGTGTCGATGAGTCGTTCGCAGAATTCGGCCTCGTCGCCGATGCGTTTGCGCAGCGGCATGGCGACGAGGCCGGGTTCGAGCACCTCGATGTGCGGCGTGACCAGGTCGAGGGCGTCCAGGACCGGTTCGAAGGCCGCGGCGTCCTCGGACTTCCAGTCGGGGAGCCTCGCCACGGCGACGCGTGCGGAGCCGTAAGGCTGCTCGGCTCCTGCGGTGCGGATCATGGCCGGCCTCCGCGCAGGTCGACGACGTTGTCGGGGTTCTGGCCGCCGTAGGGCCAGATGCGGGCGCGGTGGGCACCGCCGGTGCGCCAGCGGGCGGCCACGTCGAGCTCGCAGGCGTCGAGGCGGCCGGCCCCGTAGCGGCGCCCGGTGTTCGAGCGCAGGCCCTTCCAGTGGGCGCGGGCGACCTCGAGCCGGGCGTCGGCGCCGGGCACGGGCCTGGTCTCCCACCACACGATGGCGGTGCCGCCGCGGCGGGCGCGGGCGGCCAGGCGGCGTGTCTGTTTCGGTTCGAAGGCGGCGCTGGGCACGACCAGGGCGGCGACGCCTCCGGCCAGCGCGCCCGCGGCGTCGGCGACGCGCGGCCCGTCGGCCTCGACCAGGGCGAGCCGTTCGAGGTCGACCCCGGCCGCGCGGGCGGCCAGGGGATAGACGTGGGGCAGGCCGACGACGGCGCACCAGGCCCCGGCCTGGGTGGGGCCCGCGAGGAGCCGCCACAGCAGCGAGGTCGCCCCGACCCGCGATGCCGTGAGGGTGGTCATAGTCGCGAGGCCGCCGTAGGGCAGGAGCGTGGAAATGTCGGGGGTGACCGGGAGGATGTGCCGGGAGGACTCCAGGGGAGCGCGCACGGCCGGCTTGAGTTCGCCGGCGAGCCGCAGCCCGAATTCGGCAGCCAACGCTGCCGGAACACCGTTCACCACCACTACCCCCGTAATATGTCGAACGTGTGTATGGGTTCAACATACCGAACTGCGGCGATGACGCAAGATCAAACATGTGTTTGATATATCTCGGAGTCGGGCCTCGGATCAGAGCGGCACACTCAGCCCCACCATGAATACGAGCAGCGGGCATATACCACCACGAATTCACATGAAAAGGACGACAGCGGTACGATCCCGCAAGGACCGACTGAGTGTCGACATTGTCGATTCATGGCTCTCAAGCACCAATAAGACCGAAAAAATTCTCCACAACATTGACAACAGGCGAAGATTTACATCATTCTGTTGGTTACTCGGGACCGAGCCTCCACTGCCACGGGACAGCAGACGGAGCCCGAACCTTCCATGGCGAAGCTTGCGAGCCATACATTTGCCCGGCCCGGAACCGAACGCGAAGTAGGGACACCCCCATGAGAACCAGACCGATGAAGCGGCTCGTCGCGGCCGGAGCCGCGCTGGCCCTGTCCGCCGGCGTCCTCGCCGCCACGTCGACGCAGGCGGTCGCTCAAGACGAGGACACCGACAGTCTCCTCGTGGCCACCGATCAAGAGGTCGACACCTTCAACCCCTTCAAGGCCCGCTACGTCATCACCTACAACACCAACATGATGACGTACGACACTCTCATTAGGACAGGAGCCGACGACTACGAGCCCGTGCCCGGACTGGCGACCGAATGGGAGGAGAGCGCCGACGGCCTGACGTGGACGTTCACCATCCGCGAGGGCGTCGAATGGTCCGACGGCGAGCCGCTGACGGCCGGGGACGTGGCCTACACCTACAACCTCCTCATCGAGAACCAGGCCATCCACGAGTGGAACATCGACCTCGCCGGCAACTTCGCCCGAGCCGAGGCCCCCGACGACACCACGTTCGTGCTCACGCTCAACGAGGCGGCCCCCGCCGAGGTCCTCAACGCGGGGATCTTCATCGTGCCCGAGCACGTCTGGGAGACCTACCCGGACCCGTCGGCCGACACCGCGAACGACCAGTTGCCACTGGTCGGGTCCGGCCCCTTCCAGGTCAGCGAGTACCGCACGGACGAGTTCATCCGCCTGAGCGCCAACGAGAACTACTGGGGCGGCGCCCCCGGCTTCGACGAGGTCGTCTACGACTACTACAGCGAGCCCGACGCCGCCGTCGCCGCCCTGGAGGCCGGCGAGGTCGACATCGTCAACGGGCTCAACCCCGCCCAGGCCGAGGCCCTCGAAGGCCAGGAGCACGTCACCGTCAACAACGCCCAGGGCCGCCGGTTCGTGTCGCTCACCCTCAACCACGGCGCGGCGACCGTCGAGCGCGAGCCGTACGGCGACGGCCACCCCGCGCTGCGCGACCCGGTGGTGCGCCAGGCGATGCACACCGCGATCGACAAACAGGAGCTGGTGGACACCGTCCTGGACGGCAACGGCGACCCTGCCGTGTCGATCATTCCCGCGATCTTCGACCACTGGCACTGGGACGGCGGCGACGCACTGGTCCAGTTCGACATCGACGAGGCCAACCGGATGCTCGACGAGGCGGGCTATGAGCGCGGCGAGGACGGCATCCGCACCATGCCCGACAGCGACGACAAGCTCAGCTTCCGCTTCTACCACCACGCCGACAACACCGACTACGCCACCGTGGTCCAGTTCGTGAGCGAATGGTGGGAGCAGATCGGACTGGAGATCACCCCCGAGCCGATCGAGCAGGGCTCGCTCAACGACCTGGTCTACCTCGGCGAGTACGACATCGCGTTCTCCGGCTGGGGCGTCGGCCCCAACCCGACCGAGCAGCTGGCCATGCACACCTGCGCCGTCCTGCCCACCACGACCGACGGCAGCGAGCGCTCGCACGAGAACTTCTACTGCAACGAGGACTACGACGCCCTCCACGAGCGGCAGAAGGTCGAGTCCGACCCCGAGGCCAGGGCCGACCTGGTCAAACAGCAGCAGCAGATGCTGTACGAGGACGCCCCCGTCATCTGGCTCTACTACCAGAACGTCCTGGAGGCGTACAACCACGACAAGGTGGACGGCCTCCGGACGCAGCCCGCCGAAGGCGGGATGATCACCGGCCAGCAGGGCTTCCTGTGGGCCTACCACTCGGCCACCCCGGTCGGGGAGAGCGAGGACGGCGGCGTCTCGACCGGCGTTCTGGTCGCGGCGGGAGCCGTCCTGGTGGTCCTGATCGCCGGAGGCGTCTTCTTCTTCATACGGCGCAAGAGCACCGCCGACGAACGAGAGTGACACGCCTCGATGACCGTTAGTCCGTCGACCGGGGGCGGGGGGGCCACCGGCCCGCCCTCCCCTGACCGATCCCCCGACGCGGCCGGCGCCGACCGGCCCGGCCGCGTCAATACAGGATTCGGCCGGTACCTGCTCAGGCACGTCGGCGGCGCCGCCGTGTCGCTGCTGCTGGTGCTGTTCTCGTCGTTCTTCATCTTCCGGCTCATCGCCGGCGACCCGATCGACCAGCTCACCCGCGAGCGCCCCGTCTCCCCCGAGCAGCGCGAGGCGATGCGCGAGGAGATGGGACTCAACGACCCGCTGTGGAACCAGTTCTGGGACTACATCACCGGAACGCTCACCGGCGACTTCGGGACCTCGCTCCAGTTCCGCCGACCGATCTTCGACCTCGTCGTCGAGCGGCTCCCGGCGACACTGCTGCTGTCGGGCACCTCCGTGGCGCTCGCGGTCCTCTTGGGGCTGTGGATCGGCACGAGGGCCGGCTGGAAGCAGGGCGGCCGCTTCGACCGCGGCCAGGTCGCCACCGGTCTGCTGCTGTACTCGGCGCCGACGTTCTGGCTCGGCATGATCTTCATCCTCGTCTTCGCCCGCTACCTGGGGCTCTTCCCGGTCAACGGGATGCGCTCGCCGAGCACCCCGGACGCCTTCCTCCCACAGGCCCTCGACATCGGGCACCATCTCGTCCTGCCGGTGCTGACGCACGTCGCGGTCGTCTACGCCGGATACCTGATGGTCATGCGATCGTCCATCCTGGATGAGTTGGGCAGCGACTACCTCACCACCGCCCGCGCCAAGGGACTGCGCGAGGACCAGGTGCGCCGCAGGCACGCCGTCCCGAACGCGCTCCTGCCGACCGTCACGCTGGTGTTCCTGGCGATCGGCAACATCGTCAACGGCAGCATCGTCACCGAGACGGTCTTCAGTTGGCCCGGCCTCGGCAGACTGTTCGTGCAGTCGATCTTCTACCCCGACCGGCCGGTCCTGCAGGCCCTGTTCGTCCTGTTCTCCGCCTCGACGATCCTCGCCGTGCTGTGCGCGGAGATCCTGTACTGGTTCATCGACCCGAGGATCAGGCGGTCGTTATGGAACACGACATGAACACCGGCGCGAAAGCGACCCCGTCCCCCGCCGGAGCGCCTCGGCGACGCTTGTCGGGCCGTACATTGGCGTGGGCCCGCCGGCGCCAGGCCGCCGCCCGCGTGTGGCGGGACTACCGCAGCCAGCGCAGCGGCATGGTCGGACTCGTCCTCCTCGGCATCATCGTGCTCCTCGCCGTGACGGCGCCGCTCTTGATCGACGAATCGCAGCTGAGCGTCACGCAGGCCACCGGCGGGCGCATGGAGCCGCCCAGCGCCGAATTCCCGCTCGGCACCGACGAGGTCGGCCGGTCCCTGCTCGCGCTCACCCTGTGGGGCGCGCGGCTGTCGCTCCTGATGGGACTGACCGCCACGGTCGTCGCCATCGTCATCGGCACGCTCGTCGGGATCACCAGCGGCCACATCGGGGGCTGGTACGGGTGGATCACCCTGCGCGTGTCCGACTGGTTCATGGTGCTGCCGAGCCTGGTCGTCGCCATCGCGCTGCTGGCCGTCCTCGGCCGCAGCACCACCACCACGATCATCGTCATCGCCATCGTCTCCTGGTCCGGCACCGCCAGGCTCGTCCGAGCCCAGACGCTGACGGTGCAGGCCAGGCCGTACCTCGAGCGGGCACGGGCGCTCGGCGCCGGACACTGGCACCAGATGACCAAGCACATCCTGCCCAACGTGCTGCCGCTCGTGCTCGCCAGCGCGACGCTGCTGGTCCCCTCGGCGATCCTCATGGAGTCGTCACTGGCCTGGCTCGGCCTGGGCGACCCGAACGTCGTCTCCTGGGGTTCGATCCTCAACCGCGCCTCCACCAATGGCGCGGTCTCGGCGCAGGCCTGGTGGTACCTGCTGCCGCCGGGCCTGGCGATCCTCATCGTCGTCGCCTCGTTCATGATGTGCGGAAGGGCGCTCGAAGCCGTCTTCAACCCTCGATTGCGAGGTGAGTCGCAGTGAGCCTTTTGGACATCCGCGGTCTCAACGTCACCTACGACGGCTCCCGCGGCGCGGTCCCGGCCGTGCGCGGGGTCGACCTGAGCTTGGAGGCGGGCCAGACGCTCGGCATCGCCGGCGAGTCCGGCTGCGGGAAGTCGACGCTGGCCATGGCGGTGCTGCGGCTGCTGCCGCCGAACGCCACGGTCACCGGCGAGATCCTGCTCGACGGCGAGGACGTCCTGACCATGGGGTGGGGGCGCCTGCGCGCGGTCCGCTGGGTCGGCGCGTCGATCGTCTTCCAAGGCGCGATGCACTCGCTCAACGCCGTGCAGCGCATCGGAAAGCAGATCGCCGAGCCGATCCTGGTCCACGAGCGCACCACGAAGGCCGACGCCGAGCGCCGGGCCGCCGAACTGCTCCGCCAGGTCGGACTGCCCTCCTCGAAGGTCCGCAACTATCCGCATGAGCTCTCCGGAGGCCAGCGCCAGCGGGTCATGATCGCGATGGCCCTCGCCTGCGACCCGGACCTGATCATCGCCGACGAGGCCACCACCGCGCTCGACGTCATGGTGCAGGCGCAGGTGCTCGAGCTCATCACCGGGCTGGTCGCCGAGCGGGGCGTGGGGCTGGTCATGATCAGCCACGACCTGTCGGTGCTGTCGGCGACGTGCGACCGCGCCGCGATCATGTACGCCGGGCGCGTCGTCGAGCTCGGCCCGGGCCGCGAGCTGTTCGTCCAGGCCCGTCACCCTTATTCGGCGGCTTTGGGATCGGCGTTCCCGGTCATCGGCGACGCCGCTTCGCGCAAGCGGCCCGGCGGGCTCGCCGGCGACCCTCCGGACCCGGCCGATCTGCCGCCGGGCTGCTCGTTCCGGCCGCGCTGCGCGATCGCCGTGGAGCGCTGTTCGGAGGCCGAGCCCGAGCTGATGGAGCTGCCCGGCGAGGACCGGAGGCACAGCGCCTGCTTCGTCGCCCAGGCCGGGGAGCCGGTCACGGCCACGCCCGCGGAGCCGTAAATTGGTACAGCTGTTCATGGATAAGGAAGCGCCACAGTGACATCACAGCTCTTGTCCGCTCGAAATCTCGGGGTCGACTTCGGCATGCCGGGCGGGCGGACGGCCACGGCGATCGACGGGGTCAACCTGGACGTGGCCCCGGGCGAGATCGTCGCGCTCGCGGGCGAGTCGGGTTGCGGGAAGACCACGCTGGCGCGCACGCTGCTCGGCCTGGAGCGGGCGACGCGCGGCACGGTGACCTTCGGCGGCGAGCCGCTGCGCTACTCCACCAGGGCGCTCAAGGCCTACCGGCGCGGCGTCCAGCTGATCCTCCAGGACCCGACCGGGGCGCTCAACCCGCGCCACACGATCTACGACGCGGTGGCCGAGGGCCTGCGCATCCACGGCGTCAACGACGACGAGGCGGGGCGGGTCGCCGACGCGCTCTCGCGCGCCGGACTGCGCCCTCCCGAGAAGTTCTTCCTCGCCTATCCGCACGAGCTCTCGGGCGGGCAGCGGCAGCGGGCGGTGATCGCGGGCGCGCTCGTGCTGAATCCGAGCATCATCGTCGCCGACGAGCCGGTGGCGAGCCTGGACGCGTCGGTGCGCGGGGAGATCCTGGCGCTGCTGCTGCGCCTGTGCGACGAGATGAACCTCGGCGCGTTGGTGATCACCCACGACCTGGGCCTGGCCTGGAGCATCGCCGACCGGATCGCGATCATGTACCTGGGGCGGATCGTGGAGCAGGGCCCGGTCGAACAGGTCTTGACCGATCCGCAGCACCCGTACACGCGGGCACTGGTGTCGGTCCTGCCCGACTCGCCGCTGCCGAAGCCGATCGTGCTCTCCGGCGAGCTGCCGGACGCCGCCCGCATCCCCGCGGGGTGCCGGTTCCGGCCGCGCTGCCAGGAGGTCGCCTCGGGACGGGCCTCGGCGGTGCTCGACGACTGCGAGCGGCGGGACCTGGAGATCCTGCCGGCGGACGCCTCCGCGCAGCGGGTCGCCTGCCACCTGCACAGGTACGAGAACGCGGCATGAAGATCCTCGTCAGCGCCGACATGGAGGGCGCCACCGGCGTCACCTGCCCGGCCGACGTGCTGCCGGGCGGCCCGCAGTGGGAACGCCTGCGGCCGGTGTTCACCTCGGACGTGAACGCGGCCGTGAAGGGCCTGTTCGCCGGCGGCGCCTCGGAGGTCCTGGTCAACGAGGCGCATTGGACGATGCGGAATCTCCTGCTGGAGCAGCTGGACGGCCGGGCGTCGATGATCACCGGTCGGCACAAGTCGCTGTCGATGGTCGAGGGCATCCAGCGCGGCGACGTCGACGGGGTCGTCTTCCTCGGCTACCACGCCGGAGCCGGCAGCGAAGGGGTCCTGGCGCACACGTACCTGGCGAACTCCATCACCGGTGTCTGGCTCGACGGCGTCCGCGCCAGTGAGGGTCGTCTGAACGCGGCCGTCGCCGCCGAATACGGCGTGCCGGTGATCCTGGTGACCGGCGACGACAAGACGATCGAAGACGCGAGCGGCTATGCGCCGCGGGCGCTCGGCGTGGCCGTCAAGGACTGCGTCTCGCGCTACGCCGCCGAGTGCCGCACCCCGTCCCGGACGGCCGCCGACATCATGGACGCGGCCGCGAACGCGACCGCGTTGGCGGTGCGGCACGAGCCCGTCGCACAGCCGCATCGGGTCGAGCTGGAGTTCGACGCCGATCATCTGGTGGGCGCCGCGACCGTGATCCCGGGCGTGGAGGCCGCCGGCGAGCGCCGTGTGGCGTACTCCTCGCCGAGCATGTACGAAGGAATCCGATGCTTCAAGGCGGTGACCACCCTGGTCGCCGCGGCCGTGGAGGAAGAGTATGGCTGAGTCCGCAAGCGCCGTCGACGAACGCGCACTCGAGGAGGCCGTGCGCTTCACGTCCGAGCTCATCCGGCTCGACACCACGAACCGGGGCGGCGGCGACGGCTTCGAACGCGAGGCCGCCGAGTACGCGGCCGAGCGGCTCACCGAGGCCGGGGCCGAACCGGTGATCCTGGAGAAGGCGCCCGGCCGCTCGAACGTGGTCGCCCGCATCGCCGGCACCGATCCGGGAGCCGACGCGCTGCTGGTCCACGGGCACCTCGACGTGGTGCCGGCCGAGGCCGCCGACTGGTCGGTCGACCCGTTCTCCGGGGAGGTCCGCGACGGCATCGTCTGGGGCCGCGGCGCACTCGACATGAAGGGCATGGACGCGATGGTCCTCGCCGCGGTCCGGTTCTGGCACCGGGCAGGGCTGCGGCCCAGGCGCGACATCGTCATCGCCTTCACCGCCGACGAGGAGGCCAGCGCCGAGTACGGATCGGGCTTCCTCGCCGACCACCACCCGGAGCTGTTCGAGGGCTGCACCGAGGGCGTCAGCGAATCGGGCGGTTTCACCTTCCACGGCGGCGAGGGCGTCCGGATCTACCCGATCGGCGCCGGAGAGCGCGGCACCGCCTGGCTGGACCTGACCGCTCGCGGCCGGGCCGGGCACGGCTCGAAGGTCAATCCCGACAACGCGGTCACGGCGCTGGCCGAGGCCGTGGCCCGGATCGGCCGCCACCGCTGGCCGATGCGGCTGGTGCCGACGGTGCGGGCGGCGCTGACCGAACTCGCGGCGGTCTACGGCGTCGAGGTCGACCTGGACGCCGACGACTTCGATTCGGACGCGCTGCTGGCGAAGCTCGGCCCGGCCGCGCAGCTGGTGGAGTCGACGCTGCGCAACAGCGCCAATCCGACCGTGCTCGAGGCCGGATACAAGGTGAACGTGATCCCCGAGCACGCCCGGGCGCAGGTGGACGGGCGGACCGTGCCCGGCGGCGAGGAGGAGTTCGCCGCCACCATGGACGAGCTGTGCGGCCCGGACGTGCGGTGGGACTTCCACCACCGGGAGGTCGCGCTGAGCGCGCCGGTGGACTCGCCGACGTTCGCCGCGGCCCGCGAGGCGGTGCTGGCGTTCGATCCCGAGGCGCACGTCGTCCCGTACTGCATGTCGGGCGGCACGGACGCCAAGCAGTTCTCCCGGCTCGGCATCGTCGGCTACGGCTTCTCGCCGCTGAAGCTGCCGCCGGAGTTCGGCTACGGCAAGCTCGCGCACGGCGTGGACGAGCGCGTCCCGGTCGAGGGCCTCCACTTCGGGCTTCGCGTGCTCGACGACTTCATGAGGAGTGCATGATCATGCATCGTTCGCCTTACGGGACTTGGACATCGCCGATCTCCGTCGAGCACGTCGCCGCAGGCGACGGCCGACCGTCCTCGCTCGGCACCGTCGGCGAGGAGCTGTGGTGGACCGAGCCGCGCCCGGCCGAGGGCGGGCGTCGGACGCTGGTGCGCGGCGGCGCGAACGGCGCCGAGTCGATGCTGCCCGCGCCGTGGAACGTGCGCAACCGGGTCCACGAGTACGGCGGGACGCCGTGGGCGGGCGCGCTCGCCGACGGACTGCCGTTCATCGTCTTCTCGGACTTCGGCGACCAGCGGCTGTACGCGTTCGAACCGGATCGCGGCCTCGAGCCGTGGCCGCTGACGCCGATGCCGCGCTTCGCGAGCGGGCTGCGCTGGTGCGACATGACGGTCGATCTGGAACGCGGCGAGGTGTGGGCGGTGCTGGAGGAGTTCACCGGTGAGCGGCCGACGGACGTGCGCCGGGTGCTGGCGGCGGTGCCGCTGGACGGCTCGGCCGCGGACGACCGATCGGCGGTTCGGGAGCTCACCGACGACTCCTACCGGTTCCTGACCGGCCCGCGGCTCAACCGCGAGGGGACGATGGCGGCCTGGATCGCCTGGAACCATCCGAACATGCCTTGGGACGGCACGGAACTGCGTGTCGCCACCGTGACCGGTGAGGGCGCGTTCGAGGACGCCCGGACCGTCGCGGGAGGCGACGACGAATCCATCCCGCAGGTCGAGTGGGGCGCCGACGGTTCGCTCGTGGCCGCCAGCGACCGCAGCGGCTGGTGGAACCTGTACCGCGTCGACCCGGATTCCGGAGCGGCCGTGGGCCTGTATCCGGCCGAAGAGGAATTCAGTGGACCACTGTGGACTATAGGTTCGCGGTGGTTCCAGATCCTCGAGAGCGGCCGCATCGCCGCCGTTCACGGCAAGGGCGAGGGCAGGCTCGGCATCCTCGACCCCGATCTTGGCGCCATGACGGAGGCGGGCGGGCCGTGGACCGAGTGGGCGCCGTCGCTCGTCGCGCACGGCGAGCGGGTCACGGGCCTGGCCGGCGGGCCCGACCGGGCCTGGGAGATCGTCGAATGCGACGCGGTCACCGGTGAGGTCCGCGTGGTCGGCGCCGAGCACACCGACGCGGTCGATCCCGCGTACTATCCCGTGCCCGAGCACCGGACGTTCGCCGGCCCGGGCGGGCGGCAGGTGTACGCGCACGTCTACGCGCCGAGCAACCCGGACTTCGCGGCGCCCGAAGGCGAACTGCCGCCGTATGTGGTCTGGGTCCACGGCGGGCCGACCAGTCATGTGCGGGCCGTCCTCGATCTCGAGCTGGCGTACTTCACGTCCAGAGGCATCGGCGTCGTGGAGGTGAACTACGGCGGCTCGACCGGCTACGGGCGCGACTATCGCAACCGGCTGCGCGGACAGTGGGGGTTGGTCGACGTCGAGGACTGCGCGGCGGCCGCGAGGGCGCTGGCCGGCGAGGGCGCGGCCGACGCCGCAAGGCTGGCGATCCGGGGCGGCAGCGCGGGCGGCTGGACGTCCGCCGCGTCGCTCACCGCTCCTGCGGCCGAGGGGCTCTACGCCTGCGCGACCATCAAGTACCCGATCCTGGACCTGTCGGGTTGGCTCGGCGACGAGACGCACGACTTCGAATCGCAGTACCTGCACACGCTCGTCGGCCCGTACGACGAAGTGCCCGAACGCTACCGCGACCGCTCCCCGGTGAACCACGCCGAGCGCATCAAGGCGCCGTTCATCCTCTTGCAGGGCTTGGAGGACGCGATCTGTCCGCCGGCGCAGAGCGAGAAGCTGCTGCGCAGTCTCGAAGGCCGGGGCGTCCCGCACGCGTACTTGACGTACGAGGGCGAGCAGCACGGCTTCCGGAAGGCGTCCACGATCACCAGCGCGGTCCGGACCGAGCACGCGCTCTATGCGCGGACGTTCGGCTTCGCGGCGCCGGAGGGCACGGAGTTGGAGCTGCGGCCGTGAGCGTCCGCGAACTGCGCCGGCCGCGGCGCCTCAAGGCGGGCGACCGGGTCGCGGTCATCGCACCGAGCGGTCCCTTCCCTCCTGAGCGCCTCCATGAGGGCCTGGCCGTCCTGCGCGGCTGGGGCCTCGACCCGGTGGTGATGCCGCATGCGCTCGATGAGCACACGACGCTCTCGTATCTGGCCGGAACCGACGAGGCCCGCGCCGCCGACTTCCAGGCCGCGTGGAGCGACCCGGACATCGCCGGGGTCGTCTCCGCGCGGGGCGGCTACGGCGCCCAGCGCATGCTCGACCTCGTCGACTGGAAATCGCTCGCTCCACTCGAGCCGAAGGTCTACGTGGGATTCAGCGACGCCACGGCGATCCACGAGGCGATCGCGTTGCGGCTGGGTGTCGCGACCCTGCACGGCCCGATGCCCGCCTGGTCGAAGTTCATCGAGGAGGGCGAGAGCCGGGAGCATCTGCGGCGCACGCTCTTCGAACCCGAGCTGGTCCAGAAGCTCGCGCCGCCGTCGGCGAGGCCGCTCGTCCCCGGGCGGGCCGCGGGCGTCACCTTCGGCGGATGCATCAGCCTGCTCGCCTCCGGGATCGGCACCGCCGAGTCACGCGCCGACGCGGACGGGGGCCTCCTCGTGCTCGAGGAGATCGAGGAGGCCGGCTACCGGCTCGATCGGTACCTCACCCAGATGCGGCGCTCGGGCTGGTTCGACGGCGTCGCGGGGATCGCCCTCGGTTCGTGGACCGACTGCGGCCCTTACGAGGAGATCCGTGCCGTGATGCTCGACCGCCTGGGCGACCTCGGCGTCCCGGTCGTCGAGGAGTTCGGCTTCGGGCACTGCGCGCCGTCGTGGACGGTCCCGCTCGGCGTCCCGGCGGTGCTGGACGCGGACGCCGGGACGCTCGAGTTCGAGGTCCCGGCGCTGCGCCAGGTCTAAAGCGGCCGGGGCGCGTAAGCCTCGACGAGGCGGTCCATGAGAGCGTCCACTTCGGGGTTCACGACCTTGTGGTCGGGATGGGCGTCGTACCAGGCGATGACCTCGCGCGCGCCCTCCTTGAACGGCGTGGTGGACCTGCCGAATTCGGGGACGAGCGTCTTGACCTTGGTGTTGTCGAAGACCATCGTGTTCGCCTTGTCGCCGAGGAGCCCGGCGCCCCAGTTCGGGTCGGCGGCGGCGATCGCGTCCGAGGCCACGTGGACCAGGGTCGGCTCGGGCACACCGGCGGCCTCGGCGAACCGGCGGTAGATCTGGTTCCACGTCGGCGCCTCGTCGCCGGTGATGTGGAACGGCTCGCCGATCGCGGCCTCCTTGCCGAGCAGGCCGGTGAAGCCGACGGCGAAGTCGCGGCTGTGCGTGATAGTCCACAGTGAAGTGCCGTCGCCGGGGACGACGACGGATTTGCCGGATCGCATCCGCTCGATGACGGTCCAGCCGCCGTCGAACGGGAGCATCGTCTCGTCGTAGGTGTGGGAGGGGCGCACGATCGTCATGGGGAAGTCGTCGTCGCGGTAGGCCTCGACCAGGAGTTCCTCGCAGGCGATCTTGTCGCGCGAGTACTGCCAGTACGGATTCTTCAGCGGCGTCGACTCGGTGACCGGCATGCGGGACGGCGGAGTCTGGTAGGCCGATGCCGAGCTGATGAAGACGTATTGGCCGGTGCGGCCGGTGAACACGTCGATGTCCCGCTGCACCTGCTGGGGCACGAAGTTGACCCAGTTGACGACGGAGTCGTAGTGTTCGTCGCCGATCGCGGCGAGGACCGATGCGGCGTCGTTCGAGTCGCCGGTGAGCCGGTTGACGCCGTCGGGAAGCTCGCGGTCCTTGCTCTCCCCGCGGTTGAGCACGGTGACCTCGATGCCCTGACGCACCGCCTCCCGCACGCAGGACGTGCTGATTCTGCCGCTGCCGCCGATGAACAGGACCTTCAGTTTCGACATGTGCGCTCCTTCGTACTAGCCCGGCGGCCAGCCTACCTGTCGGCGTGGCGGGGCGCATGGGCCCGAGACCGGGCCGAGGGCCGCCGCGGAGGGCCGGCGGCCCGCTGGTACGCGAGGCGACGTAGCCGACCGAGGGCTCACCGCCAGGCGGTGACCTCCAGGTAGCGGGTGGTGCCCAGATCGATCGGGTACGAGGGCGTGACGACGATGGTCGGCGCGCCCTCGGCGTAGGTCATGGCCAGCGCGGTGGCGTTCACGACGTCGGCGGGATCGGCCGATTCGACCTTGTTGCGCCACAGCATGCCCGCACTGACCGAGCCGCCCGGTTCGACGGTGATGGCCGTGGGTCCGGGGTCGGTGAGCTGGCCGGATCCCTCGTGTACCTCGACCTCGATCGTCGCGCCGCCGTGGAGCACCTCGACGACGGGGTAGCCGTTGACCTCGATCGCTTCGGCGCCGCAGTTGACCAGGTCGATGCCGACGGCGCGGATGCCCATGGCGGCGCTCGGTTCCGTGATGGTGATCTGGAAGCCCTCCTCGGTGCAGGCGCCGGCGTCCGGAGCGGGCTCCTCCGCGGGGGTCTCGGTGTCGTCGGGGACGGGTTCGGTGTCGGCGGGGTGCTGCCAGGCGCCGAGGTCGAGCACGTGGTCGGGCGCGAGTTCGAAGGCGGGTTCGATCTCGACGGTGTAGCCGGTCGGTTCGGGCAGGGCGTTGACGAGGAGCCGGTCGACCGTGATGGTGTCCTCGGCGTCCTCGGCCACGGTCGTCCAGGAGAGGGGCGCGACGAGCGTCTGGCCGGGGTCGACCGTCACCGACTCGGGCACGTTGCCGTCGCGGCTGATGGCGATGTCGCCGCCGAAGACGCCGACGTTCGGGTGGCTGTCGAGCAGATGCGGCACGTCGCCGCAGTTGACCAGGCCGATGGCGAGGAAGCGCTCATTCGAGGCTTCGCCGGCGGGCGTTGCGGACACGTCGAGCCCCGAATCGGGGCAGGTGCCGTCCTCGGGTGCCTGGACCGCCTCGGAGCCGCCCGCGCCGCAGGCGGACAGCAGCAGACCCGCCGTGAGGATCGGGGCGAGGAGGCGGAGGACGCGGATCATGCGGGCTCTCTTCGGAAGGGCTTCCAGGGAATGACCATACGGGAGGCACCCTACCCGAGCGGTTCGGACCGCGAGTTCCGCTCGCGGGTGTGGCCCGCGGGCCGACGTCCAGGCAGGGACGTCGACCCGCGGGCCTGTGAGGGGCTCCGTCGCTAGCCGGCCGAGCCGGTGACGGAGCTTCCGGACTTCGTCACGGTGTAGGTGACGGTGTCACCGCTCCAGAAGTGGAAGGTGAGCGTCACCGCCCGGCCGTCGTCCACTTCGGCGAAGAAGTCCGGGGTCAGTTCGATCGTGCCGACGTCGTAATCCGGCTCGAACGCCCTGGCGAACTCCTTGTACGAGGTCCAGTCGTGCGGCCCGGCGTTGGCGCCGTCCGAGTACCTGGCCTCCATGGTGGCGAGCTGATCGCCGCGGAACTGCGTGGGGACGGCGAACGCGTCGGTCGTCCCCGACGTGCTCTGCAGGATCGGCGTGTCGTAGGAGACCACGCTGATCCTCCACGGCGCGCCCTGCGAGAACTCGGCGTGCAGATCGGCCCTGACGCCGTAGTCCTCGGAGCCGACCAGGCGGGTGAGCGCGGCGGCCTTGATCGTGAGCTGGTCGCCCGAGACCGTGTAGTCGGTGCCCGGCGTCAGCGCCGCGCCGCCGTGCACGAGCCGCTCGAAGGTGGCGCCGTTCAGGTTCAGCGTGAGCGTCACGTCGGTGATCGTGCCGGCACGCTCGACGAACACCTGGTCCGACGAGGCCGTGGCCGATCGCTCGGTCCAGCTGGCCTCCATCATGTCGAACAGCTCCGGGTCGTTCCACTGGAACGAGGTCCGGTTGAAGTGCTGTCCGTTGTCCCACACCTGGAGGGTGAGGTCCTGCTGATCGGCGTAGTGGCCGACGAACTCGAAGAACTTGAGCTTCTCCCCCTGCTCGACCGTGCCGGTGTGGGCGTCGAAGCCGAGCAGGCCCCACTCGCCGATGACGACCGGGACGCCCTGGGCGACGAATTCGTTGTGGACGCGGTCGAAGTTGTCGATCACGTCCTGCCTGACCTCGTCGTTGAACGTGGTGTAGCCGGCGACGTTCACGCTGAACGGCCAGAAACCGTAGTAGTGCACGGTCGCGGCCAGGTTCGGGTCGTCGAGCGCTTCGATGGTGTCGGTCAGCGCGTCGAGACGGGGCTGCTCGGCGTTGGTGTGCAGCGTCGGCAGCACGAGGACGCGGTCGGCGTTGTTGCCGCCCGAGTCGCGGACGATCTGGTGGAACGTCGTGTTGAGCTGGTCGAGCAGTCCGTAGGCCGTGGCGTCGTCGACGTTGTTGAACTGCGGTTCGTTGACGCTCTCGAACAAGAGCTTCGGCGAGGCGTCGCGGAACCTGTCGGACAGCGCGGTCCAGATGGACTCGTAGCGGTCCATCACCACGGTCTGATCGCTCTGCATGTCGGCCATCCAGATCCACGAGTCGTGGTGGATGTTGACGAGCACGTACAGCTCGGCGTCGAGCGCCCAGTTGACCACCTCCTCGACACGGTCGAGGTATGCCGGGTCGATGGCGTAGTCGGGCGCGCCTCCCTGGTGGTCGTCCCACGTGACCGGGATGCGGATGCTGTTGAAGCCCTGGTCGCGGATGTTCTGGATGAGGGCCTGGGTGATGCGGGGGTTGCCCCACGCGGTCTCGTCGCTGCCGACGGAGTCGAGCGAGTTGCCGAGGTTCCAGCCCGGCTGCATCGCGGCGACCGTCTCCATGGCGTCGGTGTCGCCGGTGGGGGGCGGGGTGGTGGTGTCGGGCGGGGTGGTCGGCTGGGTGATGCCGCCGGTGCAGGCGACGCCGTTGAGGGTGAACTCACCGGGGTTCGTGTTGCTGCCGCTCCAGGAGCCGTTGAAGCCGAACGAGGTCGACGCGTCGGAGGCGACCTTCGCGTTGTAGCCGGCGTCGGTCACGGTGACCTGGGGGCCCGTTGAGGCGACCGTGGCGTTCCACGCCTGGGTGATGCTCTGCCCGGACGGGAAGGTCCAGGACAGCTCCCAGCCGTCGATGGGGTCGCCGAGGTTGGTCACGGAGACGTTGGCCGTGAAGCCGCCGGACCATTGGCTCTGGACCTGGTAATCGACCTCGCAGCCTTCGGCCGCCTGGGCGATCATGGGTGCCGCGATGCCGAGACCGGCCAGCACGGCCACGATGGGCGCCATGATGAGCAGTAGTCGTCTTCGCGTTCGTCGCATCGCTCTGAGCATGGAGCTCCTCCACTCTGTATGCGTTGCTATATGGACGTGCCCCTGGGACGGGACACCATTGAACTTTGTCGATACAAGACTAAGTTGGCAGACCAAACTTTGTCAATCGGGGTGCCTCGCCCATGAGCGCCTTCCGGGCGGCGCAGCGCAGCGACCTGTCGGTTCACGCCGCTCGGCGCCCGCGTTCGACGACTCCGCCTTTGGCGAACCACCACCGTCGGCCAGGTACGTACCGCTACTTCACCGTGACCAAATGTGAGCGTAGTCTCATTTCATGGACAAGAATCCGACCCCCGCTCACAGTGCGGGTGACCAGACCCCTCCAAGGGATCCTCCGCACGAGACGGACCTCGCCCGGTTCACCGACTACCTCCGCACCGCGCCGACCCGACACCGATGGGTGGTGGCCGCGACCGCCATCGCCATACTCCTTCTGGGCATGATGCTGGGAGCCGTCACGTTCGGGCCCGCGCAGTCGAGCCTCGACGAACTCGAGTCCGCCAATACCGCGGCCGAAGCGTCGGCCTCGGTGCAGCGGGATCGAATCGAGGAACTCGAGGACCAGGTCGCCGAGCAGGGCGCGATCATCACCGACCAAGATTCCGTGATCGCGGAGACCGATGGTCGGGAAACGGAGCTCGATCAGCGCGAATCCGGCCTCGATTCCCGCGAAGAAGGGCTCGACGAGCGCTCAGCGGAACTCGACGCCCGCGAGGAAGCACTCGACAGTCGCGAGGCGGCGCTTGACGCACAGGAGCAAGAGGCCACTGGGTCCGGATCCGGCTCCGAGGAGAGCGGCGGCGACTCCACGTACTACGAGAACTGCGACGCCGCCCGGGCCGACGGGGCCGCGCCGGTCCGCACCGGCGATCCCGGCTACGGCAGCCACCTGGACCGGGACGGGGACGGCGTCGGCTGCGAGTGAGCATCGGCGGAAGACCCGCTTCGGCAGGCCTTCCGCCCTCATGTCACGCCTCGAAGGTGTGGGACTCCAGGTGGTCGAGGAGGACGAACTGCGAGTCGGGGCTGAGTTCGGCGAGCTTCTCCCCCAGCGCGTGCGCGCCGAGCCAGTCGACCGCCGGCTCGGTCAGCGGCTCCTCGTAGTCGTCCCAGTGCGTCGGCACGATGTACGGCGGATGACCGGTGGCCGCCAGCAGGCGCTCCTCATAGCGGGGGCTGTTGCGGTTGCCCCCGGCCTGCATGAACAGCACCGTCGGGCGAAGGCCTTCCAGCTCGCGCTCCTGGAAGTTCGAGGTGATGCCGATCAGGAGCGATGTCTCGCCCATCGTGACGAGGTAGGCCAGGCTGCCGCCCTCCACCAGGTCCCTGACCACCTTGGGACGCTTCGGCACCTCCCCGGGGACGCTGCCGGGGAACAGCAGCCGCTTGTGCCGGCCGCTGACGTTGTGGTGGGCCTCGAAGACCTCCACGGTGAAGCCGTCGAAGCGGTACAGCTCGCCGCCCTCGACCTGCGCCAGTTGCTCCTCGGGGGTGTCCATGGCGCGCAGGAGGTTCAGGTGGGTCTCGGTCCCGAGCACGGTGGCGCCGGTCTTGGCGGCCACGTAGGGGACGTCGGTGATGTGGTCCCAGTGCCCGTGGGTGACCAGGACGCAGTCGGCCGCACCGATGTGCTCGTCGACGGCCGCCTCGTCGATGACCAGAGGCGCGTCCATGTTCCATTCCTCGAGCTTCGGGGCGCCGGTCTCGAAGCGGGTGACCCACGGGTCCACGAGGACGGTGGCCTCGTCCGAGGCGATCTCCCAGGCGTTGGTGCCCAGCCAGCGGACTGTGATCTCAGTTGAAGACATGGTTCTCCAGGTGGTCGATGACGAGGAACTCGGTGTCGGGGCTCGCGGCGGCGACGCGGTCGCGCACGGATTCCCAGTCCGTGCCGGGCACCGCCGGTTCGGTCAGGGGCTCGTCGAAGTCGTCCCAGTGGGTCAGGACGACGTAGGGCGGGCGGCCGGTCGCCTCGAGCATCCGCTCCACGTAGTCGGGGGTGTGGCCGCCGCCGGGCTGGACGAACAGCACCGTCGGACGGATGCCCTCGATCTCACGCTCGAGGAAGTTCGCCGACCCGGCGTTGAAGAAGGAGATGCCGCCGAAATCGACGAGGTACGTCAGACTGCCGCCCTCGACGAGGTCCTTGATCTTCTTGGGCCGCTTCGGCGCCGAACCGACGCGGCTGCCGCCGAACAGGATCCGCTTGTGCTCGCCGCTGGCCGAGTGGGTCGAGCGGAAGACCTCGACGGTGAAGCCGTCGAACTGGTACAGCTCGCCGCCGGCGACCTGCCCGAGCTGCTCCTCCGGCGCGTCCATGGCTCGCAGCAGGTTCAGGTGCGTCTCGGTGCCGAGCACGGTCGCGCCCGTCTTGCGGGCGATGTAGGGGACGTCGGCGATGTGGTCCCAGTGCCCGTGGGTGACGAGCACGCAGTCGGCCGAGCCG
Organism: Glycomyces tarimensis; assembly: GCF_054776215.1. Classification (NCBI taxonomy): domain Bacteria; kingdom Bacillati; phylum Actinomycetota; class Actinomycetes; order Glycomycetales; family Glycomycetaceae; genus Glycomyces; species Glycomyces tarimensis. The sequence continues at coordinate 58,370 of NZ_BAAHCB010000042.1, forward strand.
ATGTGCTCGTCGATCACCTCCGGGTAGACCTCGATCTCGGTCTCCGGATCCGCCCCGCCCTTTTGGTAGGCCCCGGTCGGGAATCGGCTCACCCACGGGTCGATGAGCACCGTGGCCCCGTCGGTCTTGAGCTCCCAGGCGTTGGTGCCCAGCCATCTGGCCTGGACGGACTCGCCCTCGGCCGCCGCGGTCTCGGCTGAGGCGGTGAAGACGTGCCTGCCGACGATCGTCGAGCCCGCCACGGCCGCGGCGCCGGCGCCGGCGGTCGCCACCAGGCGGCGCCGAGTGAGTCGGCCGCCCTTGAATACTCTCGGTTCTCCCATGCGCTCAGTGAAGCCGACCGGACCCGATGCCGTCCAATATCTACGGCGATATGGAGTCATACGAGGATTGATATGGTTCCCGCGTGGACATCATGCGGCACCTGGAGTGCTTCCTCGCGGTGGGTGAAGAACGTCACTTCGGCAGGGCGGCAGTTCGGCTCGGCATGGAGCAGCCGCCCCTGAGCCAGCGCATCCGGCGCCTGGAGAAGGAACTCGGCGCGGAGCTGTTCGACCGGAGCGGCCAGCAGGTGGCACTGACCGCGGCGGGGCACACGCTCATGCGCGAGGCGCCCGAGCTCCTGCGCCGCTACCGCCGGATGCGGACGCTGGTCGAGCGGGCCGCGTCGCAGGGTCAGGAGGAGCCGCCGCGCCCCTGGTCAGCGATCTACTGAACCGGTGCTGAGCTGCTCGGTCAGGTGCAGGGCGGCCCGGCTCATGGCCAGCTCCACCTCGCGGAAGTTCCCGCGGCCGATCCGGGCGAAGACGGCCAGCGCATGGCGTCGCCCGTCCGGCCATTCCCAGACGGCGACCTCGTTGAGCCATCCCGGGAGGCTCCCCGAGCGCCCGAACGAGACGACCTCGCTGGGTGCGAGCCGGACGAGTCGGCCGCCGGTGAGCTGGCGTCTCATCCAGTTCCGGACGTCGCGCTTGACCGGTTCGGGCCCGGTCCACACCTGCCGCAGGAACTCGGTCATGTCGGCCGGGGTGGACGCGTTGGTGCGCAACGGGTCCCACGCGCTGGTGGTGCGAAGCTCTTCGGCGGTGACCGTGCCGCTCGCGAGCACGTGCGCGAGCGCCTCCAGGTCCGAGACGTCGAGGTCGCGGGCCACGTCCTCCAGGATCGTGCGCGGGCTGCCGATGAGGCGTGTGCTCTGCAGTCCTAGGCGCGCCGGCAGGCTTCGGAGGGAGCCCGCGCCGATGTGCCGGGTGACGAGGTCCGCGGCGGTGTTGTCCGAGACCTCCATCATGAGCTGTACGAGATCGGCGAGGCTGACGACCGCGTCGTGCCGGAAGCCGGCGGTGCCGGTCCCGCCGAGTCGGTCGGCGGCCGTGACGCGCACGGTCTCGGCGGGGTCGATGAGCCCCTCCTCGACCTGGCGGCGGAACTCCCAGGCTATGAAGACCTTGACGACGGACACGAGGATCACCGGCTCGTGCTCGCCGATGCCGAGGCCGCGTCCGTCCGCGAGGTCCCGGATGTGGGCGTGCGCCACCGCGCCGAGCGGCTCGAAGAACGAGTCGATCAAGGGCGGTCTCCATCCGGTCCGAGGGCGGCCGGGCTCGGCCGCGCCGGAGCCATCGTAGGTCCGCCGCTTCAGCGCCGAGCCCTGAACTCCCTGGGGCTGAGGCCGCGCCGACGTTTGAAGGCCGTGCTGAACGCGAACGGGTCGGTGTAGCCGACGGCCTTCGCGACCTGCGCCACGCTCAGGTCCGGGTCGTCCAGGAGGTCCTCGGCGAGGCTCATCCGCCATTCGGTCAGATACGAAAGGGGCGGCTCGCCCATGACCTCGGTGAATCGCCTGGCGAACTGCGCCCGCGAGACCCGTGCGCGGGCGGCCAGCGAGCCGACGGTCCAGGCCTCGGCGGGATCGCGGTGGAAGGCTTCGAGCGCGGGCCCGGTCACCGGATCGAGCACGCCTCGATACCAGCCCGGGGCCTGTCCGCCCCGCAGTTCGAACCAGCAGCCGAGGGTGCAGACGAGACCCCAGTCCAGGACGCGGTCGATCATCGCCTGGCCTCCGGGGCGGTGGACGCGCGTCAGGGCGTCCCTGAGCGAGTGGAGCCAGAGGACGTCGTCGACCTCCTCGTGGAGGACGAGGGCCGGCGGCAGTGTGCGGAGCAGTCGGAGGTGCCGGGCGCGCATCCCCTGGTAGGCGCCGACGACCACGGTCGTGGCGGCGTCGTCGTCGAGACGGGGTTCGCACGAGGGGCGGGGGCCGAGGCAGGAGACGTGGAAGGTGCGGCGGGGGCGCTCGGGCGCGCCCGGTCCGTCGGCGAGGTCGAACGGCTCGGGTCCGCGGACCAGGGCGGTGGTGCCCGCCCGCATGTTCCACTCGGTGCCGTCGGCCGGCACGAGCGTGCCGGCGCCGGTGACGAGCGTGAGGATGGTCAGGGGCGCGCCGTCGGCGAAGCGGAGCGCCCACGGCGGTTCCAGCGAGACGTGGTCGACCGCCGAGCCCTCGGCTCGGATGCCGCCGAGCATGTCGCTCAGGGGATCCATTCGCCAAGGATAGACGATCACCAAGGAGTCTGCGCTTCTCGACTATGGATCGTCCATCGATTCGCGGCTGTACTGGTGCGATGAGCGAACACACCGAACCCATCGCACTGATCGTCGTCGCGCACCACCGCGGGGACTCCCTGACGTCGGCGGTGGCCGAGCGTGCCGCGGCGCGTCTGCGGTCCGCCGGCTACCGCATCGATCTGCTCGATCTCCACGCGGAGGGCTTCGATCCCCGCAACAGCGTGGCGGACGAACCCGACTACGGCGATCGCGACAAGGTGTATTCGGACGAGGTCCACGCCCATATTCGGCGCGTTCACGCCGCCGACGTCATCGTCCCGGTCTTCCCGGTCTGGTGGTTCGGCCTGCCGGCGCTGCTCAAGGGCTGGTTCGACCGGGTGTGGAACTATGGGCTCGCCTATGGGCGGAGCCGGTCGCCGATGGCCGGCAAGCGGATGCTGTGGCTCGCCCTGGCCGGGTTGACCGCCGAGGACCGCAACGCGGACCTGGTGGTGACGGTGCTCGAAGGGCCGCTGCGCCGAGGGATCTCGGAGTACTGCGACATCCAGGACACGCACGTGGCGGCGCTGTTCGACAGCGAGGGCCAGGACCTCGCGGGGGTCGCCCGCGAGCGCCACTACCGCGAGTTCTTCGCGCAGGCCGACGAAGCCGTCGACAAGCTCCTGGCGGCATGAAAGGCGAGCGGGCCTCTGCAGCGACGGATGGACCCGGTCGAGCACGTCACTATGCGGCGCGGGCCGCACTGATTCCGGGCCACCGCAACCGTCCCTGGAGCGGGCGGTCGACCGTTCAAACGCCGGACGGCCATGAGAGCCGACACGGCCTGCTCCCCCCGGCGCCGGGTTTGCCATTGCCCGGAGCGGCAATCCATGCGGCATGACAGAACCCACGATCGGACTCCTCGGCTCGTACGGCGGCCTCAATGTCGGCGACGAAGCGATCCTGACATGTGTGCTCCGGTGTCTGCGCCGGCACCGTCCGTCGGCCGAGATCGTCGTGTTCACCCGGAACGCCGAGTACAGCGACGGCAATCCCGAGGTGAGCCGGACCGTCACCTGGGAGGGAGTGAGCCGCGGCCCGATCATGGCGGAGCTCGAGGGCCTCGACATGCTCATCCTCGGCGGGGGCGGCATTCTCTACGACCGCGAGGCGCGCCGCTATCTGCAGCTCGTGCGCGCCGCCCAGGACCGCGGCATACCGACGTTCACCTACGCGGTGGGCGTCGGGCCGCTGCGCGATCCCGAGGACCGCGCGATCGTCCGGGACACGCTCAACCGGGTCAACGATCTCGTCGTCCGCGATGAGGAGTCGCGGCTCGTGCTGGAGGACGTCGGGGTCGACCGGCAGATCACCGTGGCCGCTGACCCGGCGCTGCTCCTGCCCGCCCAGGAGTTCGGCAAGGAGATGCTGATACGCGAGGGCATCCCCGCCGATGAGCGGCTGGTGGCGATGTCGGTGCGGGAGCCCGGACGGGCCGCCGAGCACCTCGACGAGAGCAGCTACCACGCGCTCCTTGCCGAGGTGGCCGATTTCCTGGTGCGCCGCCTCGACGCCGCGGTGGTGTTCGTACCGATGGAACGCCAGGACATCTCGCATTCCCACGCGGTGCTGGCCAAGATGAGTCAGGCCGACCGCGGCCGGGTCCTCAACGGGTCCTACAGCCCCGGCCAGGTGCGCGGCTTCATGGAGCACGTCGACTTCGCCGTCGGCATGCGGCTGCACTTTTTGATCTTCGCCGCCCTCGCCGAGGTCCCCTTCCTGGCGCTGCCATATGCCGGCAAGGTCTTCGACTTCGCGAAGGCCGCAGGCACGCCCACGCTCACCGGGGTGGCCCGCGAGCAGTCCGGGCTCCTGCTGGCGGAGATCGACCGGCTGTGGGACGAACGCGACGAGCGCCAGGAGGACTTCCGTTCCCGCGTGGCCCGCCTGCGTGAACGGGCGCAGGTGACGTGCGAACGATGTGGCACCGTGCTCGACCGCGCACGACCGTGATGGAGTGTAACGTATGCCGATACTGCAGCCCCCGGTGAATCCGAAGACGATCATGCTCCCGCCGCGCCCCGCCGTGGTCGGCGGGCGGGCACAGGTGCTCGTGGTCGGCGGCGGCCCTGCCGGGCTCGGGGCCGCACTGGGCGCGGCCGCCGCCGGCGCCGACGTCGTGCTGGTCGAACGCTACGGCTTCCTCGGCGGCAACGCGACGGTCGCGCTGGTCATGCCGCTGATGTCCTTCCACAACGAGAAGAAGCAGGCCTTGCCGGGCGACGGGACCCGGCTGCTGCCGACCGACCACGGCGAAGGCGAGCCGGTGGTGGCCGGGGTGCTGTGGCGGCTGCTGCGGCGGCTCGAGGACCGCAACGGCGCGACCCTGCCGTCCGTCGACACCGGCTACACCGTCCCGTTCGACCCCGAGCAGTTCAAGCTCGCGGCCCTCGACCTGCTCGACGAGGCGGGCGTGCGGCTGCTGTTCCACGCCTTCGCCTCGGACATGAGCGACTCGCGAGTGGTGTTCGAGACGAAGTCCGGGCCGGTGGCGATCGAGGCGGACGTGGTGGTCGACTGCACCGGCGACGGTGACGTGGCGGCGGCCGCCGGCGCCGAGTTCGATATCGGGCGCACCGAGGACGGCCTGGTGCAGCCGACGACCCTGATGTTCCGGATGGTCGACTTCATGCGGCCTCGGTTCGCGGATTACGTGCGCGACCATCCCGACCAGTGGCGCGGCGTGCACGGGCTGTGGGACCTCGTCAAGGAGGCCGCCGAGGCGGGCGAACTCGAGCTGCCGCGCGAGGACATCCTGTTCTTCGCGACGCCGCACGAGCGCGAGGTGAGCGTGAACAGCACGCGGGTGAACCGAGTGCTGGGGACGAGCGTGTGGGACCTCACCCGGGCCGAGTTCGCGGCGCGGCGCCAGCTCGACCAGATCGCCGCCTTCCTGCGCGACCGCGTGCCCGGCTTCGAGGAGTCCTATGTGGCCCAGAGCGGCGTGCAGATCGGCGTGCGCGAGACCCGCCGCATCCGCGGCGACTACCAGTTGACCGGCGAGGACATCCTGTCCGCACGCCGGTTCCCCGACGTGATCGCCCGCGGCGCCTATCCGGTCGACATCCACAACCCGGAGGGGACCGGGACCATCCTCAAACGCGTGCCGCGGGGCGAGGCCTACGAGATCCCGCTGCGCAGCCTGCTCCCCACGGGGCTGGACCGCGTCATCGTCGCCGGGCGCTGCATCTCGGGGACGCACGTCGCCCACTCCTCCTACCGCGTCATGCCGATCGCCATGGCCACCGGGCACGGCGCGGGCGTCTGCGCCGCGCTCGCCGCCCGCTCGGGCCGCCGGCCGCGCGACGTGCCGGCCTCGGAAGTGCAGCGCGAACTCGGCGCGCAGGGCGCGAATCTCGGCTGAGCGGCGACCGGCCTCGAGCGCGCCCGCTCAGGCGGCGGCGGTCTTCTGGCTGAACACGCAGCGCCAGGACCCCCCGGCGGGGACGTAGACCTCGCTGATCCACTCGTCGGCCGCGTACGGCGAGCCTTCCCACAGGCCCGAGCTGAGCTTGCGCGTCGTCATGAGCAGGGCGTCGCCGGCGCGCGCGAGGCGGCCCTCATCGACCGCCGTCATGGTGTGGTGGACGAGGCGCCCGGAGTCGATCCAACCGACGACCTCGGCCTTCGTCGCAGGACCCTCCGGTCCGACGAGGACCCAGTCGTCGGTCATGAAGCCGGCGAGCAGGTGTACATCATTGGCGATCAGTGCCGTGTCCCATGCCGCTGAGATGGCGCGGACTTCGGATTCGACGGTCATGGTTCCTCCACTGTGGATGTTTCGCATCGAGGCGCCGCTTCAGTGTCGCACTGGGGTGCCTCGAGATTACGCGTCAAACGCCGAGACTCAACCGGCGAATTGTGCGCAGCATGCCCCGCACCGCCAGGACATGTCCGCGCGATCCGAGCGCGAGCGCCCGGTAGACCCGGCCTCGGACACCGGGAAAGTCCGCGAACGTCCGCGCGGACACTTCGGTTCCATCACCGACGTCGAACGCTTCGAAAACCAAGCGGTACCGGGAGAACCGGTGACGGCCGGACAATTCCAGGACGCTGCCGGGCGCCTCGCGCGCGACCGCGAATCCCGAACGCGGCTCCGTCCCCAGGAGAGCGAGCAGCACACTGTCGCGGGAGCCCGCCAGCGAATCCCGTGAGTACTCGCAGAGCGCCTTCCACACGCGATCGCGCGGCGCGGCGATGCTCATGCGGTGCTCATCGATGAAGCGCGGCGGCGCCGACTCTGGTCTCATGGGCGAAGGCCGGCGCGGGTCGACTGGCGGTGAGGCATACCCGCATCCTGCCATCGCCGTCGGGAAATTGCTAGATCCCGTGCGACTCGATCCGGAACCGACTTCCCGCCCGCGCGAGCGGGGCGGCGAAGACCGGGGCCCAGATCAGGATCGCCCAGACCATGAGGCGTTGGAACAACCCACCGGGCACGTCCGCGACAAAGGACGCCGCGAAGCCGACCAGGCCCGCCACATGAACGGTGGCGGCCAGACCGGTCCAGGCCGCGAGCGGTCGACTCGTCCGCGCCAGGGCGACGGCCATGATGATCCAGGCCGGGATCTGCACGACCATGCCGGGGATCGCGAGTACGGTGTGCCAGAACAGGTCGACGTCTGCCGGGATGATCCCGGAACTGGCATAGCTGAGCCCCGCTACGGCCAACGTCCACATCGCCGCGGTCACTCGCGGGCCGTCGGGCAGCCGGCGCCGCAGCGTGATCGCCCCTATTGCGATGGCGATGCCGCTGAGTGTGAAGGTCCAGTTCATCGGCAAATGCAGCGGGGAGCAGACGACGTCCCCGACCTCGGGCAGCGGCTCGGGATCGCAGACGGTCACGCCGAGGACGCTGACGGCCTGTCGCATGGGGTCGTAGGCCGCAGTGGTGGCGCGCATGACCGCCAGCTCGATCGGGACATAGGCGGCCAGTACCAGCCAGGATGCGAGGCCGACACCGGTCGCGGCGGCCGGGCGCCTCCGCAAAGCCAGCGCCACAGGCACCGCCGCAACCGTGAGCACCGCCATCGCCGAGTACTGCAGGGCCTCCATACGCCGCTCCTCATCGCTCGATACGCGACCAGGCTATGCATCCCTGGTTGCGCCGGCCTCCTGCGAGCGAGGGAAATCCGACTGCCACCTTCGATTGAGCTCAGGGCGCCGGTCGGTTGCGGACCCGTGGCCGCTTGCCGTCGATCTCGACGCAGCCGGATTCGTTGGTTCGACCCCGCGCGAGTTCCGAAAGTTTCGGACTCGACGCCATCAGGCAAGTGGTTTTTCCAGCCTTTCACATGTCGCACGCCGCCATCGAGCGGACGTCACCACACGGAGACAAGGCGATACGCCCGGCGAGGAAGCGCCAGAACCGCCATGAAACTTCCGAAATTTTTCCGGAAGTTATTGACAGGCTCTTGGCGAGCAACTTAGTGTGCATGCAACACAAATCGACCATTGTCAATGTCCAAGTGCGGACGAGACTCGGTCACCGGTCGCCGCGGCGACCGTTCACCCCAGGGCGTCGTACGACGCCGACGAGCAGTGGGCCTCACCCCGACAGCTCGTGCCACACCGGCCGGTCCAGACCGGCCCACACGAGGAGGAACCATGTCCGAAGACAACAAGCCCCGGAAGCAGACGAACCGCAGGAGCCTGCTGCTCGGCGGCGCCGGCGTTCTGGGGCTCGGCGCGTCCGCCTTGCTCATGCCCGGCACCGCCCACGCGGACCAGACCGTCAATTCCAACCGGACCGGCACACACGAGGGGTACTTCTACTCCTTCTGGACCGATGCTCCCGGGACGGTGTCCGCGGTCCTGAAGTCCGGCGGCAACTACACCGTCAACTGGTCCAACACCGGCAACTTCGTCATCGGCAAGGGCTGGAGCAACGGCGGACGCCGTACCGTCAACTGGTCGGGCAACTTCAGCCCGTCCGGCAACTCCTACATGTGTCTCTACGGATGGACCTCGAACCCGCTCGTCGAGTACTACATCGTCGACAGTTGGGGCTCCTACCGGCCCACCGGAGAGCACCGGGGCACCGTCTCCAGCAACGGCGGCACGTACGACATCTACAAGACGACGCGCCACAACGCCCCCTCCGTCGAAGGCGACAAGACCTTCGACCAGTACTGGAGCGTCCGCACCTCGAAGAACAGCTCTGGCGGCACGATCACCACCGGCAACCACTTCGATGCGTGGGCCGGCAAGGGAATGCGGCTGGGCAGCTTCGACTACTACATGATCATGGCGACCGAGGGCTACCAGAGCAGCGGCTACTCCAACATCTGGGTGAGCTGACGATCCTTCGGCCCATGGCCGAGGGCTGAGTCCGGGGCGTTGCACATGCGTGTGGCGCCCCGGACTCGGCCGTGTCGGGCCCTCAGTCGAGATAGCAGTCGAAGTCGAGGCCGACCGCGGGCCCCGAAGCGATGAAGCCGAAGACCTCGCGGCTCTGGCCCGCCTCGATTCGAGCGTTCCACCCCGCGTCGGAGGCGTTCACCGTCGCACCGGACTGCGACCAGTCGGCGTTCCAGAGGCTGCTGATCTGCTGGCCGCCGGGCCAGTCCCAGCTCACGTTCCAGCCGTCGACGGACTGGCTCCCCGCGCTGAGCGTAACGCTCCCCTGCCAGCTCGACCCCCAGTCGTTGACCACGTTGACGCGGACCTGGCATGCGCCGCCGCCACCGCCGCCGCCGTTTCCATCGCCGCTCCCCGAGGTCACGAACGTCGTCACGCTCTGGGCGGGAAGCACGGCGGTGAAGGAACCGTTCGAAACGCTGATCGCGCTCTGGGGCTGAAGATTCCTGCTCGCGTCGGTCAGCCAGGACGACACGCTGGACGCGGAGGTGTTCCGCATCGTGAACGGCAGGCTGACCGAGGAGGTCCCCTTGTTGACGGCGACGATCACGATCTCCGAGCCGCCGCCCTTGTACGCCGAGGTGTAGACGTTCGACCGGGGATTGGCGGTCGCGTCGATCCGTGCGTATCCGGGTCGGACGAACTTCGAGAAGTGCGCCATGTTGGCGCCGCGCTTGCTGATCTGCCCGTCTTCCCGCATGGGGCCGTAGCTCCGTCGGATGTACCACCACACGTACGCCTGGAACTGGCCGTCCACGAGGGCGCGGTGGAGGTGTTCGCCCACGTCGAGCGCCTGGGGCCAGAGGTCCGCCGAATCGCTGCTGTTGGGGTGGTAGACCTCGGTCATCCAGAGCTCTTTGCCCTGGCCCTTCTGCTGGAAGAGCGGATAGGGGAAGTCCCCGACCTGGGTGCCGTAGAGGTGGGCGCCGAGGATGTCCAGGTTGGCCAGCGCGGCGGGGTCGTTGAGGATCGGGTCCGAGAGGTTCTTCCTGTACTGGAACGATTCGGGTGCGATGACCCTGGTGGTGAGGGATCCGGCGTTCTCCCGCAGGAACCGGACGATTTCGGCCGGGGTCCACGCCGTCCAGTCGTGCGCGTAGTCGGGCTCGTTCTGTACCGAGATGGCGTACAGGTTCACCCCGTTGTCGCTCATGAATCCGGTGAAGTCGTTCAGATGCCGTGCGTAGGCGTCGTACATGTCGTACCGGAGTCGCTGACCGCCGGAGAAGCTCTCGGCCATGGAAGCGGGAGGATTCCACGGTGACGCGATGACCTTCGCTCCGTGCTCGATCGCGCGCCGCGCGGTGGCGACCTCGCCGCTCCACCTCGAGCGGTCCTCGTGAACGGGGATTCGCAGGATGGAGAAACCCAACTGGCCCGCACCGTTCCCGAACGCCGTGTCCCTCTGAGCGGCCGTCAGGTCGTTGATCCACGCCGTGTGGTTCATGCCGCCGAAGCCCTGGATCGTCTGCCGCACCGCCGACGGGTCGACGGTCACACTGGGCTGCGCCGTGGCAGGGGCGGCGATCGCGAGTACGGGTAGTGCGCTCATCGCCAGAAACGACCTCCGACTGAGCGACTTCGCCCCGGCGGCCGTGGATTCATTTCGACGTAGGGTCATCGTTTTCGTTCCTTCCCAGCTGGCTTGGTTCGTGGTCATGCACACGATCGGAACGTCCAGGACTCGAGCCGCGGCGTGCATGGTCGAGCCGGTCGATCTGACCCGAGGGGCTTGAGCGTCCGAAGCGCCGCGACGGAGCGGTCTGCCGAACCTGGGTCGCCTGACGGAGGCGGCGAGCGGCGCGCAGCCCGTCATCGACAGTGAAGAAGGCCGCGCGCGCCTGCGTCAATACTCGGACCACTCAAGCCGAAACTTCCATTGGAAGTATCGGTGAGGGTACACACAGCATATATCGATACATTCCTATTTGCAAATGTCGCAGCACAACGTTCCGATGGCGTGTGCCGACTGAGCGAGTGCCCTGGAGCGCTCAGCCGCTTCGTCGGCCGCCATCCATAGCGGATGACGGCCCGCTTCGAGGTCGGTACGAACAGAGCGGCTGCCGCTCGGTGCCAAGGTGGACGGGATCGGTCAGTCGAGCACGGCCGCGCGGTGTCGCACCAGCGCGCATGCCGGACACCCTTCGAGCAGACGCCATCCGGCGCACCACCACCGAGCACGTCCTCGCCGCCGCACGTCCACAGAGATCCCTTGTGCCATAGGGAATCAGCCTCACGCCGGTGCACGATGGCGTCAACGGCGACCTGATCGGGCACAAAGGACCGATCGTGATCGCGGGTAACGCCTTCGGTTGAAATGCTACCGCTCGGTAACACCTAGTGATGCGCCATGATCGGTGGTATGCACATGCACGGGCACGACATCACGCTGGTCGCCAAGAACGGCCACTCGGTGCCGCCGGTACGCGAGACGACCCAGAACGTCGGGCCCGGTGACTTCACGATGCTGGAGTTCCGGGCGAACAACCCCGGCAACTGGCCCTTCCACTGCCACTTCCCGCACCACACCTCGAATATGCGGTTGTCCGGCTACCTGGGGGCTCCCGTCGGCATGACGCGGGTCTTCCACTACGCGGGAGTCCCGGAAGTGCCCCAGGAGTACTTCAGCGACGCGCACTTCCCGCCCGAGGCCTGGATCTCGCCACGATAATCCGAACAACGGGGAACCGCGGCCCCCGCCGTTCGGCGGGGGCCGCCGGCTGCGCTCGACCCGACTCGGCGAACGGACAGACGTCTCGAACAATGTTGACCGGACCTGGCCCTCGATCAGCTCGACGCGGTGCATGAGGCGGACGCCTGCCAGCGGTGGAAGGCACGCAGTTTCAAGAACAGGTCCTCGAACATCAGCCGGTTGTCGAGCCTGGTGTACACCCGGATCATGCGACCGTCGGGATGCTCGCTCAACCCGCCGTGACCGTCGAAGACAGGCGCGGGTCGCAGCAGGTACTCGCTGGAGGACGGATCGGGCTCGAAGTACGACTGCTGCGCTGTCAGCAACACCAGCGGGGAGTCGCCCAGCGCATAGGTAGCCGGATAGCCGAGCCTCGCGGAACGGACCGTGGCGTCGACCTGCCGCAGCGCTCGATACAGGTGGGAACCGAGCCGCCCGGCTGCGGCGACGCGGTCGCGCAGCTCGATGTCGGCGACCAGGCACTGGCGATAGGCATTCCGCGGCACCTGCCATAGTGGCAGCGCCGAGTCGTTGAAGACGACCTGGGCGGCCACCGGGTCGATGGACAAGTTGTATTCGGGCCCGTTGGCCCCTGGTGGCGGAGGGGCCAGGTCGGGGTATTCGGGCCCGCCGATCCACACGACCGTCAAGCGCTCAGCGATGGAGGGATCCATCAGGTAGGCGCTGGCGATGTCGGTCAGTCCGCCCCCGCACGCCACATACAGCGGGCGGGGGTCACCACGCCGAGCTTCGGCCAGGATGGCCTCGGTCGCCGCTGAAGGGCGCGGTGTCGACCGATCCTCCAAGGCTTCCTCAGCGCCGGCCACCACGATCCCGTCGGGCGTCGTGCCCATGCACCCCAAGAGCTCCTCGACTTTGGCGACTGCGCTCGCCGCACTGCCCGGTCCCGGATGGAACGCATCGCCCGGGCGCAAGTGCGACCCGATGACGGCCCGAATCTCCACCGACGGTGACAACAGGTGGTGGGCCAGCTGAAACAGGTCGTCGGGATCACCGGCGAAGTCATTGTCCACGATCACCCGAACACCCGGTGGCGCCGGCGGCTCGGATCCAAGCCATGGAAACGTCCCGATCTCCCAGTCGCGCCGCTCATCATTCACCCGGACGTGATCCTTTCGTGTGACCGCTTGCATGCTATGACCCGGTGCAACGCTCAGCGTCGACACCACACGGCCTGATCGGGGTCGGCCGTCGATGACCACCGGTGCCCGCCACTCATTCGAAGAGGCTTCGTGATGCCCTGCTGAGGATGGCGATAGCCATGCGGCGCGGCAGCAGACGTGACATGAACTGCGACGACAGGCGCATGGTCACACCGGGTACCACCCGGGGACGGCGACCGAGCGCCCGCAGCGACGCTGCGACCACGAGCTCGGGGGCGACCGTGCCGGGCACCTGAGTGGTCCAGTTGCTGGAAAAGCCGGGAGTGCGGACCGCGCCCGCCACACACGCGAGCACCGCCACGCCGTGCGGGCGCATCTCCGCCCATAGGCTCTCGGCGAATACGGCGCCGAACGCCTTCGTGCCCGCGTAGACGGCGATGCCCGGCGATCCCTGCTGGCCGGCGAGCGATGACATCACGATCAATCCGCCACGTTTCCGAGCGACCATGGACGGCAACAGGTGACGGGCGAGCACGACCGGCACTCGGCAGTTCAGGTCCAAGGCCCGCTCCAAGGCCACCTGGTCCAGCGCCGTGTACGGACCGGTAGGGACGCTGGCGGCGTTCGCCACCACCAGCCCGACCGTCAAGTCCTCGACCGCTTCGAGGGCTGTGCGAATACCATCCTGAACCGAGAGGTCGGCCACGATGACTCGTGACGGCCCGGGCAGCTCGGCGGCCAGCGTGACCAACGGTGCTTCCCGACGAGCGACGAGCACGACGCCCAGACCGCGGGCCGACAACTCGCGGGCGAACGCCGCGCCGATGCCCTCACTGGCGCCGGCGACCAGCGCCCACGGACCATAACGTTCGGTGAAGTTCATGGTGCTCCGTCCGTGAGGGCCTGCACGCATGTTCGATCCCGTCGATACGCAGGCCCAAGATGGAGTTTCGATCCTATGCAGTATTTGGGAATTGAGGAAGCCGCCAGTCGATTTTTATGGTGTGGCAACAAAGCTCCATACTGGAAGCCCGGCCTCCAGCCTACCGCTCGTGAGCGAATGGCGGTTCGGACCGGTGCCGGGTCTGGAAGCCGCGAACAGCGGTGACGGCCGCCGGCGGCCGTCACCGCTGTTCGCGTGCGAGCGAAATCAGCAGGCTCGCATCTGGCGCATAAACTCGAATCCGCACCCCGACACCACTGCCGCGCAAAACGTGCGACGACCGGTCGTACTGAGAAACAGAGACGAGGACCCTCCACGTGACATCGCCGCTCGCCACCACACGCGCCCAGGACAATCATGCTTCGAGCGCCCTCGACGCGAAGTTGACGGGCCTGCTGGAGGGTCTCGTCGCGCAACGAGGCGTGCACCACGCCAACCTCGCCATCGCCGACGGCAAAGGAAAGCTGCGCTGGTCCGCGGCCTCCGGCCCGGTCGGGGCGGGCGATCGCCCGCTGTCTCCCGACACCCCGTTCTTCATCGCGAGCATCACCAAGCGTTTCATCATCACGCTGGTGCTCCAGGCGCACGAGCGCGGCGAGATCGATCTGGGCTCGCCCATCGGCGGCTATCTGCCGACGGAGACGATCACCGGACTGCACGTGCTCGGAGGAATCGACAGAACCTCCGCGATCACGGTGCGCCACCTCGCGAGCCACACTTCGGGGCTGCCCGACCACTTCGAGAAGCGCAGCGGTGGCCCCAGTCTGTACGAGCGCCTCGCCGCCGGCCAGGACGTGGCCTGGACCTTCGAGGACATGGTGCGGACGACGCGCGAGCAGCAGCGTCCTCACTTCGCGCCGCAGAATCTCGCCGCCGCCCGACAGAAGGCCCGCTACTCCGACACCGGCTTCCAGTTGCTCATCCGCATCGTGGAGAGCGCGACCAACCGTTCGTTCGCCGACTTGGTGCGCGAGCGGATCCTCCGTCCGCTCGGTCTTGGGCGCACATGGCTCCCGAAGCAGCGCCAGCCGGATTCGGCGACCGCAGCGCCCTCACCGCTCTACATGAAAGAGCGACGTGTGGAACTGCCTTCGTTGATCGAGTCCAGCAATGACATGTTCAGCACGACGGGCGATCTCCTCCTTTTCCAGCGATCACTGCTCAACGGCGAGCTCTTCGACGATGCCCGCACGACGGCACTGCTCACCGAGCGGCGCAACCGGCTGCGGAACATCCCTGTCCTCCAGTACGGACTGGGCACCATGTTCTTCAAGGTCGGCCGACTCATGTCCTCCGGGCGAAGGGCCGTCACACTCGTCGGCCACTCAGGAGCCACCGGGACGTGGCTCTTCCACTGCCCGGAACTCGACCTGCACCTGGTCGGCACCGTCGACCAGACCGAGGGAGCGGCCGTCCCCTTCAGATTCATGGCGCGATGTCTGAACGTCCTGCGGAAATGAGGGCGAAGCGGCACCACTGCTTCCGGCCGCCCTCGGTGACCGGTTCGGGCGGCACGGACACTAGTTGTATTCGTATGAGCGTCGGTGGTGGCGCGGATGTGGGCGCGCTCGCCTTGTCGGCCGACGAGGCCGAGGTACTCCAAGGCTGGGATCACGGGACTGTTCACCGTGCCGGAGTGGCGCATCGATGTGAGACGAGAAGACCAGTCGTCGATCTCGATCCTCCATTCGCCGGTGTCGTCGTCGCGAGTCAGCTCCCCCAGTGCCGTTGAGCGACAGGACTGCGTTGGCGCTGCCCCAGCACTGGTCGCGACCAGTCTCGTTCTCCGGTGGGTCGTTCGAGCCGTCCATATCGTCGAGTTGACAGGGCGTGGAGCGGCGTCCGATGAACCCCGGCAGAGACGTCGTCGGGCAGGGCTGTACAGGCGATTTCGGGCACCGGAGACTGAGGGCGGTCCCACCTGCTTGCCGCTCGTAGGCGCTGAGGACCTGCCCGGCGGCGGAGACCTGGCTCATGACGTGTCTCCCCCTGTGTCGGGGTAGGTCACGACCCCCTCGTCGGTTACGGAGGGCGTTGCACCCCACTGCCCCAGTTGGTGCTGCTTCGGTTTCGCGTTGTTCATCAGATGCACGACCGTCCATCCGCGAGCCGTCAGCGTGTTCGATATGAGCAGGCGGTGGCAACGCCAGGGCATCGGCTCGCCGCACATGATGACGACGTGCCGATCGGTCGCCATGCCGGTCAGCCGCTCCAGACCCACCTCGAACTCCGGCGTCAGCGTGTAGTCGGCGTAGTTCCTGAAGCTCGCGTTCTGCCACCCGGCATTGAGGCTCGGATCGACATCCTTCTGCTTCGGGCGCCGGCCGCCGAGCTCGGTCAAGTGCAGGTAGTCGATCTCGGCCGCATCCAGCCACGATGGCATCGCGTCGGCGTCGAACTGCGGACTGCGACGCGATCTCGGCGTCTTGCGCACGTCGACCAGCATATCGATGTCCTCGGACTCGAGGGTGTCGAGCATGGCGGACGGCGGGCACGTCCAGTGCCCGATAGTCCACACCGTGCCCGCGATCCTGTCCCGACGCTTCTCAGCCATGAAGGTCCTCGGTCTCGTGTTCCGGGAGCCATCCGTCGTTCCGGCATGCGGTCAACAACTCATGGCGTGGCAGCATCAGGCCCCATGTCGTGGATGGGTCGGCCCGGGACACTCCGATGACTGCCAGGACACTGCTCGTCGACTCGTTCTTGTCACGCGAGCTGCGAGCGTCGTCTGCGATCTTCATTCTCGCTCCCATGTAGTTGCGGCTACCTCTCTCCACAGTGTGCCGAACAGCCAACGGCAGAAGCACCACCGCCGGATGCACCTTCAGGTCGTCTCCGCACCCGACGGGTACCCGCTGTGGATTCGAGCTTTGTTCGCCTCCAAGTCGCTTACCGATCATCTGGGTGTACCACACAGTTAGGCCTCTGAGCTGCGATTTCTCCTATGCTGTAGCGCGGACAGTGACCATCCCTCACTCCGGGAGTTCTCTATGGAACGTCGCAACGTCATGCGTGCCGCCGTCGTCGGTGCCACCTCGATCGCCTTCGGCTTCACGATGACCCGCCCGTCCTTCGCCTACCCCGCCCAGACCGGCACGGGCCCCTACGGGGCGCTCCAGGCCGCCGACGCCAACGGCGTGCGGCTGCCCGCCGGCTTCACCTCCCGCATCGTCGCCCGCTCCTCCCACACCGTCGCCGGCACCGGCTACACCTGGCACGGCGCGCCAGACGGCGGCGCCTGCTTCGCCGACGGCAGCGGCTGGATCTATGTCTCCAACGCCGAACTGTCCGGCACCTCCGGCGGCGCGAGCGCCCTGAAGTTCAACTCCTCCGGCCAGATCACCGGCGCCTACCGCATCCTCTCGGGAACCCGCACGAACTGCGCGGGTGGCGCGACCCCATGGAACACCTGGCTGTCGTGCGAAGAGGTCGACCGCGGCTACGTTTACGAAACGTACCCCTCCGGCGGCACGGCCCGACGCCGCGACGCCATGGGCCGGTTCAAGCACGAGGCCGCCGCGTGCGATCCCGACCGGCGGGTCATCTACCTGACCGAGGACGTCTCCAACGGCGCTTTCTACCGCTTCAAGCCCACCACATGGGGCGACCTCTCCTCGGGAACCCTGCAGGTGCTCACCGAGAGCGGATCGCAACTGAGCTGGAAAAACGTGCCCACTCCGTCGGGCTCGGGCACCGCCACCCGCTACCAGGTCGCGGGCACCAAGCGGTTCAACGGCGGGGAAGGCTGCTACTACGCCGCGGGCACCTGCTTCTTCACCACCAAGGGCGACAACCGGGTCTGGGCCTACGACGCGGTCCAGAACACGCTCCACATCGCCTACGACGACAACCTCACCGCCAACCCGCCGCTGACCGGCGTCGACAACATCACCGGCAGTACCGGCAGCGGCGACCTGTTCGTCGCCGAGGACGGCGGCAACCAAGAGATCTGCATCATCACGCCCGACGACGTCGTCGCCCCGTTCCTGCGTCTGGTCGGCCACGGCAGCTCGGAGATCACCGGCCCGGCGTTCAACCCGGCCGGGAACCGCCTGTACTTCTCCTCGCAGCGCGGCACCACCGGCTCGAGCTCGGGCGGCATCACCTTCGAGGTCACCGGCCCGTTCCGCACCACCGCCTAGCTGCAATGTCGTTCAGCCGGCAGGTGTCCAGGAGGGCAATGTCGAAAGTGAAGTCGTAGGGTCGCCTGCTCACGGTGTCCTTGACGCGTGGTTCGGAGATGGCGCGCTTGACCACGCCGGCTCCGCAGGCGACGGTCGGGCAGGGGCCGGGCGATCGGCTCGGCCCCGATCCGGCCTTTGCGACCTCGCACGTGGCCCTGACGACGAAGCCCGGCTCGAGACGATGATCGAGATGCTGTCCACGTCCTCGATCAAGCGGCGACTGGGCACACTGCGGCGGGTCATCAAATTCGCCGAATCACGCAACCGAGTGCGCCGCGACTTCACCGCATACCAAAGGGTTCTATGCCCACTTCAGCGGTCACCTACAGTCACACAACGAACTTCC
>NZ_BAAHCB010000043.1:0-2305 GCF_054776215.1 Glycomyces tarimensis
TGCAACCCGAACCCTACCGGCCCGGGAGATCAAGGTGTCAACGTCAAAGGGTTAAGCCCCGTCGTAAGAGGTTCGGGTGTCGGCCACCCAGTCGTCCGCAGTCATGCCCGACAACATACTTGACCGTTACCTCGCTGGCCGCCAAGGCGAAGAGGTGGGTCACCGGCCCGCCAACTAACCCAGAACCCCACCACGTGTCCGCAAAGGCACGATCCGGAAATCCCGCCCCTCGCCCGAACTTGAAACGAGTTCTTAGCTTGAGGTTTGACGTGGGTGGTGTCTCAGTGCTGCCTGGTTTGGACGCAGGGAAGCCCTTGGTGAATGATTTTCCTTGTGTCGCAAACAAAATCATCATCAAGGGCTTCGGGCTCGATCGTATCGGACGGTGGCGGCGCCCTTGAGCGGCTGACCGGGTTCCGTGAGGTGTTCTACTCCGAGGTGTTGACCGGGCGGCGTGATGCGCTGTTCGAGGCGTGCGAGGCGTTGTTGGAGACACCGGGCCGGGTCGAGGCGTTCCCGTACCTGTCGCTCTCCCCTCGGTTCGGCCGTGGTCACGACATGCTGTACCAGGCGTTCAACTGCGGCAGGGTGGATCATCGGCGCTTTCGGCGGGCGGCGTTGTACCAGCCGATCCCGACCGTGGCCGGGCGGATCGTCCTCGCCGTCGATGTGACAGCGTGGCTGCGCCCGGACGCGAACACCAGTGGTGAGCGGGCGTTCTGCCATGTTCACGGCCGGGGCCGGGGGGCCGATTCGCGTGTCCCGGGGTGGCCGTACTCGATGGTGGCGGCGGTCGGGTCGGGGCCTTCTTCATGGACGGCGCTGTTGGATATCGAGCGGGTCGGCGTTGATGACCACGACAGCATCGTCGCCGCAGTCCAGCTCGCACGTACGGTCAAGGGCCTGATCGCCGTCGGCCGGTGGAAGATCGGCGATGCGGACATCGCGGTGGTCATCGATTCGCTGTACGCCGAGGCATACCTGGCGCATCAGCTCGCGGACCTGCCGGTCATCGTCGTCTCCAGGGTGCGTTCGGACCGGGTGTTCTACGGCCCGGCGCCCGATCGGGCGTCTGGGGGCGCGGGCCGTCCCGCCCACCACGGCGCGAAGATGTCGCTCAAAGACCACCGCACCTGGACCGAGGCGGCCGCGGGCCTCGAGCAGCACTCGCCCGTCTACGGGTGTTTGGCGGTCACGGCGTTCGACCAGCTGCATCAGAAGCTCTCCAGGCAGGTCATCGTGTGGGCCGGCCATGAGGGCCCGCTGCCGGTCATCGCCGGGACCCTGCTGCGGTTGCAGCCCGAACGGCTCCCGCACGCGGGCAATCCCGAGGTCGTGTGGCTGTGGGCCTCGGCAGTGAACATCGACGCCGATCTGCTCATCGCGTGTTTCACCGCGTGGCTGCGCCGGTTCGACATCGAGCACACCTTCCGGTTCCTCAAGCAGTATCTGGCTCTGACGCTGCCCCGGTTGCGCTCAGCAGCGGCGGCCGACCGGTGGGTGGCCTTGGTCGGTGCCGCCTACATGCAACTGGGTATGGCCCGTCCTGGTGGCCGACCGGTCCTTCGCGTGGGAGCGCCCACGGGAACCCGGCGCTCTGACACCGGTCCGGGTGAAACGGGGATATCGGCATCTCCAGGCGAGCCTGCCGATCCTGTCCAGGACGCCGAAAACCCGGCAGTGCGG
This sequence comes from Glycomyces tarimensis, assembly GCF_054776215.1. Taxonomy (NCBI): domain Bacteria; kingdom Bacillati; phylum Actinomycetota; class Actinomycetes; order Glycomycetales; family Glycomycetaceae; genus Glycomyces; species Glycomyces tarimensis. Next base: position 1,687 of record NZ_BAAHCB010000043.1, read on the forward strand.
CACCGGCCGCATCGCGGGGTCGAAAAACCATGCCAAGGCACCGGTCCGCCACCCTGGGAAGTACCCGCACCTGAACCACATGCGAACCGCGCGAACGCGACAGGCATCAGCACCCTAATCCCACGCCGACATCGCCTCGTACCAGCAGCTACACGCCTACGAGGCAGCATTCACCATGCCCTGCAACCGAAAACGAGACACCACCCACGTCAAACCTCAAGCTTAGAGCGTCTAACACATTGCGCTTATTGAGGGTCTCGGTGATGGTCGGGGGTGCTGTCGTTCGTCTCAGGTGAGGGCATGGTCGAAGGTGTCGCGGTGTGTGAAGAGGTAGGCGTGCTCGCGCCTGCTCCATTCGATCCGGTCGGCGATCTGCGAGATGGTGGCAGGGGCGGTTTCCGGCCTGGCCTGGAAACCTGCCCAGAATCGCACGTTCCTCGCCTGGCGCTCCAGGATGCAATCGACCAGGACATGCCGCTCTGACGGTTCGAGGCCGTAGGCGTCGGCGACGAGCCGCACTTGCTCTGCCTGACGGGGCAAGGGCAGCGACTCCTTCGAGGGGGCTTAACCCTTTGACGTTGACACCTTGATCTCCCGGGCCGGTAGGGTTCGGGTTGCA
>NZ_BAAHCB010000044.1:0-644 GCF_054776215.1 Glycomyces tarimensis
TCTGAGCGCAACGCAATTAATGTGAGTTAGCTCACTCATTAGGCACCCCAGGCTTTACACTTTATGCTTCCGGCTCGTATGTTGTGTGGAATTGTGAGCGGATAACAATTTCACACAGGAAACAGCTATGACCATGATTACGCCAAGCTCGAAATTAACCCTCACTAAAGGGAACAAAAGCTGGAGCTCCACCGCGGTGGCGGCCGCTCTAGAACTAGTGGATCCCCCGGGCTGCAGGAATTCGATTGAATCTGTGTCTGTGCTCAACCTCTTCACCCGGATCCGATAGACCCCGCAGGCGGGATGTGAAGCCCACGAATTCCGGCATCAAGCTTATCGATACCGTCGACCTCGAGGGGGGGCCCGGTACCCAATTCGCCCTATAGTGAGTCGTATTACAATTCACTGGCCGTCGTTTTACAACGTCGTGACTGGGAAAACCCTGGCGTTACCCAACTTAATCGCCTTGCAGCACATCCCCCTTTCGCCAGCTGGCGTAATAGCGAAGAGGCCCGCACCGATCGCCCTTCCCAACAGTTGCGCAGCCTGAATGGCGAATGGGACGCGCCCTGTAGCGGCGCATTAAGCGCGGCGGGTGTGGTGGTTACGCGCAGCGTGACCGCTACACTTGCCAGCGCCCTAGC
>NZ_BAAHCB010000045.1:0-1484 GCF_054776215.1 Glycomyces tarimensis
ACGCGTGATCAGCAAAAGCAGGGTAGATAATCACTCACTGAGTGACATCAACATCATGGCGTCTCAAGGCACCAAACGATCTTATGAACAGATGGAAACTGGTGGAGAACGCCAGAATGCCACTGAGATCAGAGCATCCGTTGGAAGAATGGTTGGTGGAATTGGGAGGTTTTACATACAGATGTGTACTGAACTCAAACTCAGCGACTATGAAGGAAGGCTGATCCAGAACAGCATGACAATAGAGAGAATGGTGCTCTCTGCATTTGATGAAAGGAGGAACAAATACTTGGAAGAACATCCCAGTGCTGGGAAAGACCCGAAGAAAACTGGAGGTCCAATTTATCGAAGGAGAGACGGGAAATGGATGAGAGAGCTGATTCTGTATGACAAAGAGGAGATCAGGAGGATCTGGCGCCAAGCGAACAATGGAGAAGACGCGACTGCTGGTCTCACTCACCTAATGATCTGGCATTCCAACCTAAATGATGCCACATACCAGAGAACTAGAGCTCTCGTGCGTACTGGGATGGACCCCAGAATGTGCTCTCTGATGCAAGGATCAACCCTCCCGAGGAGATCTGGAGCTGCGGGCGCAGCAGTAAAGGGAATCGGGACAATGGTGATGGAACTAATTCGGATGATAAAACGAGGGATTAATGATCGGAATTTCTGGAGAGGAGAAAATGGACGAAGAACAAGGATTGCATATGAGAGGATGTGCAACATCCTCAAAGGGAAATTCCAAACAGCAGCACAAAGAGCAATGATGGACCAGGTGCGGGAAAGCAGAAATCCTGGGAATGCTGAAATTGAAGATCTCATCTTTCTGGCACGATCTGCGCTCATCCTGAGAGGATCAGTGGCCCATAAGTCCTGCCTGCCTGCTTGTGTGTACGGACTTGCTGTGGCTAGTGGATATGACTTTGAGAGAGAAGGATATTCTCTAGTTGGAATAGATCCTTTCCGTTTGCTCCAAAACAGCCAGGTCTTCAGTCTCATTAGACCAAATGAGAATCCAGCACATAAGAGTCAATTGGTGTGGATGGCATGCCATTCTGCAGCATTTGAGGACCTAAGAGTCTCAAGTTTCATCAGAGGGACGAGAATAGTCCCAAGAGGACAACTATCCACCAGAGGAGTTCAAATTGCTTCAAATGAGAACATGGAAACAATGGACTCCAGCACTCTTGAACTGAGAAGCAGATATTGGGCTATAAGAACCAGGAGTGGAGGAAACACCAACCAACAGAGAGCATCCGCAGGACAAATCAGTGTGCAACCTACTTTCTCAGTACAGAGAAATCTTCCCTTCGAAAGAGCGACCATTATGGCAGCATTCACAGGAAATACTGAGGGCAGAACATCTGACATGAGGACTGAAATCATAAGAATGATGGAAAATGCCCGACCAGAAGATGTGTCCTTCCAGGGGCGGGGAGTCTTCGAGCTCTCAGACGAAAAGGCAACGAACCCGATCGTGC
>NZ_BAAHCB010000046.1:0-13302 GCF_054776215.1 Glycomyces tarimensis
GTCTTCGCGATCGAGCCGAAGCCGAATGAGCCGCGGGGGAACATTCTGTTGCCGACGATCGGGCACGCGTTGGCGTTCATCAACGAGCTCGAGCGTCCGGAGTTGGTGGGGATCAATCCGGAGATCGGGCATGAGGAGATGGCCGGTCTGGACTACGCGGCGGGGATCCGGCAGGCGTTGTGGCACGGGAAGCTGTACCACATCGATTTGAACGGGCAGACCGGTCCGCGGTATGACCAGGATCTGCGTTTCGGTGCGGGGAATGTCGGCGGGGCGTTCTGGGCGGTGGACGCGGTTGAGGAGGGGATCGCGAAGGGGCAGTACACCGGGCCGATCCACTTCGATTTCAAGCCGCCGCGGACGGAGGACGACGCGGGGGTGTGGGTCTCGGCGGCGGCGTGCATGCGCAATTATCTGATTCTGCGGGAGAAGGTGCGGGCGTTCCGCGCCGATCCGGAGGTGCGGGAGGCGCTCAAGGCGGCTCGGGTGGACCAGTTGGCGGTGCCGACGCTGGCCGATGGTGAGACGTGGGCCGACGTGCGGGACGTCGAGGTCGACGTGGAGGGTCTGGCGGCGAAGGGGATGGCGTTCGAGCGGCTCGACCAGCTCGCCCTCGAACACCTCTACGGCGTCCGCTGAGCGGCTCAGCCGGTGACTTCGACCGTCAGCTCGACCGGATCGGGCGGCTCGGAGTCACCGGCGTCCCCCACGCAGTTCTCGGGCGCGGTGCGGAAGCAGTACTGGAACACCAGCGTCGTCTCGCCCGCTGCGGCGGCGTCGAAGACCCAGTACAGACGGCTCCTGCACCCCGAATCGCACTCCCCGCAGTCCGGGTCGGTCTCCGAATAGCGGTCGTACTCGGTGAGCACCGCGGCGTCGGGCTCGCCGACCAGGTGCCAGACGTCCCCGACCGAGAAGTCGACCCATCCCAAGTCCACCCACAGCCGGTCCCCGGCGGCCACCGTCGCCGTCACGGCGTCGAGCGCCACCGTGTGCTCCTCGTCGGGCCCCTCGTCCGAGCACCCCGACAGGGCCGACACCAACGCCACGACCAATCCCACGACACGCACGACGACCACACTAGGCGCGCTGCGCAAGCGATCGAGCCTCTGATCGAATGGCCGGAGACATCGGTTCCTCTGAGAAAGGCGATCCTGACATGGCCGCAAGCGACAACGACGTCGACCGCCGGATCCGCGAGCACCGGGCCGCCGACGCGACCGTCACCCTCACCGCCGACGGCGCGCCCCTCGCCGGCCGGAGCGTGGAACTGGAGCAGACCCGCCACGAATTCCTCTTCGGCTGCATCGGCTTCGACCTCATCGACCACGCCAACGGCACCTCCGAGGAGCCCGAACGCGACGCCCGCAACGCCGAGCTGTGGGAGGGCGTGTTCAACTTCGCCACCCTGCCGTTCTACTGGGGACGCTTCGAGCCCGAGCGCGGACGGACCGGCACCGAGCCGCTGCTGAAGACCGCGCGCTGGTTCGCCGACCGCGGACACGCCGTCAAGGGCCACCCGCTCGCCTGGCACACCGTGACCGCCCCTTGGCTGCTCGACCTCGACAACGAGGAGACCGCCCGCGTCCAGGTCGAGCGCATCAAGCGCGAAGTGAGCGACTTCGCCGGCGTCATCGACATGTGGGACGTCATCAACGAGGTCGTCATCATGCCGATCTTCGACAAGTACGACAACGGCATCACGCGGCTGTGCCGCGACATCGGCCGGATCCCGATGGTGCGCATGGTCTTCGACGCCGCACGCGAGGCCAACCCGGGCGCGACCCTGCTGCTCAACGACTTCGACATGTCCGCGGCCTACGAGTGCCTCATCGAGGGCGTCCTGGAGGCGGGCATCCAGATCGACGTGCTCGGCCTCCAGAGCCACATGCACCAGGGCTACTGGGGCGAGGAGAAGACCCTCGCCGTCCTGGAGCGCTTCTCGCGCTACGGGCTGCCGATCCACTTCACCGAGACCACGATCGTCTCCGGCGACGTCATGCCGCCCGAGATCGTCGACCTCAACGACCACCAGGTCGAGTCCTGGCCCAGCACCCCCGAAGGCGAAGCGCGCCAAGCCGACGAGATCGAGCGCCACTACAAGACCCTGCTCTCGCACCCCTCGGTCGAGGCGGTCACCTACTGGGGCATGAACGACAAGGACATGTGGCTGGGCGCCCCCGGCGGCCTGGTCCGCGCCGACGGCACGCCGAAGCCGTCCTACGACCGGCTCCACCACCTGGTGAACACCGAATGGGGCACCTCGACCACGATGACGACCGACGCCGAGGGCCGCTTGAGATTCAACGGCTTCCTCGGCGACTACCGCCTCGCGCACGAAGGCGCCGAAGCGGCGTTCTCCATCCAGGAGCCCGGCCGCACCGAGCTCTCGGTGGACCTGGCCTGACGCGCTACTGGGCGAACCGGCGGTACCGGCGGCGCACCACGGCGTGCGCCTGCTTGGGCCGCCGGTATTCGTCGAGGATGCCCTTGTCGTTGTAGCCGCGAGCCCGCTTCAGCGACATCTCCTTCTCCTCTGTGGTGCGGAAGTCGCCCAGGACCCAGATGCCGAGTCCCGAGATCCGGTCCTGCCCGTCGGCGATGTGGCCGATCACCGTCTCCAGCAGCTCCGCCTGGTACTGCTCGGTCCACATGCCGTGGTGCTGGTCGCGCCAACCGGGCACGGCGCCGGCGCCGATCTCGGAGATGATGAGCGGCTTGTCCGCGTGCCCGGCCTCGTCGACGTGCGCGGCGATCCGGTCGAGCTCGGCGGGGATGTCGTCGATGCCGCCCAATACCAGCCCGGATAGCAGTTCACCGCGACCACGTCGACCAGATCGAGGCACACGTCGTCGTAAACGTGGTTGGAGGCGTAGGTGACCGGCCTGGTCTCGTCCAGTTCGCGCAGGCGCCCGAGCAGCCGCTCATAGGCCGGGCGGACCTCGGGCTCATGGCTGGGGCTCTCGTTGAGGACGCCCCACATGATCACCGACGGCCGGTTGCGCGCGACGGCCACCATCTCGTCGATGTGGTCGAGCTGCGCGGCGACGAAGCCCGGGTCGGTCAGGCGCTCGACGGGGTACTGCCAGCCGATCGACTCGCTCCACACGCAGATCCCGGCCTCGTCGCACAGATCCAGGAACAGCGGATCCTGCGGATAGTGGCTGCCGCGCACGAAGTTGCAGCCGAGGTCCTTGATCTGCTGGACGTCGGCGACGAGCAGCCCGACCGGCTGCGCGTGCCCGAACTGCGGGTGGGACTCGTGCCGGTTGACGCCCCACAACGTCACCGCCTCGCCGTTGACGGCGATGCGGCCGCCCTCGGCGCTCACCTGCCGCAGGCCGACGCGCTCGCACATGTCGTCCTCGCCCAAGCGGACCCGCAGCAGGTGCAGGGCCGGGCTCGACGGCGACCACAGCGCCGCCCCGGGCAGCTCGAAGGTCCGCTCCAGGCTTCCGGCCCCGTCGAGGTCGACCGACTCCGCCAGGATCCGGCGGTCGCCGCATTCGACGACGAGCGGGACGCCTCGCGCCTCGCCTCGGTAGTCGACGCGCAGCGACACGCGCCGCGTCCCGAGGTCCTCGGTGGCGAAGCCGAGGCCCTCGATCCACGCGTCCCCAAGGCGATGCAGCTCGACGGGCCTGGTGATGCCGCCGAAGTGGTACCAGTCGAAATACTCCAGGTGCATCGGCGAGCGCTCGTCGAACCGGTTGTCGACCAGCACGGTCACGTCGATGGTCCCCGGCTCGGCGTGCTCCACGTCGGCCGCGAAGCCGGTGAAGCCCCCGGCATGGTCGCGGATCGGCGCGGCGCCCCAGAAGACCCGGCACCAGTGGTGGACGGCGCCGAAGGCCAGCCGGTGCCGCCCGGCCGCCTCGACACGCACCCGCGTCCGGTAGGCCGCCAGACCGCGCCGGCCCGCGTACGCCGGGGTGGCGTCGAAGGAGCCCGGGACGGCCATGACGTCGTCGTACTCGATCGCGTGCACGTCCACCTCGCCCGGATCGACGTCCCCGAGGAACGCGAAGTCCCAGACGCCGCCCAGATCCCGTACCGCCCGCCGTTCGTGCCGTGTGAACCGTCGTGTCACGACCGCCTCCTCAACCTTGTCGAACCTTAGGCTAACGCTTGCCGCACCTCGTCCGCCGTCGCCGTGCGCCCCGGAGCGAGCGTCGGTTACGTTGCGAAGATGAGGGAACCGACCGAGCCGGTCGAGCGTTTCGAGGAGCACCGGACATGGCTGCGGGCCCTCGCCCACCGGATGCTCGGCTCGCTCAGCGAGGCCGGCGACGCGCTCCAGGAGGCGTGGCTGCGGGCCGGCCGCGCCGAGATCGACGAGGTCGAGAACCTCGGCGGCTGGCTGACCACCGTCACCGCGCATGGCCTTCACCGTCGACGGCGACCGGATCACCGCCATCGACTCCTGGCCGGCCCCGACCGCCTCGCCGCCCTCGACGGGCATACAAATTCCCAAGGCGGGTAAGCGATCAAGTACGGCGGCAGCGTATCCGTTGTGGGAAGGTGAAGTGTGACTTTGCGGATCGAAGACTACGGCATGCTCGGGGACCTCCAAACCGCCGCGCTGGTCGGCGCCGACGGCTCGATCGACTGGTTGTGCCTGCCCCGGTTCGACTCGCCGGCCTGCTTCGCGGCCCTGCTCGGCGACGAGAGCCACGGGTGCTGGCGCCTGGAGCCCGTCGCGGGCGGCCGATGCACGCGCCGCCGCTACCGAGACGACACGCTCATCCTCGAAACCGAATGGGACACACCGGAAGGGAGCGTCCGCGTCACCGACGCGATGCCCCCGCGCAACGGTGCCGCCGACGTCGTCCGCGTCGTCGAGGGTCTCAGCGGCCGCGTCCCCATGCGGACCCTCATGCGACTGCGTTTCGGCTACGGCCGCGACGAGCCGTGGACCCGCTGCGTCGACGGCCAGCTGTCCGCCATCGCCGGGCCCGACGCCGCATGGCTCCACTCGGAAGTGCCCGTCGAGATCGACAACGCCACCGCGACCGCCGAATTCAGCGTCTCGGCCGGCGAGCGCGTCTCCTTCGTGCTCACCCACAAGCCGTCCCACGAAGGCCGCCCGGTGCCGGCCGACCCCGATACCGCGCTCGCCGACACCGAGTCGTTCTGGCACGACTGGATCAGCCACCTCCGCTACGAAGGCCAATGGGACGAGGCCGTCCGCCGCTCGCTCATCATCCTCAAGGCCCTCACCTACGCCCCGACCGGCGGCATCGTCGCCGCCCCCACGACCTCCCTTCCCGAGGACCTCGGCGGCATCCGCAACTGGGACTACCGGTTCTGCTGGCTGCGCGACGCCACCTACACCCTCCAGGCGCTGCTGGGCACCGGCTTCATAGAGGAGGCGACGGAGTGGCGCGAGTGGCTCCTGCGCGCCGCCGCCGGCAACCCGGCCGAACTCCAGATCATGTACGGCCTCGACGGCCACCGCTGGCTGCCCGAGCACACCCTCGACTGGCTCCCCGGCTACGAGGGCTCGGCGCCGGTGCGGATCGGCAACGCCGCCACCGGTCAGTTCCAGCTCGACGTGTGGGGTGAGATCCTCGACGGCCTCCACATCGCCCGTGAATCGGGTGTCCATCTCCACGAGGAGGCATGGGACCTCCAGTTGGCCCTGCTGGACTTCCTCGAAGACAACTGGCAGCGGCCCGACGACAGCCTCTGGGAGGTCCGCGGCGACCGCCGGCACTTCGTCCACTCCAAGGTCATGGCGTGGGCCGCGTTCGACCGGGCCGTCCAGGCCGTCGAGCGGTTCGGGCTCCACGGACCCGTCGACAGGTGGAAGCGGCTGTGCTCGCGGATCCACGCCGAGGTCTGCGACCGCGGCTTCGACGCCGACCGCGGGACGTTCACGCAGTCATACGGCTCCAAGGGCGTCGACGCGGCCCTGCTGCTGCTTCCCAGGGTCGGGTTCCTGCCCTGGAACGACTCCCGCATCGTCGGCACCGTCGAGGCGGTATGGCGCTCCCTGTCCCGCGACGGCTTCATCCTGCGCTACGACCCCAGCGCCGACGGCGGCGTCGACGGTCTCCCCGGCGACGAGGGCTCCTTCATCGTCTGCTCGTTCTGGATGGTCGACGCCCTACACGCGACCGGACGCGAGCACGAGGCGAGAGCGCTGTTCGAGCGGCTGCTCGACGTGCGCAACGACCTCGGGCTGCTCAGCGAGGAGTACGACGCCGTCACCGGCCGGCACCTGGGCAACACCCCGCAGGCGTACAGCCACGTGGGGCTGGTCAACTCCGCCCGCCACCTCAGCGGCGCGCACCCGGCGACGTCCCCGCACGCCGTCGAAGAGGACCAGGATTCCGACGAGAGGGAGTGAACGCCATGCGCGCCTTGACCACCGTCCCCGGACGAAAGAACTCCCTGGAACTGGCCGAAGTCCCCGAGCCGGAGCCCGCCGAGGGCGAGCTGCTCGTGGACGGCCTCGCCATGGGCGTGTGCGGCACCGACAAGGAGATCGTCGCGGGCGACTACGGGTGGGCCCCGCCCAGGGCCGACCGCCTCGTCATCGGCCACGAGTCGCTCGGACGCGTCCGAGCCGCTCCCGACGGCAGCGGTTTCGCGCCGGGCGACCTCGTCGTCGGCGTGGTGCGGCGCCCCGACCCGGTCCCGTGCGGGGCGTGCGAGCGCGGCCAGTTCGACGCGTGCCGCAACGGCGGCTACGTCGAACGCGGCATCAAGCAGCTCGACGGCTACGGCAGCGAGGCGTGGACCGTCGAGGCCGACTACGCCGTCAAGCTCGACCCGGGCCTGTCCGAGGCGGGTGTGCTCCTGGAGCCGACCAGCGTCGTCGCCAAGGCCTGGGAGCAGATCGACAAGGTCGGCGGGCGCTCCTGGTTCGAGCCGCGAACGGTCCTGGTCACCGGGGCGGGGCCGATCGGGCTGCTCGCCGCGCTCATCGGCGCTCAGCGGGGCCTGGACGTCCACGTCCTCGACATCGTCACCGAAGGCCCCAAACCCGGGCTCGTCCGGGACCTCGGCGCGACCTACCACCACGACGGCGTCGACGCGGCCGTGCGGGTCGCCGAGCCGGACGTCGTCATCGAGGCCACCGGCGCCAGCTCGGTCGTGTTCGACGCGATCGCCGCCACCGGCGCGTTCGGCGTCGTGTGCCTGACCGGCGTCTCCCCGGCCGGGAGGCGCGTGAGCGTCGACGCCGGGGCCATCAACCGCGAGATCGTTCTGGAGAACGACGCCGTGGTCGGCTCGGTCAACGCCAACCTCGGCCACTGCGCCGAGGCCGCGCGGGTGCTCGCCGCCGCCGACAAGGGCTGGCTCTCGCGACTGATCACCCGGCGCGTCCGGCTCTCGGACTACGGGCGGGCCTTCCGCGCCGAGCCCGGCGACGTCAAGACCGTCATCGCCCTCGGCGAGTGACGGTCCTGCGGTCCTAGAAGTCCCCCTCGGCCACCTGAAGGCAGGTGAGCCCGAGTGAGCGCCACCGCTCCACGGTCTGGTCCCGGTCGTCGAGCACCCACAGCACCTCGAAGCGCGGTTCGATGTGCCGCCGGTAGAGCTCCTCTTTCAGGTCGGCGTCGCGCCGCCGGTCGCCCTGCTCGCGCATGTGGAGCGCCGCGATCGGGACGCCGACGTGCAGTTCGAGCCAGCGCCTGGTGTCGGCGCGGGAGGCGCTGCTGCGCCCGGAGACGAACACGATCCGGTGTCCCGCCCGGTGCAGGACCTTGACGAGCTCGATCACCGGCTCGTTCGGGGCGTCCCAGGCGACCCGGGTCTCATCGTAGGGACCGCGCTGATCGCGGACGGCGACCGTGCCGTCGACGTCGACGATCACCGCTGTGGGGCGGCCGGCCGACTCGGCCTGCGCCACTACTCCTCCTCGTCGCTGTGGCTTCGGAGCGAGCCGGCGTGCGCCTTGGCGGCGGGATCGAGGCGGCTTTTGATCAGGCTCGCGATCGTGACGACGGCGAGCACGCCGATGACGACGCCGAGGCTGACCACCGTGGAGATCTCCGGGACACGCTCGTCGATGTCGACGTGCGCCCAGTGCAGCACGAGCTTGACGCCGATGAACGCCAGGATGAGCGCCAGGCCCGCCGACAGGTACACGAGCCGGTCGAGCAGGCCTTGGACCAGGAAGAACAGGGCCCGCAGGCCGAGCAGCGCGAAGGCGTTGGCGGTGAAGACGATGTAGACCTCTTGGGTCACGCCGAAGACCGCGGGGATCGAGTCGAGCGCGAACAGCAGGTCGACGCTGCCGATGGCGATGAGGACGATGAACAGCGGGGTGACGACCCTGCGGCCGTCCAGATGCGCGAACAGCTTCCCGCCGATGTAGTCCGTGCTCACCGGCAGGAGGCGCTGCGCGCCGCGGACCATGGGGTTGCTCTCGATGTCGGGGTCCTCGTTGCGGTGTCGGAACAGCTGGACCGCCGTGTAGACGAGCAGGAGACCGAACAGCAGGAACATGAACGAGAACAGGTTCAGCAGCGCCGCGCCGGCGGCGATGAAGATCGCGCGCATGATGAGCGCGAGCACGATGCCGAAGGTGAGGACCTTGTGCTGGTGCTCGGAGGGGACGGCGAAGGTCGTCATGATGATGACGAACACGAAGAGGTTGTCGACCGACAGGCTCTTCTCGATGATGTAGCCGGCGAAGTACTCGGTGCCGTAGCCGCCGCCGTACTGGAGGCCGAACCAGATGCCGAAGGCCACCGCGACGAGGATGTAGAACACCGACCAGGCGGTCGCCTCCCTGAACCCGACCTTGTGCGGCCGGATCGCGGACATGATCAGGTCGACCGCCAAGAGCGCCACGATCAGGCCGATGGTGCCGGCCCATGTGAGCGCGCTGATTTCCAGCATTCCTTCCTCCGGTTCATCCGTTCTTCGACAAGACGGGACGGCGCTCGAGGTTTCGAGATCCGCGTCCCGACGAATCGGCGTCCACTGTGCAGCCATGGCGACGGCGGACTGACATCATGCTGTTGGGCAGCATCGTACGCGAATGCGAGGCATTCTGGCGCGGCGGTCGCCCGGAGTGAGCTGCATTGCGCGGTTCGAGGACGGCGAAGCGCCCCCGGGCCGATGGGAGCTCGGCCGCGGGGGCGCTTGCGGAGGGCGGTTCAGGCTTTGAGTCGCCGGTGCGTCAGAACCACTTCTGGTTCTCGCCGCCGGTGCACGTCCAGATATGGAGCCGGTTGCCGTCGGCGGCGTTCCAGTCGGGCACGTCGAGGCACTTGTCGGCCTGGGGATTCACCAGGTCGTTCGCGTCGGTGTGGACCCATTGCTGGGCGCCGGTGCCGTTGCAGGTGTACAGCTGCACCTTCGCGCCGTCCGCGGTGGAGCCGGCGGAGACGTCGAGGCACTTGCCGAGGGCGCGGACGGTGCCGTCCGATGCGAACGTCCACTGTTGAGCGGCGCTCCCGTTGCAGGTGTAGAGCTGCACCGGGGTGCCGTCGGCGCTGCTGGCCCCGGCCACGTCGACGCACTTGCCGCCGAAGCCGGTGATGGCGGTGCCCGAGGCCGAGCCGCCGCCGTAGACGCGCACATAGTCGATCTTGAGCTGCTGGGGGAACTGGGTGCTGCCGTCGGGCGAGCCGGGCCAGTTCCCGCCGACGGCGAGGTTGAGGATCATGTAGAAGGGGTGGTCGAAGACCCACTGGTTGCCGCCGACGTCGGCGGGGGTCTTCTGGGAGTAGACGTTCCCGTCGACGGACCAGGTGATCGAGCCGGGCGCCCAGTCGATGGCGAAGGTGTGGAAGCCGTCGGCGAACTGCTGACCGCCGGGGAGCGTGTAGCCGGCGCCGACGCCCGCGCCTCCGGAGTAGCCGGGGCCGTGGAGGGTGCCGTGGACGGTGCTCGGCTCGTATCCGACGTTCTCCATGATGTCGATCTCGCCGCTCTGGGGCCAGCCGACCTGGCCGATGTCGTCGCCGAGCATCCAGAAGGCGGGCCACATGCCCTGGCCGCGCGGGACCTGGATGCGGGCCTCGAAGCGGCCGTACTGCTGGGTGAAGGTCTCGGCGGTGGTGAGCTTGCCGGAGGTGTACTCGCAGGTGCCGTACCAGCATTGGAAGCCGGACGGGTTGTCGCGGCGGGCGGTGATGACGAGGTTGCCGCTGCCGTCGTGGGCGACGTTGTCGGTGCGGTCGGTGTAGTACTGGAGTTCGTTGTTGCCCCAACCGGAGCCGCCGATGTCGTGGCGCCACTTGGAGGCGTCGGGGGAGGAGCCGGCGGGGCCGTCGAACTCGTCGTTCCAGAGCAGTTGCATCTGCTCGGCGTGGGGCTCGGCGTCGGCTTGGTCTTCGCCCAGAGTGAGCGCGCCGGCGGCGGCGAGGCCGGCGCACATGACGGCGAGGAGCCGGACGGCCGTGCGGCGGCGGCCGGACTTTCGGGGTGGTCTCACGACTGCGTCCTTTCATCAGGATGCGAGGAGAGCGGCAGATCGGGAGAGCGCTCTCTGTTAACTAACTTTCTTTTTACCATTTGCGATAGATACCTGTCAATGCACAGTTTGTGCCCGACGCCTCACCGCGCGCTTCGGCGACGGACCCGCCACCAGACATACGCCACCCGCAGGCCGACCGCGGCGACCAAGGCGACGGCCGACCCGTCCACCACCGATTCTCCTCGCGCAGGACGAAGTGCCAGGCGCCGGCGACCACGGCCGCGGCGACCGCCACGATGAGCAACGCCGAGACCGGACTTCCCCAGAGCGGCTCGACGAAGGCCCGATGCCAGGCCAGCAGCCAAGCCAGGACGGTGCCGGCGGGAATCCCGACGACCGCGATGAGCACTTCGCGGCGCAGATCGAGCTTGTCCTCCCACTGCTGGACGGCGGCACGATTCCGGCGAGCACGGGCCCGGTGGGCGGTTCGTTTCGAGGGCATCGCGACAGTCTCGGGCATGGAGCGCACCGGTGGGGTGCAAGGGGCCCGCGCGCGGGTAGTGGAGAATCGGGGCATGGCTCGACGTTCACGACGACCGCGACCCGAGGACCGGCCGTGCCCCTGCGCGACCGGCCTCGCCTACAGCGAGTGCTGCGGTCGCCTGCACTCCGGGGCGGCCAAGGCCGACACCGCCGAGGCCCTCATGCGCTCCCGCTACAGCGCCTTCGCGGTCGGCGACGCGGCCTACCTCCTGTGGACCTGGCACCCCGACACGCGGCCCGCCGAGCTGGAACTCGCGGACGACCGGAAGTGGACCGGACTCGAGATCCTGGAGACGAGCGGCGGCACCGCCTTCCACGCCGAGGCCACCGTGGCGTTCCGGGCACACTTCCGCGACGCCGACGGGGCGGGAACGCAGAGCGAGGTCAGTGAGTTCGTCCGCCAAGGCGGGATGTGGCTGTACCGCTCGGGCACGGCGTGACGCCGGGGCTCGAGCCGGCGGCCTTGGGCGCGCTGGCCGCCCGGTTCGAAGTGGCGCCCGAGGCGATCCGGGCGGCGCCGAACCAGGGCGTCGCCAACCACACCTATCTGCTCGGGGACGAGCTCGTGCTGCGCGTGGCACGCGCCGGCCTCGAAGACGACCTCCGCAAGGAAGCCCAGGTGATCCCCGCCGTGACGGCCCTCGGCATCCGCACTCCCGCGATGGTCGCATTCGAAGAGGGCCGAGCGGGGCCCTTCATGGTCGTGCGACGAGCCGAAGGCATCGTCCCGAGGACGCCCGAGCGACACACGGGAAGCCCCTGGGCACGCAGCTATCAGGAGCTCGGCGTCCAGCTGGCCGTGCTGCATGCGGGCGATGTCCGGGCCGGGTCGTTTCCGGCCGTGCCGGTCGAACCCGATGCCGACCCCCGGCCCGGCATCGTGAAGCTGGTCGGCGATGGATACCTGGGTGAGGAGGTCGCGAGCTGGGTCTGCGGCTGGCTCGACCGGATCGAGGCGCATCGGCCGGCCTCGCCCGCTCGATGCCTGATTCACGGCGACGCCAGCCCGACCAACCTGCTCGTCGATCCCGATACCTTGGCGCTCAACGCCTTGCTGGACTGGGGCGACGCGATGTTCGCGGACCCGGCCGTTGAGTTCGCCGAGCTGCCGCTGCGGGCAGTGCCTTACGCGCTGGAAGGATATCTCGGTGCCGATGTAGATGGCGACGAGCTCCTGCGCTGGGCCGCAAGGATTCTCTGGCACCATCTCGTGTGGGCCGTGTTCCGGCTCGCCACCGATACGGAGCCGGGCGCGCCACATTGGCCCGCCCAGCGCGGCAACCGGATATTGGAGATCACGCGCTTCTTCCTCGAACGGCCCTCGTTCCCTTGGGATGTCTTGCAGTAGGCGGTGCAGGGCAAAGGAGCACCTGGCCGGGCGGGTGTGGTGGAGTGTGGTGGGCTTGCGCCTGCGGAGACCGGCAATGGAAGGCGGGGCGCTGGCGGGAATGGTGTGGGGTTGATGGTTGCTCTGCGCTAAAGGCGTCAGCGACGAAGAGGTTGGTTCTTTGTGGAGGTTGGGTCGGCGGGCGTGCCGGTGGGGCGTGGGCGCTGGCCGTTTCGCGGGCGGGTCGTGTGGTGTCCGGTTTGCCTTGCGGGGCAGGGTGGTCGGTGGCTGACGGGCGGCGGAAACGTGAGTGTTTTCCCACCCTAATGGGTGATGACAGGGGCCTTGTGGCCTGGGAGAATAGAGGTATAGCACGAACTGGCGGAAACAGCAGGTTCGTACGAGACCTCAAGGAGGTGTCAGATGGCCAAAGCAAGCACGAAGCCCAGCAGGACGGAGCGGACCGAGCGGGCAGCGGCCATCCACACCCACCTTGACGAAGCTGCGGCCATGATCAACCAGGCCCACGCCAAAGTGCTCGCCGATGTCATCGAGGCGAAAGCGTGGAACATCCACCGCGACTGCGACGGCTTCTCGGCTCTGCGCGAGTGGCTGGTGACGACCTTCGACTTCCACCTGCGCGTCGCGGCCGACCTCGCCGCGATCGCCCGCGCCGCCGGGAAATTCCAGGTGTTGACTGAGACGGCGACTTCGGCTGCGGCGCGGATCGACCGGGTCGCGGCAGCCGTGCGCCGCCTGGACGCCACCAAGGCCCTCCGCGTGTACGCCCGCACCCCCTACCAGGAGCCGGTCCCCTCCCCCTTCGACGCCGAGACGCTGTGTGCGACGCCGGAGCATTTGATCGCGCAGTACTGCATCCACGCCACCGTCAAAGACGTGCACGCCCAGCTCGACGAGCTCCAGGCCGCGCTCGACTCGGGTGAGGAGCTGTTGGACGGGCTCGGGCAGCAGTCGTTGCAACGCCTGGATCTGGTGGAGACCGAGAACGGCATGTTCGTCCTCTCCGGGCTCTTGTCGGCCGACACCGGGA
>NZ_BAAHCB010000047.1:0-1467 GCF_054776215.1 Glycomyces tarimensis
TCTTGGTAGATGATTCTTGTTGCGACGCAAGAATATCCATCTTCCAAGGGCCTCGTTTGTCCATTCTTCCTGATCCAGGCGCTGCCGCGGGTGTCGGGGCACTGGCGACGTTCCGCGATGAGCTCTATCGGTGCCTGACCGCGCGAGCGGACACGCTGTTCGAGCTGTCCGACGCCTTGCTTTGTGTCCCGGGGCCGGTGACCTCGCTCCCGGCTCTCTCGCTATCCGGCGTGTTCCGCCGCGGACACGGCGCCCTCTATGACGCCCTCGGGGCCGGTCGAGTCGATGCCGACCGTCTTCGGAACCTGCTCGCAGGCGGGCGGATCGGACGCGTCGGCGGCCGGATCGTGCTGTCGGTGGATGTCACCAATTGGCTGCGCCCGGACGCGAACCGGAGTCCCGACCGACTGTTCTGCCATGTATACGGGCGTGGCCGATCAGCTGACCAGTTCATTCCGGGATGGCCGTACTCGGTCGTGGCGGCGCTGGAGTCGGGAGCGTCGTCGTGGACACAGATCCTGGACGCGGCCCGGATCGGCCCGGATGACGATGTGCAGGCCGTGACCGCGGCCCAGATCCGCGGGGTCGTCGAACGGTTGGCCACCGCCGGTCATCACCACCGGGGCGACCAACCGATCCTGGTGGTCGCCGATGCCGGCTACGACGCGGCCCGATTGGCGTGGTGTCTGCGAGACCTGCCGGTCATCGTGACCGCCAGGGTCCGATCGGACCGAATCTTCTACGCTCGCCCGGACCGCCAAGCCGCGGCCGGTGGGAGGGGCGGGCGGCCGCCGAAACACGGCGCCGCGCACCGGTTGTCCGAACCGGACAGCTGGGAGCCACCGGCGTACTCCACCGCCTGCGATACCGCGCGCTACGGCAGGCTGGAGGCCAGGTCATGGGACCGGTTGCACCCGCGGCTGACGCAGCGGGCCGCCTGGATCGACGCCGGAGCTGAACTGCCAGTCATCGACGGGACCCTGACGCGCATCACCGTCGACCGCCTCCCGCACGAGGGCAGCCCGAAACCGTTGTGGCTGTGGACCTCCGCGGCCGACCTAGCTCCGGCTGAGCTCGATGGGATCCGGGCCGCATGGCTGCGCCGCTTCGACATCGAGCACACCTTCCGGTTCCTCAAGCAGACCCTTGGGTGGACTGTTCCCCGACCCCGCACCCCTGCTCAGGCCGACGTCTGGACCTGGATTGTCATCGCCGCCTTCACACAACTCGGACTCGCCCGCGGCCTGACCCTCGACCTGCGTCTGCCCTGGGAGACACCGGCCCCGCCCGGCAAGCTGACCCCGGCTCGCGTGCGCCGAGGGTTTCCGAACCTCCGCCCCGATCTGGGCTGCCCAGCCGGTGCTCCGAAACCAGCACGACCAGGACCTGGTCGACCCAAAGGCCGACGCAACACCCGACGCGCGCCCGTCTGTAACCCCGGCAAGACTACGAAGCGGAGTAAAAGCC
>NZ_BAAHCB010000048.1:0-1651 GCF_054776215.1 Glycomyces tarimensis
CGTTGCGGCTCTTTCGGGGGTCGTGGGTTTGGTTGGTTTGTTTTTGACTGTCTTTTCCTTGGGGCTTTCGGTCTGCTGAGACTGGGGGTTCCGGATAATCGGTCAGGAGCTGCTTCGACACATGCTTTGGCTGGCTGCTGCTTTGTGTGGTGGTTGGTTGTAGGTTTTTGTTGGAGAGTTTGATCCTGGCTCAGGACGAACGCTGGCGGCGTGCTTCACACATGCAAGTCGAACGGAAAGGCTCCTTCGGGAGTGCTCGAGTGGCGAACGGGTGAGTAACACGTGGGTAACCTGCCCCGGACTTCGGGATAACCGCTGGAAACGGCGGCTAATACCGGATACGACCATTCCTCGCATGGGGGGTGGTGGAAAGTTGTATCGGTTCGGGAGGGGCTCGCGGCCTATCAGCTGGTTGGTGGGGTGATGGCCTACCAAGGCGGTGACGGGTAGCCGGCCTGAGAGGGCGGTCGGTCACATTGGGACTGAGATACGGCCCAGACTCCTACGGGAGGCAGCAGTGGGGAATTTTGCACAATGGGCGCAAGCCTGATGCAGCGACGCCGCGTGAGGGATGACGGCTTTCGGGTTGTAAACCTCTTTTATCCATGACGAAGGCGGTGTATTGGCATCGTTGACGGTAGTGGTTGAATAAGCGCCGGCTAACTACGTGCCAGCAGCCGCGGTAAGACGTAGGGCGCGAGCGTTGTCCGGATTTATTGGGCGTAAAGGGCTCGTAGGCGGCTCGTCGCGTCTGCCGTGAAAGGCTCCGGCTTAACTGGGGTTTTGCGGTGGATACGGGCGGGCTTGAGGCCAGTAGGGGAGATCGGAATTCTACGTGTAGCGGTGAAATGCGCAGATATGTGGAGGAACACCGGTGGCGAAGGCGGATCTCTGGGCTGGTTCTGACGCTGAGGAGCGAAAGCGTGGGGAGCGAACAGGATTAGATACCCTGGTAGTCCATGCTGTAAACGGTGGGCGCTAGGTGTGGGGCCACATTGGTTGGTTCTGTGCCGTAGCTAACGCATTAAGCGCCCCGCCTGGGGAGTACGGCCGCAAGGCTAAAACTCAAAGGAATTGACGGGGGCCCGCACAAGCGGCGGAGCATGCGGATTAATTCGATGCAACGCGAAGAACCTTACCTGGGTTTGACATCACCCGGAAACACCCAGAGATGGGTGCCTCTTCGGACTGGGTGACAGGTGGTGCATGGCTGTCGTCAGCTCGTGTCGTGAGATGTTGGGTTAAGTCCCGCAACGAGCGCAACCCTTATCCCGTGTTGCCAGCAAGTAGTGTTGGGGACTCGCGGGAGACTGCCGGGGTTAACTCGGAGGAAGGTGGGGATGAGGTCAAGTCATCATGCCCCTTATGTCCAGGGCTTCACGCATGCTACATTGGCCGGTACAGCGGGTTGCGATACCGTGAGGTGGAGCGAATCTCTGTAAAGCCGGTCTTGGTTCGGATTCGAGTCTGCAACTCGGCTCGATGAAGGTGGAGTCGCTAGTAATCGCAGATCAGCAACGCTGCGGTGAATGCGTTCCCGGGCCTTGTACACACCGCCCGTCACGTCATGAAAGTTGGCAACACCCGAAGCCTACGGCCTAACCGGTTCGCCGGAGGGAGTGGTCGAAGGTGGGGCTGGCGATTAGGACGA
>NZ_BAAHCB010000049.1:0-1515 GCF_054776215.1 Glycomyces tarimensis
CTGTCGGTTGAACAGCCGCTCGGCGATGGTCAGCTCGCGGTACTCGGGTTTCTTGTGCGGAGTCAGCGGTACCACGCCGACATAGCCGCAATCGCCGATCAGGCTTGGGCCTGCCCCGGTCAGGTGCTGCTCGTAGGTCTTGGCCAGCCCGGATTCGCGGAAGGCCCGTGCGTCATGGGTCGAGCCGGGCAGGAGCGCTCCGGCATCGATGATATGGCCATGGCGATCGCAGATGACCTGCGCATTCATGCCCGGAGTGTCGTGTTTGCCGGAGAACAGCCCGGCTGGTGTGGTCAGGTCACGGGTGGGGAAGAGGAACCCGTCAATGACCAGGTCGCCACGGGCCGCGCGACTCTGGCGTTCGAGGGCCAGGCCGTCCAGACAACATGCGACCACCGGCTCGAGCGTTTCGATATAGCGCGAGATCGTCGCCTGCGAGACGCGGGCGTGTTCGCCGATGCTGGCTTGGATGGTGTTGTGGCGTAGGTAGATCAGTGTGGCGATGATCGCGTCGAACAGGTCGAGTCCTTGTGGCGCCCGGTTCGCGGCTGCCAGGGATGCGATCCGCTGTGCCACGTCTTGTTCGAGGTAGAGCAGTTGCTCCAAGTCCAGGCCGGTCCTGTGCTCGAAGCGCGGCAGTGGTCGCTCTTTGATTGCTTGAGTGCTCACATCCTCAAGCGATCCATGAGTCCGTTGCCGTTCGCTGTCGGTCACCCGACATCACCGGTAGTTCTTCGGCTGAACGGTACCGTTGCGGCAGCGTTCGGGCTGTTATCGATTAGGGTCGTCTTGACCCCCGTTGCCGTTGTGAACAGGCTTTGACCTCATGTGGATTCTGAACCGGCCGCGCCGCTCGTTCACTCTCCGATACCTTTTCCTCCAGGTCATCACCGTGGTGCCATCAGTCGCGCTGTGGGGCATCGTCCTGGGCTATGTCTGGGCCGGGCTCGCCGTGGTCGTCTTCGCCACCGCAGCGCCTCGTGCCCTGGCGTTCTGGCCGGTCGCACGGCTCACTCCCGAAGCGCTCATCCTGATCCCGCAGTACTGGGGGCGGCCCATCACCGTCGCGTGGAAGGACATCGAAGGCATCGACCTGATCGAACATGCCCAGGTGACGGCGGCAGGGCGTACGCGGTGGATTCATGTAGCTGTCAGACGCAGGCAGGCAAGCTTGACTGCCGCTGATCGGGAACGCCAAGCGAGGCTCTTCGGCAAGCAACTGCGTCGGGCCGGGCGTGGCCTGCGCAAGAGCGCCGTAGGCACAGTGGGCTGGTACGCGATGCTTGATGAGCAACGGTTCGCCGCGCAGCTCGACGAATTCGGACTACGGCTTCCGGTGCGATACATCCCCGAACACCGCCGGTAAATGCCCGAGCACCAGCGACCCGCCACCACCCAACGGCGCCGCCACCACGAAGGTCAACCGCCCAGCGTGGGCCGCCGCGAACCCGCAGTGCGGGAAGATCCCCGCCCCACCTCCCACTGCCCCCTCCGCCGAGCCGATCGCCCACACAG
>NZ_BAAHCB010000050.1:0-1089 GCF_054776215.1 Glycomyces tarimensis
ACGAGACCTCAATGACCGAGGGAGGTGTCAGATGGCCAAGGCAACGAAGACTCCGAGCAGGACTGAGCGGAGCGAGCGCGCCAAGGTCATCCACACCACGCTCGGTGAGGCGGCTGCTGCCATCAATGCTCTCCACGCTCGGGTCCTGTCCGAGGTGATCGAGGCGAAAGCCTGGAATATCCACCGCGACTGCGACGGCTTCTCGGCCTTGCGCGAGTGGCTGGTGTCGACCTTCGACTTCCACCTACGCACGGCTGCTGATCTTGCGGCGATCGCCCGCACGGCAGGGAAGTTCACCGTCCTGGCCGAGACCGCCACCTCGGCCCGTGCGCGGATCGACCGGGTCGCGGCAGCCGTGCGCCGCCTGGACGCGACCAAGGCCCTGCGCGTGTACGCCCGCACCCCCTACCGCGAGCCGGTGCCCTCCCCGTTCGACGCCGAGGTGTCGTGTGCGACCCCTGAGCATCTGATCGCGCAGTACTGCATCCACGCCACCGTCAAAGACGTCCACGCCCAGCTCGACGAACTCCAGGCCGCCCTCGACTCGGGTGAGGAGTTGTTGGACGGGCTGGGGCAGCAGTCGTTGCAACGCCTCGACCTGGTGGAGACCGAGAACGGCATGTTCGTCCTCTCCGGGCTCCTGTCGGCCGACACCGGCAAACTGTTCGCCAAACTCCTGACGACAGCGGTCCCCCCGCCCCGGCAAGACGAGGTCGACCAGGACGGGTGCCTGCCGCCGGCGGCGAACCGGCGGGCTGAGGCCTTCCATCAGATGGTCGCGGCCCATGGGGCCGACCCGAACGCGGCCAAGCGGCACGGGCACACCGCCATCCTGCACCTGTCGGTCGACATCGAAACGTTGGCCGGACACGACACCGGGCGGGTCCCGACGTTGGAGGGCGACCCGATCAGCCTGGGTAAGGCCCGCCTCCTCGCGTGCGAGGGCCTGGTCATCCCCAACGTGTTCAACTACGCCACCGGGGAAGCGATCGAGCTCGGCCGGGCACTGCGCCTGCCGAACTCGGCGCTGCGCAGGAAGCTGGAACTCGAGCAGCCCGGCGGGTGCGCCTGGACCGGCTGCCTCGCACC
>NZ_BAAHCB010000051.1:0-708 GCF_054776215.1 Glycomyces tarimensis
GCCTAAAATGGTCCGGTGACCGATAGTGGAGAGTACCGTGAGGGAATGGTGAAAAGTACCCCGGGAGGGGAGTGAAAGAGTGCCTGAAACCATGTGCCTGTAATCCGTCAGAGCCCGGCCTTCGATCTTTGGATTGTTGGTGGGCGGGTGATGGCGTGCCTTTTGAAGAATGAGCCTGCGAGTTATGGTATGCAGCGAGGTTAACCCGTGTGGGGGAGCCGGAGCGAAAGCGAGTCTGAATAGGGCGTTGAGTTGTGTGTTGTAGACCCGAAGCGGGGTGATCTACCCATGTCCAGGGTGAAGCGGCTGTAAGAGGTCGTGGAGGCCCGAACCCACCAGGGTTGCAAACCTGGGGGATGAGGTGTGGGTAGGGGTGAAAGGCCAATCAAACTCCGTGATAGCTGGTTCTCCCCGAAATGCATTTAGGTGCAGCGTCGTGTGTTGCACCGGGGTGGTAGGGCGCTGGTTGGGTGATGGGCCGTGTCGGTTACTGAGCTCAGCTAAACTTCGAATGCCTTGGTGTTGAGTGCGGCAGTGAGTCGGCGGGTGAGAAGATCCGTCGTCGAGAGGGAAACAGCCCAGATTACCGGCTAAGGCCCCTAAGGGTGTGCTGAGTGGAAAAGGATGTGGGGTCGCGTTGACAGCCAGGAGGTTGGCTTAGAAGCAGCCATCCTTGAAAGAGTGCGTAATAGCTCACTGGTCGAGTGG
>NZ_BAAHCB010000052.1:0-836 GCF_054776215.1 Glycomyces tarimensis
GGTTCGTTCCGTCCACTGAGGCGTCTGCTCATCAGGTCGATCATGGCCCAGTGGATGTGGGCGGTCGACCGCTCGGGCAGGGTCTCGTAGTCGCGGACCAGTCGCCGGTGCTGCATCAGCCACCCGAAGGTCCGTTCGACGGGCCAGCGGGGTGTCGGCTCGAACCCCTTGGTCTGGCCGGGTTTCGGGGTGACCACGAGGTCGATCCCGGCATCGTAGGCGTGCTGGGCGACGGTGGTGCGGTAGCCGTTGTCGACCAGCAGCGCCGCAACGCTGGGGTGCTCGGTGGCGATGCGGTCGACCAGAACGCACCCGCCCGCGGTGTCCGAGACGGAGGCGGCGGTGACGATGACGGCCAGAACGAGCCCGAGCATGTCGGTGACAATATGGCGCTTGCGGCCCTTGATCTTCTTGCCTGCGTCGATCCCCTGAGCGTGCTCAGGCACGTTCGCGGAGGTCTTCACCGACTGGGCGTCAGCGATTGCCGCGCTCGGGCGGACCGCGCGGCCTGCCGCTTTGCGGGTCTTGGCGCGCAGCACGCTGTGGAGTCGTTCGGCGGTGCCGTCGCGGTTCCAGGCCGCGAAGTACCAGTAGACGGTCTGGTGAGGCGGGAAGTCGTGGGGCAGGTAGCGCCACTGCACGCCGGTGCGATTGACGTAGACGATCGCGTTCACGATGTCTCTGAGCGGGTGCTTCGCTCCGGCCAGACCGAGGCCGGCGGCGGCTCGGTCAGCTCGCCATTTAGTTACCACGGGTTCGATCAGCGCCCACTGCACATCCGACATGTCCGAGGGGTACGAAGGCCGAGAGTCGTTCATGCACAACCGAACGAGCAC
>NZ_BAAHCB010000053.1:0-1208 GCF_054776215.1 Glycomyces tarimensis
AGGAGTGAAGAGTGTCGACCTCGAAGTATCATCGCCGGTTTCCCGAGGAGTTCAAGGCCGAAGCGGTCCAGATGTACCGCGACGATCCGGCCGCTACCTACGCCTCGGTCGCGAAGAATCTCGGTGTCTCGTCCGAGACACTGCGGAACTGGGTGAAGCAAGCCCGCAAGCAGCAAGCCGAATCACCCCGTTTCCAGGCGCCTACCAGCGAGAACGAGGGCCTCGTAGGCTACGACGCCGTGATCGCTGAAGAGAACCGCCGCCTCCGCGCCGAGCTGGACAAGGTCAAAGCCGAACGGGACATCCTGCGTAAAGCCGCGAAATATTTCGCGGGCGAGACGAACTGGTGAGCCGTTTCCAGTTCGTCCACGAGCACCGTACGCGTTGGAGCGTCAAACGGCTCTGCGCTGCCCTGGAGGTCTCCAGGCAGGGCTACTACCAGTGGAGGGACCGCGCCCCGGCTCGGGCGGCGAAAGCCGCCTCGGACGCAGCGGCGACGGTGCGGATCAAGGCGTTCCACCGCCGCAGCAAGGGCACGTACGGGTCGCCGCGGATCACCGTCGATCTGCGCGAGGCCGGCGAGAAGGTCAACCGCAAGCGCGTGGCGCGCTTGATGCGGGTCGCCGGGATCGAGGGCGTCACTCTGCGCCGCCGGCGCCCGGCTCCGCCGCTCGAGGACCCGGGCGAAGCCGCGGCGCCCGACCGCCTCAAACGCGATTTCACCGCACCTGCGCCGAACGAGCGCTACGTCGGCGACATCACGTACCTCCCGGTCGGGGACAGCTCGTTCCTCTACCTGGCCACGGTGATCGACCTGTTCAGCCGCCGCCTGGTCGGGTGGGCGATCGCCGACCACATGCGCACTGATCTGGTCGAAACCGCGCTGCGCCGCGCGCACTGCATCCGCGGCGGCCTGGCCGGTGCCCTGATACATACCGACCGCGGCTCGCAATACGTGTCCGCTCAGTTCGCCACGTGCTGCAAGGAACTCGGTGTAATGCAATCGCGGGCCCGGGTCGGCTCCTCCGCCGACAACGCCCTCGCCGAATCGTTCAACGCCACCCTCAAACGCGAAGTCCTGCAAGGACGCCGGACCTTCGCCAACGCCTTGGAAGCCCGCTTCCAGGTCGAGTCCTGGATCACCGATTACAACACGACCCGGAGACACTCGTCTCTGGGCCAGATCTCACCGATCGACTACGAACAGC
>NZ_BAAHCB010000054.1:0-1725 GCF_054776215.1 Glycomyces tarimensis
CGGTGGTGGATTTGACGCGAGTGAGAATGCAGGCATGAGTAGCGAAAGACCGGTGAGAATCCGGTCCGCCGATTGACTAAGGGTTCCAGAGGACGGTTGTTCCGCTCTGGGTTAGTCGGGGCCTAAGGCGAGGCCGAGAGGCGTAGTCGATGGAGAACCGGTTGATATTCCGGTACCCGAGTGCCGCGTATGAGCGATAGCGGTTGTGCTAACCGGTTGGGAGTTGGTGCGTGTCAGGCTTCGGTCTGGTGTGTGCTGGTGACTGGTCGGGGTCCTTTCCGTGTGTAGCGTAGTGATGGGGTGACGCAGTGGGGTAGTCGTACCGTCTGGTGGATCAGGCGGGGTAAGGTGGTAGCCCGTTTTCCCAGGTAAATCCGGGAGGACAGCGGAGGAATCCGCAGGGTGAGCGCTGAAGCATAGGTCGTTTGACTGAATTCGGTGATCCCGTGCTGTCGAGAAAAGCCTCTAGCGAGTGGTGCTCGGCCCGTACCCGAAACCGACACTGGTAGTCAGGTAGAGTATACTGAGGCGTTCGAGTGATGTGTGGTTAAGGAATTCGGCAAATTGCCTCCGTAACTTCGGGAGAAGGAGGGCCCTTGCTTGTGGCACGAAGCGTGTAGGAGCGAGCGGGGGTTGCAGAGGCCAGGGAGAAGCGACTGTTTACTAAAAACACAGGTCCATGCGAAGCCGTGAGGTGAGGTATATGGACTGACGCCTGCCCGGTGCTGGAACGTTAAGAGGATCCATTAGCCCTTCGGGGTGTCGTGGTGAATTGAAGCGCCAGTAAACGGCGGTGGTAACTATAACCATCCTAAGGTAGCGAAATTCCTTGTCGGGTAAGTTCCGACCTGCACGAATGGCGTAACGACTTCTCCGCTGTCTCAACCACATGCTCGGCGAAATTGCAGTACGAGTAAAGATGCTCGTTTCGCGCGGCAGGACGGAAAGACCCCGGGACCTTTACTATAGCTTGGTATTGGCGCATGGTCTGGTTTGTGTAGGATAGGCGGGAGCCTGGGAAGCCTCGACGCTAGTTGGGGTGGAGGCGTTGGTGAAATACCGCTCTGGCTTGATGATGTGTCTAACCTGCAGCCCTGATCGGGTTGGGGGACAGTGCCTGGTGGGTAGTTTAACTGGGGCGGTTGCCTCCTAAATGGTAACGGAGGCGCCCAATGGTGCCCTCGGGCCGGTTGGAAACCGGTCGGTGAGTGTAAGCGTAGAAGGGTGCTTGACTGTGAGACCGACGGGTCGAGCAGGTGCGAAAGCAGGGGCTAGTGATCCGGCACCGACGTACGGATGTGGTGTCGCTCAACGGATAAAAGGTACCCCGGGGATAACAGGCTGATCTTCCCCAAGAGTCCATATCGACGGGATGGTTTGGCACCTCGATGTCGGCTCGTCGCATCCTGGGGCTGGAGTTGGTCCCAAGGGTTGGGCTGTTCGCCCATTAAAGCGGCACGCGAGCTGGGTTTAGAACGTCGTGAGACAGTTCGGTCCCTATCCGCCGCGCGCGCAGGAGATTTGATGAAGGGCTGTCCCTAGTACGAGAGGACCGGGATGGACGAACCGCTGGTGTGCCAGTTGTCCCGCCAGGGGCATGGCTGGTTGGCTACGTTCGGGAGCGATAACCGCTGAAAGCATCTAAGCGGGAAGCGTGCTTCGAGATGAGATCTCCGTCAGCCGTGAGGTTGGTGAGGCGCCCGGGAGATGACCGGGTTGATAGGC
>NZ_BAAHCB010000055.1:0-536 GCF_054776215.1 Glycomyces tarimensis
CTTGCTCGACCAGGTCGGTGCGCATATGATCCTCGATCGCCCAGCCGACCAGGCGACGGCTGCACACGTCGATGACCGTGGCCAGGTAGAGGAACGAGCCGTCCGCGACCGGCAGGTAGGTGATGTCGCCGACGTAGCGCGTGTTCGGCGCCGGTGCGGTGAAGTCGCGGCCGATCCGGTCGGGCACGGCAGCGGCTTCGGCGTCCGCTGGTGGCAGCGCCGGTCGGCGACGGCGCAGCCTGATCCCCTCGATCCGGGCCAGGCGCATCAGTCGCACCACGCGTTTACGGTTGATCACCTCGCCGGCCTCGCGCAGCTCGACGGTGATCCTCGGCGACCCGTAGGTGCCCTTGCTCGCCCGATGCGCGGCCTTGATCCGCGCGGTCGCCGCCGCGTCGGCGGCGGCTTTCGCCGCTCGGGCCGCGGCGCGGTCCTTCCACTGGTAGTAGCCCTGCCGGGAGACGCCGAGGGTCGCGCATAGCCGCTTCACGGTGAACTCGTGGCGGAACTCATCGACGAACTGGAAGCGGCTCACC
>NZ_BAAHCB010000056.1:0-3281 GCF_054776215.1 Glycomyces tarimensis
GCTGTCGTGCTATATCTACTACTGGTCCCCCGCGACCGGCTGGAGCATCTGGTTTCGCTCGACGATCGCTTCCTCAGTAGGTGGCACGAGGAGCGCACCACCACCTTCGACCGTGCCCTGGGCGAATTCGACATAAGGCCGTTGGCGTGCCTCGTATCGCGGGAACGCCGTGACGTGGTCTCCATCAGATCGCTCGAGCTCCTCAGCGAGGAACTGAGCCCCGGTCATCGCCAGGGACGTGCCCCGCCCCGCGAGAGGGGATGCGCAATGGGCGGCATCGCCCACGAGAGCGACCCGGCCTCGGTACCAGGTGGGCATGTGAATCTGGCTGACCGAATCGAAGTAGATGTCGGGATCAGCACGCACCGCGTCGAGGATCGTCTGGACCTTCCACGAGCGACATTCGGCGAACTGGTCGAACAGGACCTTCTTCTGCGCTTCGACGTCGCGGTAGTCGTAGTCGATGGGATCCGACGCGAACATCAGGATGCCGATCGCCTTGTCCTTGAACCGGGCGATGCCGGCCAGGTGCCCGGGATAGTTGTACATGGGATTGATCCGCTCGGCTTCGGCATCGGCCTCACCAGGCATGTCGATGATGGCGACGTAGAGACCGAGATGCCGAGTCCAGTCCTGCGCCGGACCGAACACGAGCCGTCGCACCGCCGAGTGCATACCGTCGGCGCCGAGGACGAGATCAAAGCTCTCCGAGTTGCCTGAAGCGAAGCCGACATCCACCCGGTCGTCGCGTTCGGCGATCGAGTTCACCGACTCGCTCAGGCGCAGGTCCACGGTCTCGGGCAGCGCATCGGCCAGAATTCGGCACAGGTCCTCCCGGGCGATCTCGATGTCGTCGGACGAATCGCCGATATCCTCGGGCAACCGGCCGACGGCCGCGCCGTTCTCGTCGACGAAATGCACCTGCTCGGTCATTCGGATACGCGCGTCGCGGATCGCGGGCAGGAGGCCCATCTTCTCGGCGACCTCGATCGCATCACCGCGGACGTCGATGGGCGAACCGTTGCCCCGGAGCCGACCGGCCCGCTCGATGATGGTGACCTGATGACCTCGCATCCCGAGGTCACGTCCAAGTGAGAGGCCGGCGACTCCCGCGCCGGAGACGAGAATTTTCATGCGTTCTCCACATCAGTGACAATGAGTTTGGGATTCTTACTGCGCTGGCTGCGACGGGTGGGCGAGCACGAAATCACGAAGCAACCGGGCGGTTTCTCGGGCGAACTCCATCGTGATTCCGTGGCGCGCCCCCGGAATCGTCTCCAGCCTCGCCCCAGGGATCGCCTCGGCGATCTCTTGTCCGATTTCGGGCCGAGCCGCGGGATCGTCCTCGCCGTAGATGAGCAGAGTGGGCGCCATGATCTCGGGAAGGCGTGGGGTGAGGTCGTAGCATTGAATCGCGCCCAGTCGCCGTGCGTCCGCCTCAGGTGAGCGGTGGACCAGTATCGACCGGAATTCGGCTACCACGCTCTCGTCCGCTTGCCCGCGTTCCGACAGAGCGAACGCGAGCATCCGCGCATCGCGCTGCGACGGCGACAGCTCGATGATCTCGGAGGCCACCGGTGCTCGCAGGGCCGAGGCGTCGGAGAAGGTGGCGCCGAGCGTCAGCGATTGAACGACGTCGGGCACCGATACCGCGACCTGCAGAGCGATGAAGCCGCCGAACGAGGATCCGAAGATGTGCGCTCGTTCGTACCCGACCCCTCTGATGAGCGCGGCGCAGTCCTCGGCCAGGTCGGGAATGCCGTACGGGGCGGGCGGGTTGACCGACGCTCCGGAATCGCGCTGGTCGTATGCGATCGCACGTATGCCGTCACCGAGCAGCGGCCGAAACGTGTCGTACTGGATGTGGGTGCTTTCACCGCCGTGCAGCAGCATCACCGGCTCGCCCTCACCGGACTCCGCGTAGGCGATTTCGATCTCACCGGCCTTCACCGTGCCCAGTGACGTGGTCACGCCTGCTCCTGGGAGTTCGGGCCGGTGAACGTCCCGCGGCCGTTGGGACGCGCGGGCAGGCGCTTCTCACCCGGCGATCGCTCGCTGGTCAATTCGATGATGTCGTGCGTGACCGCCGTATCACCGGCCTCGCGGATACGGTGCCGGGCCAGGGACTCCGCGGTGCCGACCGTGTGGAACTGCACGAAGCCCGGCTCGGCCGCCGGCGAAATCCTCCAGTCGGGGTCACCGAGGTGCTCTGCCACGGCCTGCCCGCTGTCCTGCCACAGGACCAGGTGGTCGTAGCGGTACTGGTGGAAGTCGAACATGCGGCCCGGCTCCAGCGTCATCGGCGAGGCGCGCACCCGGGTGTTCTCGAACACCAGGGTGCCACCCGGGGTGCTCGGACAGGTGGACTCCAAAACGATCACATCCTTAAAGAGACAGTTCGTCTCTTTAATATAACCTCAATCTGCCGTGGCGTCTACAGAGAAGCAGATGTCAGAATCAGAGGCGTGCCGAAGAATGCGGAGACCGCAGCGACGACCGACGTCGGCGCGCGACCAACAGCGCGACCGGGCGGTCGCAACGCTCGGGTACGGTCGAAGATCCTCACGGCGACGATGGAGCTCGTCGCCCGAAACGGCATGGCAGGCCTGCGCTACGAGGAGATCGCCGAACTCGCCGGAGTCAACAAGAACAGCGTCTACCGCAACTGGCCGGACCGCGCCAAACTCGTCAGCGACGCGCTGCTGCGGTACGCCGAGGACTCTGCGCCTCTCCACGACTCCGGCAACCTTCGCCGCGATTTGGTCGACTTCTTGATGGTGTTGTCTGATCGTCTGTCAAGTTCGATCGGCCGGGCCCTGTTGCAGGCCACCATCGCAGATCTCGAGAACACGGATCTCGCCGAGGCAGTCCGAGCTGTTTTCGATCAACGGTTCGCCACCGTCCGCCGGCGATTCGACAGCGCCGTGGACAAAGGTGAAATCCCAGCTGTTGACAGCTACTTCCTCACCGAACTGCTGTCTGGGCCGGTGTACCTCTACGCCATCCGGCGACGCCACCCCTTCACCCGCGAGGTGGCCGAGAAGATCGTCGACATCGTCCTGGCCGGCATCCACGCCACCACGCCGTAAAGGCCCGATCAGCTACACGTGCGAATGAAGGGGTTTCCCGGCGAGCAGAAGTGACAAGCAACGCATTGCCAGCCCCGGCTCCGCCGATGCGGGAGACGATCGACTCGGAAACGGCCCACCACCAGAGACACGTGCGCCTCCTCAGCGGGAAAATCGAGCTCATCCCCCCGGCTTCCGAGAAGGAGGCTGATC